>NZ_JBHXSO010000009.1:96602-176287 GCF_042714775.1 Streptomyces sp. NPDC058691 | reverse complement strand
TACAACGAAGAAATCGCCTTCCCCACCCACGCCGAGCAATCGGCCCCCACCGCGGCTTGACAGATCAACCGCATCGGATGTCTGCCTTCGTCCCGCTCGGCGCGCCGTCCGCCGCCGCGCGCCCACCAGATAGACCCAAGGGGCATCAGGCGAGAACCGCAGTGGCTGGGGCGGCTGGCGCTTCGAGGCTTTACGCAGCCACCGTGGGGCGAGCCTCGAAGATCGGGGCCCACATCGGGCTATTGCGGGCAGGCAAGGAGCCAGCCCGATTCGCGGCCAGCGTACGGGCCCCGATCTCTCGCCCCACGGCAACTCCAGCCCAAAGCCTCTCCGCACCAGCCGCACGGTAGTGTGCCGCCGAGAAGGGCCTTGCCGTCAACGAAGGCGTGGGGTGTGGCGAAGCGGAGCAACAAACCGTGACTGGGAAAAAGCGAAACAATGGCTGGGGCTGTGTGGCCGTCCTGGCGGTGCTGGCCTGTTGGGATGCGTTCCAGGGGGTCGTGGGGGCTCTTGTACATGCACTCTGGGCCCATGACTCGCTTGACCTCGACCTCGACGGTACGTTGCAAGACCTCGTGTTCTGGGCCGGCGTGCTGGTGATCGCGTCTCTCGTTGTATGGCTTTGCGGCCTCATCGCTCACGCGCGGCAAGCGAGGCGCAAGGCTGAGCAAGCACGACAGCAGCAGCTGCATACGCTCGCAGAGCTGTTCCGTGATGTCGCCGCGCGGGGAGAATGATCCCGACCGGCAGATAGCTCCAAACTGAGGCCTCGGCGAGTCGCGCAACCGACGCTAGAGGTAGTCTTCCCGTCCGCTCGAAGCCGCTGGAGGACCCTGTGCACACCGCCGTTTTCCTGCTACGGAGCACTTTGGGCCTAGGTGGCGGTCTGATGTTCACGTGGGAGCTGAACCGCCAGGCTTCCGGGCCGGGCTGGAGGAAGCCACGGATCTTGTCCGCAGTGGCGGCTGCGTTGCTTGCCGCGCTACTGACCCTCTAGACAAGCAGCATGGCTCGCGCGGACTGAGTGTCTAACTGCGCTACAACGGCCCCGCACGTAGGCGCACAACCACGGACGCTCGCGGACAGTTCGCGCAGGTCACCGGTGCTCCGACCGCAGGTCACACAGTTGCTCCCGTTGCTTCGGGACGAAGAGGCCGCTCAGTTAGGGTGTCGACGTGACCAGCGATGCCCCCGTCTGTCCCGAGTGCGGCCAGCTCATGAAGCCCGGCGCCATGGTGCTCATCGAGCGGGAGGACGATGGCCGGCGGGTCTGCCGGTGGTTGTGGAAGTGCGCCAAGAGGCATGTGTGGTGGAAGTGGGCCGACCGGCCGGACGAGCCGTGGGAGGTCTGCCCGTGGCCGAAGCTGTTCCGCTGACATCACAACGCGCGGAGGGCTTGGATTCCCGGGCCGTCTCTGGGCCGTCCGACGGTAGCCAACGACGACAGGTGACGACAGTCGCCGACGCCCCTTCCCCTGCTCAGGGGCGGTGCTCCGAACACCGGCGCAGGTGCTCAGCCCCGAACGTCAGTTGAGGAAGTCCAGAGGTTCGGCGGAGGATGGCGGTCATGACCTCCTCGCGACCCCCGCTCAACCGCGCACTCGCGGAGTTCGGCACCACCATCTTCGCCGAGATGTCGGCGCTCGCCGCCCGCACCGGCGCGATCAACCTCGGCCAGGGATTCCCCGACACCGACGGCCCCGAGGAGGTCCGCGAGGCCGCCGTCCGCGCGCTGCGCGACGGCCGCGGCAACCAGTACCCGCCCGGCCCCGGCGTGCCCGAACTGCGGCAGGCGGTCGCCGGCCACCAGGCGCGCTTCCACGGCCTGGCGTACGACCCGGACACCGAGGTACTGGTCACCGCCGGCGCCACCGAGGGCATCGCCGCCGCCATGCTGGGCCTGCTGGAACCGGGCGACGAGGTGATCGCCTTCGAGCCCTTCTACGACTCGTACGCCGCCTGCATCGCCATGGCCGGCGCCGTCCGCGTCCCCCTCACCCTGCGCGCCCCCGGCTTCCGCCCCGACCTCGACGCGCTGCGCGACGCGATCACCCCCCGCACGCGCCTGCTGCTGCTCAACAGCCCCCACAACCCCACCGGCACGGTGCTCACCCGCGAGGAACTGACCGCCATCGCGGCACTCGTCGTCGAGCAAGACCTGCTGGTCGTCACCGACGAGGTCTACGAGCACCTGACCTACGACACCGACCACGTACCGCTCGCCGCCCTGGCCGACCGCTTCCCGGGCCTGCGCGAGCGCGTCGTGACCATCTCGTCCGCCGGCAAGACCTTCTCCTTCACCGGCTGGAAGGTCGGCTGGGTCACCGCCGCCCCGCCCCTGGTGAGCGCGGTCCGCGCGGCCAAGCAGTACCTGACGTACGTGGCCTCCGGCCCCTTCCAGTACGCCGTCGCCGAGGCGCTCGCCCTCCCCGACGCCTACTTCCGGGACTTCCGGGACGGCATGCGGCGCAAGCGCGACCTGCTCGCAGGCGGTCTGCGCGCCGCCGGATTCGAGGTCTATCAACCCCAGGGCACCTACTTCATCACCACCGACATCACCCCCTTCGGTGAGAAGGACGCCCTCGCCTTCTGCCGCGCCCTCCCCGAACGCTGCGGCGTCGTCGCCGTCCCCAACTCCGTCTTCTACGACGATCCCGACGCCGGCCGCAGCCAGGTCCGCTTCGCCTTCTGCAAACGCGACGACGTCCTCACCGAAGCGGCTTCCCGCCTCCGCAAGGCGTTCGCCGGCTGACCCGGCGTCCAGGCCCCGGCCGGAATGGCGAAAGCCCGGCCCCGCACGGCCGCCGTGGCGGTCGTGACGTCGACCGGGCTGTCACTCTCCCGCGGGACGTACCTGCTGGTCTCCGTCCCGGTGGTCCACTGACGCCCTCAAGGGCGGCGGGTCAGTCCTCGGCGTCGCCGTCTCCCTCGCCGTCCGCGGAGTCCGCGTCCTTCTCCAGCCCCAGGGCCTCGAGGATCCACTTCTCGAACTCGATCGACGCGCGCACCCAGCTGACGGTGCTGGAGACGAAGTGCTCCAGGCCGACGCCGAGGCCGATCAGCATCTGGGCCTCGCCGATCAGGCGGACGGTGCCGTCGTCGTGGGTGTGCGTGTAGACCTTCGGCCACAGGGTGCGGCGGTTCCAGTCATCGAGCGCCTCGTGCAGCTGAGGCTTGTCCTCGATGCTGTACGGGCGGTCGTAGAAGGTGCGGACCGCGAAGATCTGCTGGTCCTCCTCCCCGCGGAACATGAAGTAGGTGCGGAACTCCTCCCACGGCGCGGCGAGGTCGCCTTCCTCGTCTACGACGTACTTGAGCTCCATCTGCTCCAGCAGCTGCTTGACCAGATCCTGGTCAGGAATGACCACGTTCCCGGCAGGGCCGGGCTGGGGGTCCGGCTGGCCCCCGAAATTCGGAATCGAGGACGGGTCGATGCTCACCTTGGAGTTCCCTTCGTACGGATAACCCCATCCTCCCTCACGGCGGGCCGCGCTGTGCAAGCGCGGCCCGTCGGTCCGGCGACGCGTCGCCGGACTCAGAGAGTCTTGCCGGTGGAAGTGCCGACCAGCAGCTGGTCGCCGACCCGGTCGACCCGCACCGTGTCGCCGTCCCGGACCTCGCCGGCCAGGATCTCGCGGGCGAGCTGGTCGCCGATGGCGGTCTGCACCAGGCGGCGCAGCGGCCGGGCGCCGTACGCCGGGTCGTTGCCCTCCTCGGCCAGCCAGTCCAGCGCCTCGTCGGTGATGTCGAGGCCGATCCGGCGGTCGCGCAGCCGCAGGGCCAGGCGGTCGGTCTGCAGCCGGGCGATGTGGCGCAGTTCCTCCTTGCCGAGGGCGGTGAAGACGACGATGTCGTCCAGCCGGTTCAGGAACTCCGGCTTGAAGGAGGTGCGGACCGTCTCCAGGACGCTCTCCTTCTTCTCCTGGTCGCCCAGTACCGGGTCGACCAGGTACTGGCTGCCCAGGTTGGAGGTGAGGATGAGGATGGTGTTGCGGAAGTCGACGGTGCGGCCCTGGCCGTCGGTGAGCCTGCCGTCGTCGAGCACCTGGAGCAGCACGTCGAAGACCTCGGGATGGGCCTTCTCCACCTCGTCCAGCAGCACCACGGTGTACGGGCGGCGGCGCACGGCCTCGGTCAGCTGGCCGCCCTCCTCGTAGCCGATGTAGCCGGGAGGGGCGCCGACCAGGCGGGCGACGGAGTGCTTCTCGCCGTACTCGCTCATGTCGATGCGGACCATGGCCCGCTCGTCGTCGAAGAGGAAGTCCGCGAGCGCCTTGGCCAGCTCGGTCTTGCCGACACCGGTCGGGCCGAGGAAGAGGAATGAGCCGGTCGGCCGGTCCGGGTCGGCGATGCCGGAGCGCGAGCGGCGCACGGCGTCGGAGACCGACCGCACGGCCTCGCTCTGGCCGATCAGGCGCTTGCCGAGCTCGTCCTCCATGCGCAGCAGCTTCTGGGTCTCGCCCTCCAGCAGGCGGCCCGCCGGGATGCCGGTCCAGGCGGCGACCACGTCGGCGACGTCGTCGGGACCGACCTCCTCCTTGACCATCGTGCCCCGCTTGACGGTCGCCTCGGCCTCGGTGGCCTCGGCGAGCTCCGCCTCCAGCTTGGGCTTCTCGCCGTACATCAGCTTGGACGCGGCCTCGAAGTCGCCGTCGCGCTGGGCGCGCTCGATGCGGGTGGTCAGCTCGTCCAGGCGCTTCTTGAGCTCACCGACCCGGTTCAGGCCCTCCTTCTCCTTCTCCCAGCGGGCGGTCAGGCCGCGCAGTTCCTCGTCCTTGTCGGCGAGGTCCTTGCGCAGCTTCTCCAGCCGCTGCTTGGAGGCGGGGTCGGTCTCCTTCTCCAGCGCCATCTCCTCCATGCGGAGCCGGTCGACGGAGCGCTGCAGCTCGTCGATCTCCACGGGGGAGGAGTCGATCTCCATGCGCAGCCGCGAGGCGGCCTCGTCGACCAGGTCGATGGCCTTGTCGGGCAGGAAGCGCGCGGTGATGTAGCGGTCGGACAGGGTGGCCGAGGCGACCAGGGCGGCGTCGGCGATCTGCACCTTGTGGTGCGCCTCGTAGCGGCCCTTGAGACCGCGCAGGATCGCGATGGTGTCCTCGACGCTCGGCTCGGCGACCAGCACCTGCTGGAAGCGGCGCTCCAAGGCGGGGTCCTTCTCGATGCGCTCGCGGTACTCGTCCAGCGTGGTCGCGCCGACCATGCGCAGCTCGCCGCGGGCCAGCATCGGCTTGAGCATGTTGCCCGCGTCCATGGCGGAGTCGCCGCCCGCGCCGGCGCCGACGACGGTGTGCAGCTCGTCGATGAAGGTGACGATCCGGCCGTCGCTGGCCTTGATCTCGGCCAGGACCGCCTTCAGCCGCTCCTCGAACTCGCCGCGGTACTTCGCGCCGGCGACCATCGCGCCGAGGTCGAGGGCGACCAGGCGCTTGTTGCGCAGGCTCTCGGGCACGTCGCCCTTGACGATGCGCTGGGCCAGGCCCTCGACGACCGCCGTCTTGCCGACGCCGGGCTCGCCGATGAGGACCGGGTTGTTCTTCGTGCGCCGCGACAGCACCTGCACCACGCGCCGGATCTCGTTGTCCCGGCCGATGACCGGGTCGAGCTTGCCCTCGCGGGCGGCGGCGGTGAAATCGGTGCCGTACTTCTCCAGCGCCTTGTACGTGCCCTCGGGATCGGGTGTCGTCACGCGCTGGCCTCCCCTGATCTGTTCGAACGCGTCCTGGAGCTTCTTGCCTGTGGCACCGTACTGCGCCAGCAGCTCGCCGGTGGCCCCGCCCTTGAGGGCGATGCCGATCAGCAGGTGCTCGGTGGACACGAAGGCGTCCCCGAGTTCCTTCGCGCGTGTGGTGGCGTCCGCGATCACGGCGAGCAGCTCACGGCTCGCCTGCGGGGGCGCCACCGTGCTGCCCTGCACGCTGGGCAGTCCGCCCAGCAGCCGCTCGGCCCCGGACCGCACCGCGGCGGCGTCGGCGCCGCTCGCCGCGAGCACGTCCAGCACGCTGTCGTTCTCCGGCTGCTCCAGAAGCGCGAGCAGCAGGTGTGCGGGGGTCAGGTCCGCATGTCCCGCCGACACCGCCTTGGTGTTGGCGGCGCCCACGGCCTCCCGGCTCTTGTTGGTCAGCTCGGCGTCCACGTCCGCGTACTCCCTCTTTCCGCCCGAAACAGCAAAACTGCCTAGTCCAGCGTGAGACAAGTTGAGTCTATTCCACTCAAGGTTGGTTTCCAAGGCGGAGGCACCGCGCCACCGGGCGTCACCCACGGGTACGGCCCGCCCGGACCGCCTGTCGGCCCGTCCGCCGCGTCCGCCGCGTCCGGGTACCGTCGGTGCCATGGCCATCGACCCGCGCGATCCGGACCCCGCGTACCTCGCCTTCTGGCAGGAGTACGTCATGAGCACCCTCACCACCCACCGCCCCGACGGCACCCCGCACGTCGTGCCGGTGGGCGTGACGTACGACCCCGGGGCCGGGCTCGCCCGGGTGATCACCAACAAGGCGAGCCGCAAGGTCGCCCACGTGCTGGCCGCCGGCCCCGAGGGCGCCCGGGTCGCGGTCTGCCAGGTGGACAAGGGGCGCTGGGCGACGCTGGAGGGCGTGGCCCGGGTCAGCACCGACCCCGAGGCGGTCGCCGACGCCGTACGGCGGTACGCCGAGCGGTACGGCCGCACCCCCGCCCCCAACCCGGACCGGGTGGTCGTGGAGATCACGCTGACCCGCGCCATGGGCCGCGCCTGAGTCCCCATCGACCCTGTCGTTCCCATCCCCCGAACACCCCTGCATGCTGCATGATTGACGCTCCGGCAGATTCGGGTGGCACGAGGTACGGGGAGGTGCCCGGGGGTGGCACGGGTTGTGGGGATCGATCTGGGGACGACGTACTCCGCGGTGGCGGTGGCCGACCGGACCGGCACCGCGTCCATCGTCCGCAACCGCGAGGGGGAGAACATCACCCCGTCCGTGGTGATGTTCCAGGGCGACACCGTGGTCGTCGGCTCACAGGCCAAGCGGTCCGCGGCGACCGCGCCGGACCACGTCGTGCAGTTCGTGAAGCGCTACATGGGCGAGCCCCATCCCGTCTACACCTCCGAGTCCGGCACCCCCTTCCGCCCCGAGGAGATCTCCGCGCTGATCCTCAAGCGGCTCAAGGAGGACGCCGAGATGATGCTCGGCGAGCCGGTGGAGCGCGCCGTGATCACCGTCCCCGCGTACTTCGACGACGCCCGCCGCAAGGCCACCCAGGACGCCGGCCGGATCGCCGGCCTGGAGGTGCTGCGGATCGTCAACGAGCCGACCGCCGCCGCCCTGGCCTACGGCGTCGCCCAGGACGAGGACGAGCGCGTCGGCACCGTCCTCGTCTACGACCTGGGCGGCGGCACCTTCGACGTGACCGTGATGAAGGTCGAGGACGGCGACTACGACGTCATCGCCACCGACGGCGACCGCAACCTCGGCGGCTTCGACTGGGACGGCGCGCTGATGGAGCACCTCAACGGCGCCTTCATGGCGGCCGGGGGTCCCGATCTCACCGACGACAGCGCCACCCTCGCCGAGCTGCGCGACAAGGCGGAGATCGCCAAGCGCACGCTGTCCAACGCCCCGCAGGCCGTCGTCGTGCTCTCGGCGGGCGGCCGGCACGAGCAGATCCGCATCACGCGCGTGCGGTTCGAGGAGCTCACCGCCGAACTCCTGGACCGCACCCGCATCCTCACCGAGGGCGTCCTCGAGGAGTCCGGCCTGACCTGGAACGACATCGACAAGGTGCTGCTGGTCGGCGGCTCCACGCGGATGCCCCAGGTCCCGGCGCTGATCGAGCGGCTGTCCGGCAGGAGCGCCGAACGCGGCGTCAACCAGGACGAGGTGGTGGCGCTCGGTGCCGCGCTGATCGCCCTGGACGCCGAGGTGCGCGCCGAACAGGCCGCGGAACGCAAGAAGTACATCGGCAGCGGTGCCCACGTGGAGTCCGCCCCCGGCGACGGCCTGGCCCGGCTGACCAAGGGCCGGGTCAAGTCCATCAAGGACGTCACCTCCCAGTCGCTGGGCATGATCGCGGTGCACGACGACGTCCCCGGCTCCCCCGAGTACAACGCGGTGATCATCACGCACAACACCACCGTCCCGGCCAAGGAGAGCGACACCTTTTACACCGTCGCCGAACGGCAGACCGCGCTGCGCGTGCAGGTCACCGAGGGCGAGGGCGAGGACCTGGACTACGTGAAGGTCGTCGGCGAGAGCACGCTGAGCATCCCGCCGTACCCCCGGCACGCGCCCTTCGAGGTCTTCTACTCCTACGACGTCGACGGCATCATCCACGTCGAGGTCAAGGACGTGACCTCCGGCGAGTGGCTGGGCGAGTTCGAGGTCGAGCGCCCCGACAACCTCGGCACCGGGCAACTGGAGGAACTGAGCGACCGCGTGGCCCGCACCCCGGCGCTGTGACCGGAGCCGGAACCGGAGCCGGAGGCGCCGCGTCATGACCGCGACCGAAGTCCCCGACTACTACGCCGAGTTCGGGATCAGCACCAGCGCCACCCCGGAGGAGATCGGCAAGCACCTCGACCGCGAGCACCGCAGCTGGGCGGGCAAGGCCAGCAAGGCCCCCTCCGCCGGGAAGCGCCGCGAGGCCGAGGACAAGGTGCGGCGCGTCCTGGACGCCCGCAAGGCGCTCACCGACCCCTCCGCGCGCGCCCTGTACGACCAGAGGCTCGCCCGCGCCAAGAAGGGCGGTCCGCGGCAGCCGCCCCGGCCGGAACCGGTGCAGCCCACCCTCGGCGGCACCGTCCGCGACTGGGTCGGCGCCGCCCAGCGGCTCATCGACGCGGGCGACCTGCAGGCCGCCGCGTACGAGCTGCGCCAGGCGGTGCACCACGACGACCGCAACGCCTTCGCCTGGCGGCTGCTCGGCGCCGTCCACACCGATCTCGGCGAGTACCGGGACGCCCTCCAGGAGCACCGGCGCGCCCTGGAGCTGGAGCCCGATGACGCCGGCACGTACTACCTGGTCGGTTCCGTCTACACCGCCCTCGGCGACCGCGGCACCGCTCTGACCTGGTACATGAAGGCCGCCACCCTCGCCCCCGGCGATCTGGAGACCGAGATCGCCATCGGCGACGGGCTGTACGCCGCCTCGTCCTTCGACGAGGCCCTGAGCTGGTACGAAAAAGCCCTGGGGGAGAGCCCCGGGCACGCCGGGCTGCGCAACCAGATCGCCCGCATCTGGTCGCTGCGCGCGGAGGGCGCGATGGTCACGCACCCGTACACCCGGCGGCTGGTCGTCGCCGCCGAGGATGCCGCGCAGCGGGTGCTGCACTGCGTCGACCAGGGACTGGCCGTCCACCCCGGCGACCCGGAGCTGGTGGGGCGGCTGGAGTTCTTCGGCGGGCTCGCGCGCGACGCCCTGCGCAAGACCTGGCACTGGCGCGGCAGCATGCTCGCGGTCCTCGTCGCCGGCGTGCTGCTGGCGTTCGCCGCCGGCGGCCGCGGGAGCAACCTGTACAGCGTGCTGATACTGGCCGCCGTCGCCGCGTTCCTCGCCTGGCTCGGCTACCGGCCCCGCTGGTTCCACACCCGCAAGTCCCTTCCCCGGCACGCCCGCGACCCGCAGCGACAGCAGCAGCCCTGGAGCAACGTATGAGCACTCCGCCGCCGGTCCCCGCCTTGCCGCCGGTCCCGTCCGCGCCGCCCGTGCCGTCCGCGGTCCCCATGCCGCCGGAGGCCGTCGCGGCGGAGCCGGTGCCGCAAGCGGCGCCGCCGCCGTCCTCCCCCGACCCGTTCGCGATCGTCGCCGACGCCGTGGACGGGCTCCGGGAGGAAATGGCCGCGCTCGGCGACCAGTTCCGCCGCAGGCTGCTCAACGACCGCGAGGGGCGGCGCGGTCTGGACGAACTACGCGCCGAGCTGGACCACACCCGCAAGGCCGCCGAAGGCCGCCTGATGCAGCCCCTGCTCTACGACCTGGTGCTCCTCCTGGACCGCATCGACCGCCACCCCGGCATCGACGGCGGCTTCGCCGACTCCGTCGGGGCCGAACTCCTCACCGTCCTGGAGAAGTACGGCATGACCCGCATCCCGGTCGCCGCCGGCCGCTTCGACCCCGGCCACCAGGAGGCCGTCGGCACCGTCCCCGCGCCCCGGCCAGAACTCGCGGGCGAGGTGGCCGAGGTGGTCCGGCACGGCTACCGCGTCGGCGAACGCGTCGTCCGCCCCCAGCAGGTCCGCGTCCACGCGGCCCCCTGACGGCCCGGGAGTCCCGCATGCCCAAGACCTTGCAGCTGCGCACGTACACCATCAAGCCGGACGCGCTCGACGCCTGGCTCGCGCTGTGGCACACCGAGATCGTCCCGCTGCGCCGGGCGCACGGCTTCGAGATCGGCCAGGCCTGGGTGGACCGGGAGCGCAGCCAGTTCGTCTGGCTGATCGGCTACGCCGGCGTGGACGGCTTCGCCGCCGCCAACGCCCGCTACTGGAACAGCCCCGAGCGCGAGCGGATGGCGCTGCAGCCGGAGGACTACCTCGTGCGCAGCGAGGTCCGCGACGTCGAACCGGCCTGAGCCGCGGCCCACACCGCCACCGCCGCCCACAGCGGCAGCCACGCGGCCGCCAGCAGCGCCCCGGCGCCGAGCGCCGCGCCGCCCACGGTCACCTCGCGGCGCCGGGCCCACACGGACCCGACGCCGCCCACGACGAGCAGCGCCGCGACCACCGGGACCGGCACCAGGTCCGCGTACCGCGGCACCTCCTCCAGTCCGTACGCGGCCACCCCGAGGCTCACCAGGGCGAGCGCCAGGGCGCCCATGACCCACCACGGCCCCTCGCGGTCCGAGGCCAGCCGCAGCGCGGCCCACATCGCCACCGTGGCCATGGCCACGTCCAGCCCTTCGGAGCCCCACGCCAACGCGTGGGGCACCGCCCCGGCCACCATCCCGACGGCCAGACCCACCACCACACCTGTCCACAGCGCTCCACGTGACATATCCCGCGTCTTCCCCGCCCCGCCCCCCACACGCCTCACCGGCCCGCCCCCGCCACCCCTTCGGCGTCACGCCCCGGGCCCGCAGGACACGGCATGATCACGGACGCCTGACGCCCCTGGGCACAGACGTTCGGGCGTGTCAGGATTTTGCTCCTCAAGGAGGGACCTTTGACCACGCGCATACGGACGACCGCCACCGCGCTCGTCCTCGCCACGGCGGCCGCGGGCCTCGCACTGCCCGCCGGCACCGCCCACGCCGCCACCACCTGCAAGACCGGTGAGTGGACGGCCACGTACTACGCCAACACCACGTTCAAGGGCACCCCGAAGAAGACCGCCTGCGACGCCTCGATCAGCGAGAACTACGGCACCGGGGACCCCGCGGGGGTGACGCTGCCCAAGGACAACTTCGGCGTCCGCTGGAGCCTCACCCGCGACTTCGGCTCCGGTGGCCCGTTCGCCTTCACCGCCGCGACCCGCGACGGCATCCGGGTGTACCTCGACGGCACCCGCAAGATCGACCTCTGGAAGGACGTCAGCACCACCCAGAACAAGGCCCTCAACCTCACCGTCCCCAAGGGCAAGCACACCCTGCGGGTCGACTTCGCGGCCTTCAAGGGCAGCGCCAACGTCAAGTTCACGTACGCGCCGCGCACGACGGCGTCGGTCGACAAGACCAAGCCGCTGACGCCGACCGGGCTGAAGGCCCCGGCCAGCGGGCACGCGTTCGTCCTCGCGTGGGCCAAGGGCGCGGAGATGGACCTGGCCGGTTACCGGGTCTACCGGCGCATCGGCACCGGCTCATGGACCCGGATCAGCGGCAGCGCGCTCCTGACCACGCCGTCCTACCGCGACGTGCCGGCCGCCACGGGGGCGAAGTACTCCTACGCGGTCACCTCCGTCGACAAGGCGGGCAACGCCTCCGCCATGTCCGCCGCGGTCACGGTCACCTCGATCGACGAGCAGGCCCCGGCCGCGCCGACCGGCCTGAAGGTCGTGGCCACCGCCGACGGCAAGGGCTACGCGCTCACCTGGAAGGCGATCGCGGACGCGGCGAAGTACCGGGTGTACCGGGCGACGTCGGCGACCGGCCCCTGGACGGCCCTCGGCACCCCGTCGGCCCCGTCGTACACGGACACCACGGCGGCCGCCAAGACGACGTACGTCTATGCCGTCGCCGCGCAGGACGCCGCCGGCAACCTCTCGGGCAAGTCCGCGGCCGCGGGCGCGGCCCCGCTGGTGATCCGGCCGGACGCACCCCGTGATGTGGCGGCGGCCGCCGTCGGGAGCTTCGTCGGCGTCAAGCTGACGTGGAGCCTCCCCCGTGCTCAGGTCGTCGGAACGTACACGGTGTACCGCTCGACCACCTCGCCGGTGGACCCGGCCACCGCGACCCCCGTCGACTGCACGGTCCATTACGAGGGCAACCTCGGAGCGGACCCTGCCCGGTACAGCTGCACCGACAGCAGCATGTCGCTGCGGCGCGGCGTGACGTACCACTACGCCGTCACCCAGACCGCCGACGACGTCACTTCGGTCCTCTCCAACGAGGCCGCCATCACCCTGCCTGGCGACGAGATCCCGCCGGCCCTGGTCTCCGGCCTGACCGCCGAGCCGACCGAGTACGGGGTGCGTCTGCACTGGAACCCCAACACCGAGCCGGACCTGGCCCGTTACACGGTCTACCGCGGCGAGGTGTACGAGGACGAAGGACAGCGGGTCTGCCTCGGCCACGCGGTCGAGTGGCTGGGCCCGGATGCCACCGGGTACCTCGCCGAGCGGCTGCCCGACGGCGAGCAGGGCTGCTACTTCGTCGACGCCGAGGACACCTGGGGCAACTCCCGCTTCCTGTCCGACGAGGGGGTGTCCGTGGTGGAGTTCACCGAACTCGACCTGACCCCGTCCGTCGAGACCCCCGAGGGCTCGCCCGTGCAGCCGGCCGCCGAGGACGTGGCCGACGGCGTACGGCTGAGCTGGAATGAGGTGGCCGACGCCGTCGGTTACCGCGTCTACCGCTGGGACCGCTTCGCCGGCCGCTACGAGAGCCTGACGCCGGACCCGGTGACGGGCACGGCCTGGAAGGACACCACCGCGCCCCGTGGCACCACCCACTACTACCGGGTGACCGCCGTGGACGCGGACGGCACGGAGTCCGCGCCGGGCGGGGCCTACGCGATCCTGGCCCCGTAGCACCTCGGCAGCGCAGCAAAGAGGCGGGCCTTGCGATAATCGCAAGGCCCGCCTTACTCTGTAGGCATGGACCCGTATGTCATCGAACGAGTGCGCACCGTGATGGACGCGGCCGCGATGACCAAGGCCGCCTTCGCCCGGTCCGTCGGGCTCACGCCCGACAAGCTGTCGAAGTCGCTGAGCGGGGTGCGCCGCCTCACCTCGCTCGACCTGGCGCTCATCGCCGAGGCGGGCGGCACGACCGTGGACTGGCTGCTGACCGGCAACGAGCCGCTGCGTCCCGCCCTCGCGGCCCGGACGCGCAGCGACACCGCGCCCGATCCGGCCGGGACCGCGGAGGTCACGGCCCGGTTCGCGGCCGCCTACGAGGTACTGGAACTGCTCGGCCGGTCAGGGGAGCTGCCCGCCGTGCCGGAGGCTGACCCCGCGCTGGAGCGGTACGCGGCGCAGGGTGAGCGGCTGGCGGAGGAGGCGCGGGAACGGCTGCCCGCGGCGGAACTGGAGACGGACGAACTGATCGCCGCGGTCGAGGAGCGCTTCGGGGTGGACGTGGCCATCACCGGTCTTCCCCAGGCTGTGGACGGACTCGCCTGGCAGACCGACACCTTCCGCCTCGTCCTCGTCGCGCCCACCGATCTGTGGACGCGGCAGCGCTTCACCCTGGCCCACGAGCTCTGCCACATCCTCGCCAGGGACGCCCGCAGCGTCGTCGTGGAGTCCCATGTCGCCCCAGGCCGGCAGAAGGACCTGGCCGAAGTGCGGGCCAACGTCTTCGCCTCGCATCTGCTGATGCCCGCCCGGGAGTTGACGGAGGCCGCCGCCGCGGAGGGGGAGTTGACGGACAGCGCCTTCGAGCGGCTGGTCGTCCGCTTCCGGGTGTCACCGAGCGCGCTGGCCGCGCGACTGCACCAGCTCGGCCTGATCGACGCCGTACGCCGCAAGCATCTGCGCGCCCTGACCACCGAGTCGTGCCATCTGCTCGCGGGCGCCGGTGACGAGTACCAGCGGCAGGCGTCCCGGGCCTCGGCGGAGCGCTTCCCGCCGCGTCTGGCCTCGGAGTTGTACAAGGCCTATCGGGACGGGGAGACGACGCTGCGCCCGCTGGCCGCTCTGCTGGACACGGAGGTGGAACGGCTGCACGACCTGCTGGCCCCCGAACCCGACGAACCCGCGCCCGGCAACGGCACCAGCACCGCAGGCGGCACCGATCAACAGGACGCGGAAGAAGGGGACCTGGTCTTCCAGCCATGACCGCCTGGTGGTTCCCGGACAACACCGTCCTGTGCAACTTCGCCGCCGTCGACCGGATGCTCCTGCTGGAGAAGGTGCTGGACGGCCGCGGCCGCTGGACCCAGGCCGTCGCCTACGAGGCCGCCCGCTCCGCGCGGTTCCTGCCGCGGCTGGCCGGGCTGGCCGAGGCCGGCTGGCTGGGGGAGCCCGTGGAGATCACCGAGGGCGACGAGCTGCGGGAGGTCGACCGGCTGCGCCGCGCGGTCTTCGGCGGCCCGGCGAACGCGCCGACCCGGCATCTCGGGGAGGCCGAGACCTGCGTACTGATCACCCGGCGGCGCGAGTTCCGCGGCTCGGTGTGGATCACCGACGACCGTTCCGCCCGCAACTTCACGCGCCGGCGCGGGATCACCACGAAGGAGACCTTCGACCTGATGCGGGACGCGTGCGCCGACGGGCTCATCCCCGCGGCGGAGGGCCACCGCCTGCTGCACGCCATGATCGCCTCGGGGCGCCATCTGCACCGCGTGTCGCTGGGGCCCGCCGACCTGCTCTCGTAGCGGAGCGCCTCGCCCGCGGCTACTCGGGCCGCTTGGCGGGCCGCCACACCACCAGCGCCGAGGTCTGCTGCACGTCCTGGTACGGCACCAGGTCGCGCCGGTAGGAGGCGTGGACGGCCGCCTCGCGCTGCTGCATGGCCGCCGCGGCGCCGTCGACGGCGGCCGCCAGTTCGGCCACCCGCGACTGCAGCGCCGCGACCTGGTTCTCCAGTTCGATAATGCGCTTGATGCCCGCGAGGTTGATGCCCTCGTCCTGCGAGAGACGCTGCACCTCGCGCAGCAGCTCGATGTCGCGGGCCGAGTAGCGGCGGCCCCGCCCGGCCGTGCGGTCGGGCGAGACCAGGCCGAGCCGGTCGTACTGCCGGAGGGTCTGAGGGTGCAGGCCGGAGAGCTGAGCCGCCACCGAGATGACGTAGACGGGGGACTCGTCCGTCAGCTCGTACGGGTTGCGACCCCGTCCGCCCCGCATGCCGCCGCTCATGCTCATCGGCTCAGACTCCCTTCGCGGCCTTGAACAGCTCTGCCCGCGGATCGATGTCCGCAGTCGCCTCCCGGTACGCCTCCAGGGCGTCCAGCGCCTTGCCCTCGGTGGCCGCCGGAACGGCGACCTCGACGGTGACCAGCAGATCGCCGTGCGTGCCGTCCTTGCGGACGGCACCCTTGCCACGCGCCCGCAGCGTACGCCCGTTGGGCGTGCCCGGGGGCAACTTCAGGGTGACCGGGGGACCGCCGAGCGTCGGGACCTTGATGTCGCCGCCGAGAGCCGCCTCCGTGAAGGAGACGGGCACCACGACGGTGAGGTTGTCGCCCTTGCGGCCGAAGACCGGGTGGGCGTCGACGTGCACGGTCACATACAGGTCGCCGCCCGGGCCGCCGCGCTCGCCGGGGGCGCCCTTGCCGCGCAGCCGGATGCGCTGCCCGTCGGTGACGCCGGCCGGGATGCGCACCTGCATGGTGCGCGCCGAGCGGGCCCGGCCGCTGCCGCCGCAGACCTCGCAGGGGTCCTGCGCGATGAGGCCGCGGCCCTTGCAGTCCACGCAGGGGTCGGTCAGCGAGAAACCGCCGCCGCCACCGCGCGAGACCTGGCCGGTGCCGACACAGGTCGGGCACACCCGCGGCGTGCCGTTCTTGTCGCCGGTGCCGGAACAGGCCTTGCAGGGAGCCTGGCTGGTCATCTTGAGCGGAACCGTGGCACCGTCCACCGCCTCGGTGAACTTCAGCGTCACCTCGGTCTCGATGTCCTGGCCGCGCCGGGGCTGCGTACGGGTCGTCGCGCCGCCCCGGTTGAACAGACCGCCGAACACGTCTCCCAGGCCGCCGCCGAAGCCGCCGCCCTGGGGCGGCGCGCCGGCACCGCCGGCGCCGCCGAAGAGGTCGCCGAGGTCGAAGCCGAACCCGCCCGCGCCGGCCGGGCCGGTGCGGAAGCCGCCGTTGCCGAAGAGGGCGCGGCCCTCGTCGTACTCCTTGCGGCGCTTGGGGTCGGACAGCACGTCATTCGCCTCGGAGATCTCCTTGAAGCGCTCCTCGGCCTTGGCGTCGCCCTTGTTGGCGTCCGGGTGGAACTCGCGGGCGAGCTTCCGGTACGCCTTCTTGATCTCCGCCTCGGTGGCGTCCTTCGGGACGCCGAGGACCTTGTAGAGATCCTTCTCGAACAAATCCCTGCTGATGCTCATCCCCGGCGTCCCTCCTTCCGTGCCTTCCGTGGCTTCCGTGCGCGAGTCACGTCAGCCCTGTTCCGGGCCACCGTTCTCCTCGTCCGCCGGATCGGCGTTGCCCTGCGCGCCCTGTGTGCCCGGCTGGGGCTCGGCGACCGCCACCCGCGCGGGGCGGATGGTGCGCTCACCGAAGCGATACCCGGGCTGCAGGATCTGCACGCAGGTCGTCTGCGCGACGTCCGGTGAGTAACTGTGCATCAGTGCCTCGTGCACCAGCGGGTCGAAGGGCTCGCCCTCCTTGCCGAACTGCTGGAGGCCCAGCTTGGCGGCCACCGTCTCCAGGGACTCGCCGACCGACTTGAAGCCGCCGACCAGTTCCTTGTGGTCCCTGGCCCGGCCGATGTCGTCGAGCACCGGAAGCAGTTCGGTGAGCAGATTGGCGATCGCGACCTCGCGGACGGCGATGCGGTCCCGCTCCACCCGGCGGCGGTAGTTCTGGTACTCCGCCTGGAGCCGCTGCAGGTCCGCCGTGCGCTCACCGAGCGCCGTGCGCACCTGGTCCAGCTGCGCCTGCAGAGCGACCGTGGCGTTCGCGTCCCCGGCCGGGGCCGCCGGGGCCGCCTGCTCGGCGGACCCGGCGCCCGGTGCCGTGTCGCCCGCGGAGTCCGCGGACGACGCGGAACCGGCCTCGGCAGAGGGGACGTCAGGCTCCTGCTCGAAGCCCGGGGTCTCCTCCGTCACGCGGCACCGTCCTTCTTGTCCTCGTCGACGATCTCGGCGTCGACGACGTCGTCGTCGGCCTGGGCACCGCCCGCGGCACCGGCGGCACCGGCCGCGCCACCCTCGGCCTGGGCGTTGGCGTAGAGCGCCTGGCCCAGCTTCTGGGAGGTGGCGGCGACCTTCTCGGTGGCCTCGCGGATGGCGGCGGAGTCCTCGCCCTTCAGCTTCTCCTTCAGGTCCGCGACAGCCGCCTCGACCTCGGTCTTGACGTCACCGGGGACCTTGTCCTCGTTGTCCTTGAGGAACTTCTCGGTCTGGTAGACCAGCTGCTCGGCCTGGTTGCGGGTCTCGGCGGACTCGCGGCGCTTGTGGTCCTCCTCCGCGTACTGCTCGGCCTCGCGCATCATGCGGTCGATGTCGTCCTTCGGCAGCGCGGAGCCACCGGTGACGGTCATGCGCTGCTCCTTGCCGGTACCGAGGTCCTTGGCGGAGACGTGCATGATGCCGTTGGCGTCGATGTCGAAGGCGACCTCGATCTGCGGGATGCCGCGCGGCGCCGGCGGAAGGCCGGTGAGCTCGAACATGCCGAGCTTCTTGTTGTACGCGGCGATCTCGCGCTCACCCTGGTAGACCTGGATCTGGACCGACGGCTGGTTGTCCTCGGCCGTGGTGAAGATCTCGGAGCGCTTGGTCGGGATCGTGGTGTTGCGCTCGATCAGCTTGGTCATGATGCCGCCCTTGGTCTCGATACCGAGGGACAGCGGGGTGACGTCGAGCAGCAGGACGTCCTTGACCTCGCCCTTGAGCACACCGGCCTGGAGCGCGGCGCCGATGGCCACGACCTCGTCCGGGTTCACGCCCTTGTTGGCGTCCTGACCGCCGGTCAGCTCCTTGACGAGCTCGGCGACGGCCGGCATGCGGGTGGAGCCACCGACGAGGACGACGTGGTCGATCTCGGAGAGCTGGATGCCCGCGTCCTTGATCACGTTGTGGAACGGGATCTTGCAGCGCTCCAGCAGGTCCGCGGACAGCTGCTGGAACTGGGCGCGGGTGAGCTTCTCGTCCAGGTGCAGCGGGCCCTCGGCGGACGCCGTGATGTAGGGCAGGTTGATCGAGGTCTCGGTGGACGAGGACAGCTCGATCTTCGCCTTCTCGGCGGCCTCGCGCAGACGCTGCAGCGCCATCTTGTCCTTGGACAGGTCCACGCCGTGACCCGAGGCGAACTGCTTCACCAGGAAGTCGACGATGCGCTGGTCCCAGTCGTCACCACCGAGGTGGTTGTCGCCGTTGGTGGCCTTCACCTCGACGACGCCGTCGCCGATCTCCAGCAGCGAGACGTCGAAGGTGCCGCCACCGAGGTCGAAGACGAGGATGGTCTGGTCGTCCTTGTCCAGGCCGTACGCCAGGGCGGCGGCCGTGGGCTCGTTGACGATGCGCAGGACGTTGAGGCCCGCGATCTCGCCGGCCTCCTTGGTGGCCTGGCGCTCGGAGTCGTTGAAGTACGCCGGGACGGTGATGACCGCGTCGGTCACCTTCTCGCCCAGGTAGGCCTCGGCGTCACGCTTCAGCTTCTGCAGGATGAAGGCGCTCATCTGCTGCGGGTTGAAGTCCTTGCCGTCCAGGTTGATCCGCCAGTCGGTGCCCATGTGGCGCTTGACCGACCGGACGGTCCTGTCGACGTTGGTGACGGCCTGCCGCTTGGCGACCTCGCCGACGAGAACCTCACCGTTCTTCGCGAAGGCGACGACGGACGGCGTGGTCCTGGCACCCTCGGCGTTGGTGATGACGGTGGGCTCGCCGCCTTCGAGAACGCTGACGACGGAGTTAGTCGTGCCCAGGTCGATGCCGACCGCACGTGCCATGGTGAAACCCTCCAACTGCCTACTTGAGTGGAACAGACTCAAGAGTGCCGGACGGTTTCCCCGCTGTCAACAGACCTGAGTCATGGCCACTCAACTTTAGCGCTGACCATACGCGCATGGCCACCCACGCAGCGCGATCACGGCCCGTCGCACCCCGGCGCGACCCCCACCAAGGCGGCCCTCAGCGACACAGATCACCGGCGGCGCGGCTGCACACGTGCACCGATACTGGGTACTCTCAGGAGAACCAAATAAGTTACTGCTTAGTAGTCAGCCGGGCAGTCGGCCCGCGCCTCCGCTCTCGCAGGTCCGAGGAGCCCTGAAATGCAACTCGCCGCGATCATCGTGTCGCTGGTACTCGCCGTGGTCGGCGTGGCGCTGTTCAGCCGAGCCATCGCCCAGATCTACCGGTTCGTACGACTCGGCCAGGACGTACCCGCGGGCACGCGCACCGACGACTGGCGCGCGCGCACCCTCACGGTGGCCCGCGAGTTCCTGGGGCACACCCGGATGAACCGCTGGGGCGTGGTCGGCGTCGCGCACTGGTTCGTCGCCGTCGGCTTCTTCTCCCTCGTCCTCACCCTGGTGAACGCCTTCGGGCAGCTCTTCCAGGCCGACTGGGTGCTGCCGGTCATCGGCCACTGGCTGCCGTACGAGGTGTTCGTCGAGTTCATCGGCCTGATGACGACGCTCGGCATCCTCACCCTGATCGTCATCCGCCAGCTGTCGCTGCCCGACCGTCCCGGCCGCAAGTCCCGGTTCTCCGGCTCCAACCTCGGCCAGGCGTACTTCGTCGAGGCCGTCATCCTCATCATCGGCCTCGCCATCATGACGCTGCGCGGCCTGGAGGGCGCCCTGGTGGGCGTGCACGGCTACGAGGCCGCCTACTTCGCCTCGTACCCGCTGGTCCTGGCGTTCAAGGGGCTGGGCGTCACGACGCTGCAGAACCTGATCTACCTCACCGCGATGATCAAGATCGGGACCTCGTTCATCTGGATGATCACGGTCGCCCTCAAGACCGACATGGGCGTCGCCTGGCACCGCTTCCTGGCCTTCCCGAACATCTGGTTCAAGCGCAACGCCGCCGGCGCCGTCGCGCTCGGCGCCCTGCTGCCGATGACCTCCGCCGGCAAGCCGATCGACTTCGAGGACCCGGGCGAGGACGACGTCTTCGGCGTCAGCCAGGTGGAGCAGTTCTCCTGGAAGGGCATCCTCGACTTCTCGACCTGCACCGAGTGCGGCCGCTGCCAGTCCCAGTGCCCCGCCTGGAACACCGGCAAGCCGCTCTCCCCGAAGCTGCTGATCATGTCGCTGCGCGACCACGCGCACGCCAAGGCGCCCTACCTGCTGGCCGGTGGCGGCAAGACCATGGAGGGCGAGGAGAAGGCCTCCGAGGAGCAGTTGGCGGACGTCCCCGCGGCGGCCCTGGCCGAGGCCGAGCGCCCGCTGATCGGCACCGCCGAGGAGAACGGGGTCATCGACCCCGACGTGCTGTGGTCCTGCACCACCTGCGGCGCCTGCGTCGAGCAGTGCCCGGTGGACATCGAGCACATCGACCACATCGTCGACATGCGCCGCTACCAGGTCATGATCGAGTCCTCGTTCCCGTCCGAGGCGGGCACGATGCTCAAGAACCTGGAGAAGAAGGGCAACCCCTGGGGCCTGCCCAAGAAGCAGCGCCTCGCGTGGGTCAAGGAGGTCGACTTCGAGGTCCCCGTCGTGGGCGAGGACATCGAGGACCTCACCGAGGTGGAGTACCTGTACTGGGTCGGCTGCGCCGGCTCCCTGGAGGACCGGGCCAAGAAGACCACCAAGGCCTTCGCCGAGCTGCTGAACATCGCGGGCGTGAAGTTCGCGATCATGGGCGGCGAGGAGAACTGCACCGGTGACTCCGCCCGCCGCCTGGGCAACGAGTTCCTCTTCCAGCAGCTGGGCGCCGAGAACGTCGCCATGCTGAACATGGCGTTCGGCGAGGACGACGAGGACGAGAGCACCAAGCTCCCCGCCTCGAAGAAGAAGATCGTCGCCACCTGCCCGCACTGCTTCAACACCCTGGCGAACGAGTACCCGCAGCTCGGCGGCGAGTACGAGGTCATCCACCACACCCAGCTGCTGCAGCACCTGGTCGACGAGGGCAAGCTCGTCCCCGTCACCCCGGTCGAGGGCATCATCACGTACCACGACCCCTGCTACCTGGGCCGCCACAACAAGGTCTACACACCGCCGCGCGAGATCATCGCCAAGGTGCCGGGCCTGCGGAACGAGGAGATGCACCGCCACAAGGAGCGCGGCTTCTGCTGCGGCGCCGGCGGCGCCCGCATGTGGATGGAGGAGCGGATCGGCAAGCGCATCAACAACGAGCGCGTGGACGAGGCCCTGTCCCTCAACCCGGACATCGTCTCCACGGCCTGCCCGTTCTGCCTGGTGATGCTGTCGGACTCCGTCAACGGCCGGAAGAACGAGGGCAAGGCCAAGGAGTCGCTGCAGGTCGTCGACGTCTCCCAGCTGCTGCTGGAGTCGGTCAGGACCCCGCTCGACCCGGACGGCGCCCAGGAGACGGCCGTGGAGCCGGAACCGGAGCCCGCGAAGTAGGGCGTCGGGCCCGTCCCTCACATCACAACGCCGGTGGGCGCGTACGGAAGTCCGTACGCGCCCACCGGCGTTGTGCCGCGTTGTGAGCCGAGTGCCCGTCAGCCGCCTATGCCGGCCTGACGCAGCAGCAGGGCGAAGGACCGCGGGTCGAACAGCTTCTGCAGGTCGGCCTCGGCCACCGCCTGGTCGTCGATCTTCACGTAAGGGGTGCCCGTGGCACCGCTCTTGATGAACGCGTCCTCGGAGGCGGTGACGAAGTCCCCGTAGGACCGCTTGCCCACGGCCTGGTCGAAGGCGGTGCCGCGCAGCCCGTCGACGTCGGACGCGAGCTTCAGCAAGTAGGCGTCGGTGAAGCCGTCCTCGGTCTCGGCGGGCTGATGGGCGTAGAGCGTCTCGTGGTAGGTCGCGAAGGCGCCGTCGCCCGCCTCGACGGAGGCGCGCAGGGCGTTCGCGGCCCTCTTGGAGCCCTCGCCGCCGAGTTTGTCGTCGAGGAAGGAGGCCAGCGTGTACTGCAGCCGGATCCGGCCGTCCGCCGCGAGCGCCGCCAACTGCGGTCCGGCCGCCTTCTCGAAGGCCTGGCAGATGGGGCAGCGCGGGTCCTCATAGACGTGGACGGTCTTCGGCGCCGCCGGGTCGCCGACGGTGATCGTCGTCCCGTCGGCCTCCATGCGGGCGGGCAGTCCGGCCAGCACCTTGGGGTCGGGCGCGGTCGGCACCGCGGGCGCGGAGCCCTCGCCGGAGGCATCCGCCGACGGGGCCGCGGACGCCGGGGAGCCCGAGGAGCCCGAGGAGTCCGTCGTCAGCAGGCCGCACGCCGACAGCGAGAGGGTCAGCAGCCCGGCGGCGGCCGCCCCGGCCGCGACGCGGGCGCAGACGCGCGCGGCATGACGCACGCGGGGGCGTGCTGCGTTCGGTACAACCCTGATGGCCATCGGCGGTTCCCGTCCCTTCGGATCACGTTGCCCCCGAACGCTAAGCGGTCACACCCCCGCCCGCGAAAACCGCAGGCGCCGTCCCGGCGAGGGCGGACCGCGGATCCCGGATCGGAACCGTGAACACCGGGTGAACCCGCCCGCGGCCCGCACAACCTCCGCCCCCGTTCACGGGTCACGTACACGACGGCCGGCACGGGTGCCGCGCCGGTCACCCGCCGGTCCCCCGCCGATCCCGCCCTGGACCCGGCCCGAGCCCTGGAGCTGCCCCGTGCGCACTACGAGACCTCTCGGCGGTTTCCGTACCTCCGCCGCCGCCCTGGCCACCACGCTGCTGGCGACCGGCGCCTGCATCACCGCCGCCACGGCCCCCGCGACGGCGGCACCCGCGCCCGCCGCCCGCGTCGCCCATGACGACTTCAACGGCGACGGGTACTCCGACCTGGTCGTCTCCGCCCCCGGCGGCACCATCAGCAAGGCCCCCGGCGCCGGCTACGTGGCCGTCCTGTACGGCTCCGCCAAGGGCTACTCCCCCTCCCGTCGCGCCACCTTCAGCTCCAGCACCCCCGGCATCGCCGGGATCGCCGCCGCCGGCGACCGCTTCGGCAAGTCCACCGCCTCCGGCGACCTGGACGACGACGGCTACGCCGACCTCGTCGTCGGCATCCCCGGCAAGGACGTCGCGGGCATGGCGGACGCGGGCGCCGCGGTCGTCCTGTGGGGCTCCAAGAGCGGCCTCCAGACGGCCGGAAGCAGCTGGCTGCAGGACGGGACCCCGAAGGCCCGGGGCGGCTTCGGAGTGGGCCTTGCGGCAGGCCGCTTCACCGGCGAGGACACCCAACTCGCCGTCATGACCAACTCGACGGTGTGGACGTACCACGGCGACGCCACGGCGGCCAGGCGCCTGACGCCCTCCGACCACGCGGTCTTCAGCTGGTGGGACGAGGACTACCTGGCCGGCGGCCTCACCTCGGGCGACTACAACAACGACGGCGCCGACGACGTGGTCCTCCTCGGCACCTCGATCGTCGAGGAGGGCATCATCCCCGCCGAGTCCTACGGCGTGGGCCGGCTCCTCAGCGGTGGCCCCGGCGGGCTCGCCTACAGCCGCAGCATGCGCGGTGGCGCGACGGGTGCCTCCGGCGCGTCCGGCGACATCAACCACGACGGATACAGCGACCTCGTCCTCGGCTCCCCGGGCGACCGCGACGAGCTCAACGACGTCTACTTCGACGGTGGCAGCGTCCGCGTCTACCTCGGCGGCCCCAACGGCCCGGCCAAGGAAGGGGCTTCCGGAAGCCAGGTCTGGACCCAGAACACCGCCGGCGTCCCCGGGACCGAGCAGAACGCCGACTTCTTCGGAGCGGCGGTCTCGCTCGGGGACATCGACGGCGACGGATATCTGGACGCCGCCGTCGGCGCCCCCGGCAACGACATCGGCAAGGCCACCGACGCCGGCACGATCTGGGTCTTCCGCGGCTCGGCCACCGGCCTGACCACCAAGGGGATCCACACCTACGGCCAGGACTCCTACCGCGTCCCCGGCACCCCCGAGAAGAAGGACGCCTTCGGCAGCGCGCTCCGCCTCGTCGACGGCAACCGCGACCGCAAGGCCGACCTGGCCGCCGGCGCCCCCGGCGAGGACACGAACGACGGCGGCGTCTGGGTCCTCCCCGGCGCGAGCGGCGGCCTCGCCACCGACCGCTCCTTCTCCTTCAACGGCGCCACCCTGCACGCTCCCTCGCCCGACGCCCGCGTCGGCGAGAGCCTCGCCCCGTAGGCACCCGTAGGCACCCCGCGACGGCCCCCCGCCGTCTGTCACAGCTTGGCCGCAAAGCCCGTCCGAGGGGGGAGGGCCCCGCCCTCCGCCCCCCGGACCGGGTACGTTCGAGGACGTGGCTGGATTCGACAACGGACGCGGACGGGACGGGGACGTGCAGCACCCGCATCAGCAGTACGGCGGACACCCTCAGCAGAACACGCGGCCGGGCGGCCAGCAGCCGCCCCAGTACGGGTTCTCACCGGCCGCCGACGGTGAGCCCGAATACTTCGGCACGCCGGCACAGCAGCACTCGTACGACGACAACCCCGGGCACACGCGCGCCTTCTCCATCGGCGACGACCCCGACGCGTACGACCCTCATGGGACGCAGCACCCCGACAACGTCTCCACCTACCGCGCCGGCCAGACCACGGCGCCCCCGGCCGGCCCGCGGCTGCCCTGGAAGCAGCTGATCAGCGGGATCGTGATGCGTCCGGCGGCCACCTTCTGGCAGATGCGCGACTACCAGGTGTGGGCGCCCGCGCTCATCATCACGTTCCTCTACGGGCTGCTCGCCGTCTTCGGCTTCGACAGCGCCCGCGAGGACGTGATCGACGCCACGCTCTCCAACAGCATCCCCTGGGTGCTCAGCACGGCCGTCGCCGTCATCCTCAGCGGCCTGATGCTCGGCGCCGTCACCAACGCCCTCGCCCGCCAGCTCGGCGGCGACGGCGCCTGGGCGCCCACCATCGGCCTCGCGATGCTGATCACCTCGCTGACCGACGCCCCGCGCCTGGTCTTCGCGATCTTCCTCGGCAGCGCCAACATGTTCGTCCAGGTCCTGGGCTGGGCCACCTGGATCGCCTGCGCCGCGCTCCTGACGTCCATGGTCAGCAAGTCCCACGACCTGCCCTGGCCGAAGGCCCTGGGCGCGGCCTCCATCCAGCTGATCGCGCTGCTGGTGCTCTTCAAGCTGCCGGTGATCTGACCTCGGCAGTCCTTTGCGTACGTACGGGCGGCCACCCCGCGGGGTGGCCGCCCGTACGCATGTGGTCGTGCCTGCGGGCCGCCGCTACGGCGGCCCCCGCTGTCAGGCGTCCTTGACCTGGCCCTCGCGGCGGACAAGGGGGCCTTCGACGCTCCACGGGAAGTTGATCCAGTCGTCGGTGCGCCGCCACACGTAGTCGCACTTCACGAGCGACTGCGACTTCTCGTAGATCACCGCGCTGCGCACCTCGGCCACATGGTCGACGCAGAAGTCGTGGACCAGCTTCAGCGTCTTGCCGGTGTCGGCGACGTCGTCCGCGATCAGGACCTTCTTGTCAGAGAAGTCGATCACGTTGGGCACGGGCGCCAGCATCACCGGCATCTCCAGCGTCGTGCCGACCCCGGTGTAGAACTCCACGTTGACCAGGTGGATGTTCTTGCAGTCCAGCGCGTAGGCCAGCCCGCCGGCCACGAAGACGCCGCCGCGGGCGATCGACAGCACGATGTCGGGCTCGAAGCCGTCGTCGGCGATCGCCTGCGCCATCTCGCGCACGGCGCCGCCGAAGGCCTCGTAGGTCAGGTTCTCCCGTGCCGGCCCGGTCATGCGCTCACACCTGCGTCCGGTGGAAGTTGAGGTACGACCGCGAGGGCGTCGGGCCCCGCTGCCCCTGATAGCGCGAGCCGTGCTTGTCCGAGCCGTACGGGAACTCCGCCGCCGAGGTCAGCCGGAACAGGCACAGCTGCCCGATCTTCATCCCGGGCCAGAGCTTGATCGGCAGCGTCGCGACGTTCGACAGCTCCAGGGTCACGTGCCCCGAGAAGCCGGGGTCGATGAAGCCCGCCGTCGAGTGCGTCAGCAGCCCCAGGCGGCCGAGGCTGGACTTGCCCTCCAGACGGGAGGCGATGTCGTCCGGCAGCGAGATCACTTCGTACGTGGACGCCAGCACGAACTCCCCGGGGTGGAGGATGAACGCGTCGTCCCCGTCCGGCTCCACCAACCGCGTCAGGTCCGGCTGCTCGACGGCCGGATCGATGTGCGGGTACCGGTGGTTCTCGAACACCCGAAAGAAGCGGTCCAGCCGCACGTCGATGCTCGACGGCTGGACCATGGTCGGCTCGAACGGGTCGACCCTGACCCGTCCGTTGTCGATCTCGGTCCGGATGTCCTTGTCTGAGAGCAGCACACCAGCAGATTACGCGGCGGTGGGGCCCATGGCCGAATCGGCCACGGGCCCCCGATCCCGTCCGGCCTGCCTACTTCTCGTCCTCGGCCGGGACTGCCACCGACACCGGCACCACACTCCGCATCCGCGCGCACTGCGGGCACCTGATCAACCGGCCCGGGCCCAGCCGTCCGGCTCCCAGGTTCTGCATCGGCAGCGTGGCGGTGCTGAAAACGTGCCCTTCGGCACAACGAACGACGGTGCGATCCATCGCTCCCCTTCTCCCCGGTACCTCAACGACGAAAGCCACATTAGGGGATGAACCCACCCTCGCCTCATGCGGCACTCCGCCCACCCGGGACCGGGCAACCGGCCCACACCGTACGCCCGATCACCCTCGCCGCGCACGCTCCGCCACTCCGCGAGACGCCCCGCCACAACCCCTTCACCACGCCCCCACCCGACCGCTGCGGGGGACCTGCCGGGACCCCGTCCGGGCTCTCACCGGGCCCTGACCTGCCCCCGGCCGGATCCGCCCCGGCAACACGTCGGCCCCGGACGCATGCGTCCGGGGCCGACCATGGGGTACAGTGTCCGACGATGAGCCGCCTCAACGGGCGTCTTACGCGGGTGTAGTTTAATGGTAGAACATGAGCTTCCCAAGCTCAGAGCGCGAGTTCGATTCTCGTCACCCGCTCCACCAGAAAGCCCCAGGCCAGCCGCCCGGGGCTTCTTTGTTGTCCAGACCGGATCAAGCGTCTCGTCTCCCGTGCGCGCCGCTCCCGGAGCAGGCGGCCCAGACCCGCCGCGGCTTCCCTCTGCCGATCCAGGTCCGACGCTGATAGGTCACCACAGCCCGCGCAGAGGACTGGCCCGCTCGGACCATAATCGGCCCCACCGGATCCGGCGCCGTATCCCAGTTTCAGGCTGAGCAGCGGCGCTTTCAGTCAGCTGAGCGGACCAGCTCGGTCACCCAAAGCCCGTTCGATAGTCTGTGTGAATGGGGATCGCTGAGCGGCTGATGCCAGGTGAGTTGCGGATGTGGTTCCAGCGGGTGGTACCGACAACTACCGTCGTCGTCTGCCTGATCAGCAGTTGCTCGTCTGCCGAGCCGGCCAAGGTCAAGGGGTGGCAGCAGAACTACTGCACCGAGCTGGGCGCTTGGCAGGACGCCAGGAGGGTCATGGCTGCGAGCGCTCAAGATGTCGCCGGGGATGACGATCAAAGCGGTCAGTCCAGCGAGTTCGACGATTTTGAAGTGTCCGGGTATGCGGCTGTCGCCGCTGCGAAGGTACTGGATCGTGAGGGCCTGGATCGTAATGGCAGCCACATTCTCAATGACACCGCAGCAGCCGTTGACGGCGACACAGGTGCCGAGAGCCGTGCGGTCTCTTACTGCGATGGCTCAGGCTTCGAGACGCTGGTCGGTTGAGACTGTGCCGCTATCCCGGCACATCCGACCGGGGCCGTCTGTGGGCCGTGCCAGGGCGCTCAATGGGGACAGACGACGACAGCGGCCGACTCGAACGCTGTCGTATGGGCAGGCCAGGGTCCCCGTCCGGCGCCCACGTCGGCCGTGGCGGCGCGAACGGTGAAAGCCTGTACCGCGTTCTAGCTGTCGTGTTCGTCCCGGGCGTCGTCGAAGACGAAGAGCGGTTTGCCGTCGTGTCCGGGTGCTTCGGCGAAGGAGATGGCTTCGGTGAAGCTCTCGAGCGCGAAGGGACGGCCCTGGGGGATGCTCAGCACTCCGTCGGCGACGAGGTCGCGGACCTCGGACAGCGCGCGCAGCGCGTCCGCGGGCGAGGCGTTGCCGAACCAGCGGTTCAGCCAGAAGCCGCGGACCGCCTTGGTGTCGTAGATGACCGAGCGCGCGAACAGCGGGATCGTCAGCGCGGCCGGGTCGGTCTGCCGATGGGTGGAGAGGGCGCCGTAGACCACGAGCTGTCCTCCGGGAGCCAATGCCTGGGACACCTGGGCACCCACGTGGCCCGCGACGCAGTCGATGGCCTTGCGGACGCCGTCCGGTCCCGCGATCTCGGCCACACGCTGCATCAGGTCCTCGTCCTCGGTGCAGATGACCTCGTCACCGCCGAGCGCCTTGATCTCCTCGACGGCATCGCGCCGCCGCACGACATTGATCGTGCGAATACCCAGATGCCTGGCCAGCTGGATGACGAGCCGGCCGACGGTGGAGCCCGCGGCCGTCTGCAGCAGCCATTCGCCCGGCTGTACGTCGAGTTCACGGGTCACCAGCAGCAGCGCGGTCAGAGGGTTGACGGCGAGTTGGGAGGCGCTGGAGTCGCTCAGGTCGTCGGGGACCGGCAGGAGCCTTCGGGCATCGGCGACGACGTATTCCTGCCAGGTGCCGGCCACCGGCGGACCGGGTACCGCGGGGACGGCCATGGCCACCACGCGCTCGCCGATTTCCAGTCCCTCGGTATCCGGGCCCAGGGCCTCGATACGGCCCACACATTCCATGTGGCCCCCGACGGTGGGGAATTCGGGGGAGAATCCGTAACGGCCACGCAGCACGTGCAGATCGCTGGCGTGAATCGGAGTCGCCTTCACGCGGATCAACGCCTGACCGGCTTCCGGCGTGGGAACAGGCCGTGATTCCAGCCGCAGGACATCGGCCGGCTCGCCGACCTTTCCGGCCACGAGCGCGCGCATGGTGGGTGGCTTGGGCATGAGATCTCTCCTTCAGTCGCGCTCGGCGTCGGGCGACGGGCGGGCGGCAGTGGGCGGTGGTTCACCCGAGATACTGCGTCTGTCCCGCTGGGTTCTTGTAGACGACAGCGATGTTTGCGATCCGCTCACCGCGCACCGTCGACGTGTAATCCTCGACGAAGCCATTCTCCCCGTACTCGCCGAAATGGACGAAGTCCTGGCCCAGATACATCGGTGTCGTCTTGTCGGTCATTTTCCAACCGGTCCGGTAAGGAATCAGCCCGTACGGGCGACCCCAACAAGTCCGATGAAATAACCGTAGCACGTTCACCTATGTCTTTACTTGACAGAGCAAGGACTAGGGAGCATGGCCGTCGGATAGGTCCCGGGCCGAACCCGGGCCGCCCCCGGACAGAACCAGGGATGCAGCCGCACTACAGAGCTGGACACCCCGGAAGTCGGCCGCGCGCTGACAGCGCCCCGCGCCATCGCGCCACGGGCCCCCGCGGCCGGTCTTGCCCCAGGGCGGCTCCAGAAGACGCCCTTGCAGCCTGCCGGCCGGTGGCGATGCGGACCCGGGGGGCGAAGACGGTCAGCGAAAGCGCGGCAAGTCGGAAAGGGCTTGCAAAAACGGTTCCTCCCAGGACGAGCGTTCATCGAAGCTCGACACAAAATTCACCACTGACCGTCAGGTTCAGGGGTATGACTTCACGACGCTTCTCACACAAGCGCATCAGACTCGCCATCGCGATCGGTGCCACCGTCGCCGTGGTGGGCACGGGCACGGCCGCGGCCCACTCCGGCTGGCTGTCGGCCCAGTCGCACGACTTCGGGGCGGTCGCCGACACCTTCTCCGGCCACGGCAAGGTGACGGGCGACGTTCTGCGCAACGACCACGGCGCGACCGCGGTCGTGCGGCACACCAGTCCGTCCGACGGCACGGTGACGGTCGACGCGGACGGCACGTTCACGTACACGCCGAAGGCCGGCTTCACGGGCACGGACACCTTCACGTACACCACGACCGACGCGGTGCAGCTGTTCAAGGACGCCCAGGCGAACGGGGCCCCCTTGGCGCCGCTCGGCGAGGTGGCCGGCCCCGGTGGCACCACCACCGAGCTCTCCGGTGAGGGCTTCGGCTCCTCCCTCGCCCCGGTGCCGGGCAAGCCGGGCCACTTCTACGGCCTCACCGACCGCGGCCCGAACGCCGACGCCCCCGACGGCAACAAGTCCGAGATGGTCCCGGACTTCACGCCCGAGATCGGCGAGTTCAAGCTCGTGGACGGCAAGGCCGAACTGCTCAAGCAGGTCACCCTCAAGGGCCCGAAGAGCCTAGGCGGCGTGAAGTACAGCGGCCGCCCGCCGCACGACACGAGCGAGGTCATCGACGACGTCGCCGCGACGAACGCCAACGGCGGCACGCCCACGCCCATCGCCAAGGACCCCTACGGCTACGACTCCGAGGGCCTGGTGGCGCTGCCCGACGGCACGTTCTGGGTCTCGGACGAGTACGGCCCCTACATCACGCACTTCGACAAGAACGGCTACGAGCTGGGCCGGCTGACCCCGTACAGGAACAGCCCGGACAACGCGTCCCACAAGGTCATCGGCTACCTGCCGGCCGAACTCGCCTTCCGCGCGAAGAACAAGGGCATGGAGGGCCTGACGGTCACCCCCGACGGCTCGACCCTGGTGGGCGTCATGCAGTCCGCGCTGCAGCAGCCGGATCTCGGCAGCGCCAAGGCCGCCAACGTCGCGCCCACCCGCATCGTCACGGTCAACCTGCGCACGTACCAGACCAAGCAGTACCTCTACCTGCTGGACAACCCGGCGAGCACGGGCGCGGCCAACAGCGAGATCACCGCGCTGTCCGACACGAAGTTCCTCATCGACGAGCGCGACGGCGCCTTCGAGCCGTTCGCCCAGAAGAGCCTCGACGAGGTCGACATCAACGGCGCCACCGACGTCAGCGGCCTGACGATCGGCGGCAAGTCCCCCGAGGCGTTCGTCGGGACGAGCGGCACCAACGCCGCGCTCGCCGCGCTCACCGGCGCCGGCGTGAACGTCGCGCAGAAGCAGCCCTACGTCAACGTCGGCACGCTGGTCAGCCAGCTCGACCCCACCGGCGCGTTCTTCGCGCACGACAAGGTCGAGGGCGTCGCCACCACGGACGGCGGCCGGACGCTGTACCTGGCCAACGACGACGACTTCGGCATCGACAGCATCGCCGTCGACCCCGACGGGAAGTGGACCGTCCACCAGAAGACGCTGCCGCCCACGGGCCGGACCGACAACGGCGAGATCCTGAAGGTCGACACCACGAAGCTGCCCGCGGTCCTCAAGACCGTCACGGTGACGGTCCACGTGCGCTGACGCGCGCGGCGGCACCCGCGCCCCCCGGGCCCGCGGCTCACGGTGGAGCCGCGGGCCCGGGGGCTGTCGTTCCTGACCGTCGGTACAGCGCCTCGCAGCCACCCCAGCCGGTGGCGTCGGTCATCTCAGGAGGATCGGATCAGCTTTCGCCACTTGGCGCTGGTGGCGATCGCCCTGAGCTGCTTCATCGTGAGCGCGGGGGTGTCGCGCGTCGCGGCGTCGTGCTGACTGCCGGAGTTGAAGGCGCTGACCACCACCCGCATGCCGTCGGTCCGCATCGTGTCGACGGTCCACATGACGACCCCTGAGCCGCCCTTCTCACCGGGTCCCTGGCTCGTCGCGACCTTCGTGCCGTCGGGCAGGATCTCGGGGTCGGCTCCGTAGAGCTCGTCCGCGGCATCCGACATGTCGGACTGCACGTTGATCTGGACCAGGCTCCTTCCCTTCCCGTCGTCGATCACGAGGTACCCGTAGCCGGCTTCCGGACGGCCCTTCGTGACCACCGCGACCCCCGTGGGGAGCAGGGCGACGAGGGTCCGAGTGATCGCGGCGCCGTCGGCCTCCGCCATCTCGGTCGTGGGGGCCCGCGGGCTCCGGACCTCCTCGGGAATGGTGTCAATGGCCGCGCGCCAGGCGGCGGCGGTGGCCACCTTCTGCAACTGCGCCAAGGACAAGGGCGGTTCTTCCCTGCTGACCGGAGCGTCCTTCTCGGCCTCGGCGTTCCACTCGCTCACGTTGACGAGCTGTCCCTGAGGCGTGACGAGGTCCGCGGCCCACCACTTCGTGTCCACACGGCGGTCCGGGTACTCGTATCCCTGGAAGAGCATGAGCGTCGAGCCGTCGGGCAGCGTGGTCGTGGAGCAGCTGTCGTGCGGGACCTGCGTCCTGTCCGGGCAGGTGGTGACCTGGCGGGACATCTCGCTGTCCGGGTCGACGCGGTTCAGCCCGACGGCGACCGCCCCGCCTCCCTTGCCGTCGTCGTACACGACCTGGGCGTACGGCCCCGGGCCCAGACCGACGCCGCGCCCCTGCTCCTCGCGGAACTCCCCCTCGGGAAGCAGTCCCTTGAGGGTGCGGACGAGATCGGCGGCGGAGATCTCACCGTCGTCCTCCGCGGGCGGGGACTGGATCGCCCGGTCCGCGGCCACGGACTGCTGCCCGTGCCCGTCGCCGGACGAGGGCACGAGCAGTGCCCCGCCCACTCCGGCGAAGGCGACCGCGGCGACGCCCGCCGCGATGGCGGCCCTGCGCCGGCGCACGAGCCTGCGGCCGCGTGCCGTGCCGGCGGCGGTGAGGGCTCTCCGGTCCGCCTCGAAGTCTTCACCGGCGTGGCGGAGGGCGTCGCCGAGCCGGTCCTCGAAGCGATCGTCGTGTTCCTGGTGGTCTTCAACGGGCATGGCAAAACCGCCGTCTCTGCACGGTTGTCGGGATGGGGGTGGCGTGCGGCCGATCAGGGGGAGGCGTACTCGTCGATGGCGTCCCCGAGCAGCACCCGAAGACGGGCCAGGGCCCGGACGCAGCGCGTACGCACCGCCGCCGAGCTGGCGTCCATCACATCGGCGGTCTCCTCGATGCTGCGGTCCTCCCAGTAGCGCAGGAAGACCACCGCCCGGTCCTTGGCGGGCAGTTGGGCCAGCGCCTCGACCAGGGTCAGCCGCAGGAGGGTGTCCTGGCCGGCGCTCCGCGGATCGGGGAGGTCCGGGAGGACTTCCGTGGCTCGTTCCTTGCTGCTGCGACGCCGCTGGTGGGCCAGGAAGACCCGGGTGAGGGTGGTCTGGGCGTAGCCGGCGGGGTTGCCGACGCGGGAGACCCGTTTCCAGTTGGCGTACAGGCGGCCGAGGGTCTCCTGGACCAGATCCTCGGCGAAATGCGTGTCACCGCCGGTGAGCAGGCATGCGGATCGGTAGAGATGCGCCGCGCGCGCCTCGGCGAACTCCGCGTAGTCGTCCGCCCATCTCGTTCCCATCCCGCGCCCCCGTGCTCTGCGACAACGCCCTCACCTCATTGATGCGGTGGGGCCCGGAAATGTTTCAACAGCGGCGGCGGCCCGGCTGGGAACGGTGTGGCTCCGGCCTTGCCCGCGCCGGGAGCCTCACGTACGCGGTCGACGCGGGCTCCGGCCCGCGTCGCTCACGAGGTGTCATTCCGGCCGTGGCGGAACGGCGTCCTTGACGATGCCCGCGGCGCGGGCGGCCGACAGCCACACGGGGAATTCCCGCAGCAGCCGGTCGTAGTGGTCGGAGTCCGGGATGGTCCGGGGCGACGGGCCCGCGGCGAAGAAGCCGGCGTTGTCCACCGCGCGACGGCCGGGCACCGGGAGATCGTCGAGCTTGTGGAGGAAGCGGAACTCGTCGTCCCCGAAGCCGACGAACTGCCAGAAGATCGGCAGTCTCGCCGCCGTGCACAGCACATGCTCCGCGGCGGCCTTGGACGTGGGGGAGCCGTCGGTCTGGAAGACGACGAAGGCGGGATCGCCGGCTCCGCAGGACTCGTAGTGGTCGATGACGGCCTGCATGGCGACGTGGTAATTGGTGCGCCCCATGTGCCCCATCGACTCATGCAGCGGGTTGATGCGGTCCCGGTAGGCGTCGAGGCTGATCTCGGCGGTCCCGTCGATGCCCGTGGAAAAGAAGACGACCGGCACGACCCCGTCGTCGTCGAGGTTGGCCGCCAGGGCGAGGGTCTGCTCCGCCAGGTGCTGCACCGAGCCGTCGCGGTAGTACGGGCGCATGCTCCCGGAGCGGTCCAGGACCAGGTACACGGCGGCACGCTGCCCGCCGACGGCGTGCTTGGCCAGGGAGACCGCGGCGGTCTTGTAGAGGCTGACCAGCCCGGGAGCCCGGGCCGCGACCTTCTCCAGACTGATGGCGCCGGGAGTGCCGAGGGATGGCCCGGGCGGCTTGCGGTAGTCGACGCGGGGGCGCTTGCGGTAGTCGATGACCATGCGCCGTGATTGTCCTCCTGCCGGCCGTCTCGCGTCCGGCATTCGACCGGCGTCCCCCGATCCGGGACCCGCCGCGGGTGATCGCGCCGACCCGCGCACTGCGGCCATCTGCACCATGAGCGTCAGGGCAGCCGTGTGAGGAGGACACTGGCCTCATGTCCCTACCTAAAACACATCACTGCTCCTCCTGCTCGAACGGTGCCGGGCAGGAGGAGGTCATCCACGAAGACCTCGTCGTCGGAGCACCGCTTTCCATGGAGGACCTCACCGAGGCGCAGCGCCTCGACCGGTTCGCCCGCAAGTACGCCCACGACGGTTGCCAGGTCAGAGAGGTCCGGCGGGTCCCGCACGACGGCTTGAGCGGCTATGCGTGGTCCGTCCTCTTCGTCGAGGGCTCCTAAATACCTGTCCATACACGCCTTTTGGCCCATGGACGGGAGTACGGTTGCAGTACCGGGAGCATTTCGTACACCGGCCTCCTTGCGGGTGTCGTTTCTGGCGATCAACACCGCCGGGCTGCCACAGGGCAGCCCGGGGACGGGTCCGCGTCATGACCACTCTCGTCGATCGCACCCCCCACGACCTCGCACCGGCCCTTCCGGCACGTCTGTCCCTCACACCCCGGACCGCGCTCGCGGGTCAGCTGGACGGAGCCTGGTGGCCCCGCTCCCGTGACCTCGACGCCGAACTCCCACCGCTGTGCGACACATTGGATGGCACCTGGGGGCGCATCACCAACATCACGGTGAACCCCACCCGTTGGCCCGCCGTCCCCCGCAAGGTGCCCGTCACCGGTCACACCGTGCACGTGGGCTGGTTCAGGGAGCAGGACCCGGACAAGGTGATCCTGTTGTCCCGAACAGTGGGCCGATGGGACCTGCTCGTGATCCCGCCCGAGACGGAGCCGGCCGCCGCGGCCCGCCTGATGGCAGCCGCCGCGCTTCCGGGCAGCCTCCTGACCGCCGGCACGCTGATGGCGGCCGAGACCGGCACGGGCGGCGCGCGGAACGCCCACGACAGGGAAGAGGACTGGGAAACCGAGGGCGGGGCGTGCATGTCGCCCTTCGGGCCGCCGGTCGTCCCGCTGCCCGCAGGTTCGGGGAGGTGAACCGATGGAGACCGCCGTCCTCATCGCGGTGACCCTCGCCATGAGCGGCGTCGGCATGTGGCTGATTCATCGGCTTAACGTCCAGCACGCGGCACGCATCGCCGACTACCGGTTCGGTGACGTCGAGCGCGGCGTCGGGAGGCGACACCGCGGACACCGGACGACACAGACCTTCCTCTGACCGGTGGGGAAACGGGTGGGGCGCACGGCGCCCCACCCTCCGGTCTGCCGTCTCGACCCGAAGGGACCGCACCGCCTTGAAAGCCACCAAATAACCCCCGATGCCCGAAATGCCCGCCTGGCCTACCCTGAAAGTGGGCCGGGGCACTCTCACGTGCGACCGGCCCGGAAGGGCGGCCCCGGTGTGTACACGCCGGGGCCGTTGCGGCATCGCCCAAGCGCCCGCAGGGAGCAGGACATGATCCATTCCACTGACATCCGAGAGTGGCGCGACCACGATGTCGTCGACCCGAAGGGGCACAAGATCGGCTCACTGGAGGCGATCTACGTGGACACCTCCACCGACGAACCCGCCATGGCCACCGTCCGCACCGGACTGCTCAGCCGGCAGCGCCTGGTCTTCGTTCCTCTCGACGAGGCGATTCTGGGACCGGGCTACGTCAAGGTCGCGCACCCCAAGGGACTGGTGAGGAAGGCCCCCGCCATCGGCACCGACGACGTCCTGCCCGTCGAACAGGAAGAAGCGATCTTCCACCACTACGACCTGGCCTACCGGCCGGGCGCCAACGGCGAACGGCAGCTCTCGCGCCGCTGACGCCCATGACCCCGACAGAGGGGAGGCAAGCCGCATGGCGATCTTCCTGTTCCTGCTCCTCGTGGCCGTCATCCTGGGAATCATCGGTGTGGCGGCCGAGAGCCTGTCCTACCTCTTGCTCGTCGGCATCGTGATCATCGTGGCCGACATCGTCTTCTTCGGCATGCGGTCGTACCGGCGCATGCGTGATCGCCCCCTGCGATGACAGCCCGCGAAGCTCCGCGCCCGTGCCGTGCGGCGGCTGCCGCGGAGGGCTCCCGTGCGGAGTACGGTTGAGTCACCGAGGGCACTTCGCACTCCGGCTTCCGTGTCGGCGTCGTTTTCGGCGATAGCCGAGCAGGCATGTGAACGCCATGAACGTGATCCTCGACCGTACGATCCACGACGCATCCCCCGCCGCCGCGCGGGTGAGGTCCTCCCCGAAGCCGCTGTACGCCGCCTCGGGCCGGCCGGACGCCCTGCGCCGCCGTGAACGCGGACTTCTTCTGCCGATCATCCTCAGCAGGCCGAGCTGTGGCCGAACGCGCGATGCGCGTCGGCTTGTTCACTTCCGGTCGGTGTCCGATGCGGACGAGCCGAACACCCTGGGAGTGACCATGATCCATGTACGCCACACACCACACACGGGAACCCACGAGCACGGCCCGCGCCCCTCGGTCACGACGGGGGCGGCCATCCCTCTCCCGTCCGCACCGCTTTCCGCGCTTCGCGACCGGCGCGACCACCGTGACGGAGGCCGGGGCCGGCTGCGGCCGCCGCGGCGTCGCCGCTCACGCAGGTCCGTGCGGCCCGCCCGGAGGGTGTCCCGATCCGCGTGATCCCGGACAGCCTGATGACCGCCACCGCGGCAACGCCGGGCGCCGGTCGGAGAAGAGCATGCCGGAGCATCCGGGAAGCTCCGGCCTGACACGCGAACGGGTGGCCCGACGGGAGTCGAGGCCACCGGTGAGGAGTCGCGTGATCAGAGCTTGTGCATGCCGTAGTAGGGGCTGACGATGCGGGTCAGTTGGGAACCGAAGTCGACGAGCAGTGCCCCGCCCGCGGCCTCCTCGGCCATGACTTTTCCAAGGCCGTGCTGGTCGTGGGAGACGCGGTCCCCCACGGCGAAGCTCTTGAGGACCGGGTCGGCGGGCGCCTTGAAGGGGCTCGTGGGCAAGTGGCGCGGGGGCGCGGATCTTTTCGTCATTGCAGCCAGTATGCGTGGTGGGATGCCTGGCGCATAGGCTCGAACATGCGCCCGATCGCCGGACATGCGGGCGTACGGAGGCACTTCCTCCGCGCTGACCTGCCGCAACGGCCTCACAGACGCCCACGCGCGGCCTCGGCGGCGCGGAAACTCGCCCACCCCGCCGCGCACCCTACGGGGCGCGCTCCGAGCGTGTCGCAGGGGCGTGCCGGGGCGCCGTGCGAAGCGGCCGCGGCCCACCGGCCCCGGGGGGAAACCGCGACCGGGGGAGGGCGATATCTGTCGCCGCGAAGCGAGAAATTGATGCGACGCGCGGTGAGGGTTTCTGACGCAACAGGCGGAGCGTAATTATCCAGCGCGCACGGACGATCGCTCCGTGCTACTGTCGAAGCAGTTGCAGTTGTGATACCCAAGAACTTCCGGTGCCTTCACCGGTTTCCACGCCGATGGAAGTGCCGTGCTTTTCCGGTCATTTCCCGGGCAGGGTCATCATCACAGCGACGCGGAGTCCGCACAGTGCGGATTCCGGGCACTGCCCGAAGGAGATCTGACACATGACTACTGGCACCGTCAAGTGGTTCAACGCGGAAAAGGGCTTCGGCTTCATCGAGCAGGACGGTGGCGGGCCTGACGTGTTCGCCCACTACTCGAACATCGCCGCCCAGGGTTTCCGCGAGCTGCTGGAAGGCCAGAAGGTGAGCTTCGACATCGCGCAGGGCCAGAAGGGCCCGACGGCCGAGAACATCGTTCCCGCCTGATCACCACACGCGCAGTTCGCCGCTGGGGCCCGCACCATGGGGTGCGGGCCTTGGCGCGTTGCCCTTCGGGGCGCAGCCCCCACGTCGCACCGCGACGCTCCCAGGGGCGGCAGGATTTCGGGGGGCCGGTGAATTCACCGTATGGCAGATGTCTCCCCCGACGCTTCGGGCATATGTCCGCCGGAACTTTCCGCGCACTGCCCGCCCCGCTTTCTCCGACCAGGATCGCGCCGGCTCTCCCGGCGCCTCGGCCCACGAGCGTTCCACGCCGGGCCGGATCCGCTTTCGCATCTTTCCCGGCCCGATCTCGCGATTCTCTGTGCTGTTCATCGCCGCAGAAATTCCTTGATGCGTGCCGCTTCGAGGAAGGTTCTCTGTGAACCGCACACGTACGAACGACCGTTTCACCCGTACCCGTAACAGCAGTTCCGGCTCCGGTAAGACCTTCAATCCCAACCGCTCAGGCGCTCCGAGCCGTTCGGGCGGTCAGCGACGCCGTCCCGCCACGCCGCAGGGGGAGTTCGCCCTGCCGGTGACGACCACCCCCGCGCTGCCCGCCGTCGAGGCGTTCGCCGATCTCGACATGCCGAGGCAGCTGCTGGCCGCGCTCGTCAGCGAAGGCGTGACCGTGCCGTTCCCGATCCAGGGGGCGACGCTGCCGAACTCGCTCGCGGGCCGTGACGTGCTCGGCCGCGGGCGCACCGGATCCGGCAAGACCCTCGCCTTCGGCCTGGCGCTGCTGGCGCGTACCGCCGGCCTGCGGGCCGAGCCCCGGCAGCCGCTGGCCCTGGTGCTGGTGCCCACCCGGGAGCTGGCGCAGCAGGTCACCGACGCGCTCACCCCGTACGCCCGCTCGCTGCAGCTGCGGCTCGCCACCGTGGTCGGCGGGATGTCGATCGGCAGGCAGGCCGGTGCGCTGCGCAGCGGCGCGGAGGTCGTCGTCGCGACGCCGGGCCGGCTGAAGGACCTCATCTCGCGGGGCGACTGCCGCCTGGACCGGGTCGGCATCACCGTCCTGGACGAGGCCGACCAGATGGCCGACATGGGCTTCATGCCGCAGGTCACGGAGCTGCTGGACCAGGTGCGCCCGGACGGGCAGCGGATGCTGTTCTCGGCCACCCTGGACCGCAATGTCGATCTCCTGGTGCGCCGCTACCTGTCCGACCCGGTGGTGCACTCCGTCGACCCGTCCGCGGGCGCGGTCACCACGATGGAGCACCACGTACTCCATGTGCACAGCGCGGACAAGAACCAGACGACGACGGAGATCGCGGCGCGCGAGGGCCGCGTGATCATGTTCCTGGACACCAAGCGCGCCGTCGACCGGCTCACCACCCACCTGCTGAACAGCGGCGTGCGGGCCGCCGCGCTGCACGGCGGGAAGTCGCAGCCCCAACGCACCCGGACCCTGGCGCAGTTCAAGACCGGGCATGTGACGGTGCTGGTGGCGACCAATGTCGCGGCACGCGGGATCCACGTCGACAACCTCGACCTGGTGGTCAACGTGGACCCGCCCACCGACCACAAGGACTACCTCCACCGCGGCGGCCGCACCGCCCGCGCCGGAGAGTCCGGCCTGGTCGTCACCCTGGTCACGCCCGACCAGCGCCGCGACATGGACCGCCTCATGCTGCACGCAGGGATCCGCCCCCGGACCACCCAGGTCCGCTCCGGCGAGGCCGAGCTGAGCCGCATCACCGGCGCGCGGACCCCGTCGGGCGTCCCGGTCGTCATCGCCGCACCGGTGGCCGAGCGCACGGGGCGCGGCGTCCCCGCGCCCCGCGGCCGGCGCAGCCGCACATCGGAGAACCACGGCACCGCCGAGAACCGCCGGACCGGCCGGCCGGCCCGCCGCCCGACTCGGCGGTCCACCTTCGACGCGGCAGCATAGGGCTGGGTGTACCGCCCTGCCGCCCGGACCCTCCTCGGCCGGTCAGTCCGTTCCCTCTCCACCTGTGAGGCACCATGCGCTGTGTCATCGCCCGTTTCCCCTTCGAACTGACCAAGAACGGTGTGCTGGCGTCGATGAAGGGGGTCAAGCCCGAACCGGTCACGGGTGAGTCCGTGATCATCGGCCGCCGTCAGTACCCCGTGAAGCAAGTGGGCGAAGTCATCACCCGGCAGGACCGGCGTGACTTCACGGCCGCGGAGGTGACCCGGGCGATGACCCGCCTCGGTTTCACCTGCCGGACCCTCGCCGAAGCCTCACCCGCGCCCGCCCCCACCCCGCTGGAGGAGGCGTCGGCGCTGCTCGGCATCCCCGCGCAGGTGTGACCGACAGGCGGAGAAAGGGCCCGACCGGCGCATGCCGGTCGGGCCCTCGTCGCGTCAGAGGCCCGTTCGAGCGGTAGGTCGTCACCGCTGTGGGGCGGGGAAATGGTGTTGAATTTCCTCCGGGGCCCTGGCGCCGTGAGGCACCGGGGCCTCTCGACGCGTCGTACAACGAGGTGAGAATGACCGAGGACACTCCGCTCAGTGATCGTCTCGATGACGACGACTACCCCGCCTACACGATGGGACGGGCCGCCGAGATGCTCGGCACCACCCCGGGTTTCCTCCGCTCGATCGGCGAGGCCCGCCTCATCACCCCGCTGCGCTCGGAGGGCGGACACCGCCGGTACTCCCGCTACCAGCTGCGGATCGCCGCACGCGCCCGGGAACTCGTCGACCAGGGCACGCCGGTCGAGGCCGCCTGCCGCATCATCATCCTCGAGGACCAACTCGAGGAGGCCCAGCGCATCAACGCGGAGTTCCGCCGCGCGGCGGCCGAGGAACGCGGCGCCTCCGGCACCGCCGGGTGACCTCGGCACCGGACCGGCCGAACCGTTCCGGGACACATCCGCACCGGCTCAGGAGGGCGCGCGCAGGGCGTCCACCGGTTCCATCCGGGCCGCCCGCAGCGAGGGGTGGAGCCCCGCGAGGAGCCCGACGAGGGCACCGGCGACCGGGGCGCCGAGGGCACGGCGCAGGCCGATCTCACCGACGCGTTCCATCACCGTCACGAGGGTGACGTTGGCGATGCCGATGGCGCCGACGATGTCGTTCCATCACATCGTTCGGAGACGCTCGAACGGGGGTGGTCCGCCCCGTCGATCTCCTGAACCCGGTGGACCGGCGGCCAGGGCGTGGCCCCCGTCCGCGATGTGGCGCGGATCACGGCGGGCGCAGGCATGGAGACGCCGCGGGATCTCTCCCCCCGCGGGCAACCGAAAGGGGCCTCCGCCCGGTTGAGGCGAGCGTGGGCACTGCCGCGTACGGATCGTGCGGCAACGCCACTGCCTGCGAAGGGGAGTGAGGCACATGCACACCACGGCTGATGAGCGGTGGAGCGAGGCGGAGCGGGCCGTGCGGCTCCTTCTGAGGGACACCGTGCCGCAACCGGCCACGCCCGCCGACCGGCTGGTCCGGGTCAGGCTGCGGATCCGGCGGCGCAGGCGCCGCCGGATCGCGGCGTTGTTGGGCGCGGCCGCCTCGCTCGCCGTCGTCGTGGCCCTCACCGCCGTCGTACCGGGGCCGCGGTCGCCGCAAGCGGGGACGGACGGGGGTGTGACACCCGCGGGCCCGCCCTCGTCCACGGCCGCGGACACGGCCACGCCACCGCCCTCGCCCTCGCCCTCTGCCACCGCGAACGAGGACGCGGAGCTCACGACCGTCCGCCTGACGAAACTCTTCGGGCTGACGCTGCGGGTGCCGCGCGGCTGGCACGCGCTGGAAGTCGTCGACCCGCACGGGAATCCGGTGGGCTACGTGTCCTCGCAACCCCTGAGCGCTCCGGCCCACGCCGTCTGCACCGGCACCCCGGACGAAGTGTTCGCCAACTGCGGGCCTTTGCCGTCACTGCACGAGGGCGGCGTGCTGATGGCCTTCTGGAGCGATGCGACGGGCAAGGCGGCCGGCGCGGCGCCACTCAGGATGACAAGCCCCGCACCCGCCGGGAAGGGCTGCCGCGTACTGCGCGGCAGCGTGGGGACCACCGGCTGGGGTTACGGCCACTCGGCCCCCACCGGCAAGCCCTTCGGGATGCAGGTCTCCGTCTGCATGCGCGGCCCTTCGGACGGCACGCTCGCCACGGTCACCCGGGCCCTGGAGACGGCGTTCCCCCGCACCACCGGCTGACCCGGCGCCCTCAGGAGCCGGCCTCGTCCGCCTCCCGGCAGAGGCAGAACGGGTGGCCGGCCGGGTCGAGGAGCACGCGGACGTTCTCCTGGGGCTGGTGCGCGGCCGGCGAGGCGCCGAGGGCGACCGCCTCGGCGACGGCGGAATCGAGGTCGCCGACCTGGAAGTCGAAGTGCATCATCGGCCGCTGGTGCCCGTCGGCGGGCGGCCAGACGGGCGGCCGGTAGTCGGCGGCCTGCTGGAACACCAGATAGGCGGAACCCCCGGGCACGACGACGACGGCCGTTCCCGGCTCCTCGTGCCCGATGGGCCAGCCGAGCAACGCGGAATAGAACCTCGCCAGGGCGCCGGGATCCGGGGCCTCGATCGCGGTTCCCCACCACATGCCACTGCTTCGGGATCGCACGGGCGCAGTCTGTCCCAGGACCCCGGCCCTGTCCATGGACAGCGCTCAGGAGGGCGCGCCGGTGAGGACCTGTACCTTCCCGGTGTCCAGCGAGTAGTAGGCGCCGACCACGGCGAGGCTGCCCTTCTTCACCAGGGGGGCGAGGTCGCGGTTGGCGCGGAGGTTGTCCGCGGTGAGCTTGATCTGGGCCCGGGTCATCGTCTCGACCGGGTCGGAGCCGCCCTTCTTGACCGCCTGCTCGTACGCGGGACGCAGCGCCTGGGAGATCGCCTCCAGGTTGCCGGGCAGCGTCGTGCCTCCGTGCATCGCCTTGTACGCCGCGTCGATGGCACCGCAGCGCTGGTGGCCGAGGACGACGACCAGCGGGGTGCCGCCGGTCATCGGCCCGTACTCGACGGAACCGATGACCACGGGACCGACCGCCTGGCCGCCGGTGCGCATCACGTACAGGTCGCCGAGGCCGGTGTCGAAGAGCAGCTCGGGCGGTACGCGGGAGTCGATGCAGGAGAGGACCGCCCCGAAGGGCTCCTGCTTCATGGCGACGAACTCCCGGCGGCTGGGATCCCGGTCGGGATGCTGGAGGTTCCCGTTCACCCAGCGCTTGTTGCCGTCCATCAGCCGCTCGAAGGCCGCGGCGGGCGTGGCCGGACGGGACTGCCCCGGTGAGGACGTCATCGCGCTCGGCGCGAGGCTCGTCGACGAGCACGCCGAGAGCGCGCCGGCGGCGACCACCAGGCCGCCGGTGAGCAGCGTCCTGCGCTGCGGGTGTCCTGCGCTGTCCATCGGTTGTTCCCCTCACTGCCGCCGAGCCCGTCGGTACGCCTTGACCACGGCGAATCCTCGGCCCGGTACGGCCGATCCGGCGGCAGGCACGGACGGACGCGCGCCCCATTAACACCGACGGCCCACGCCGTGAGAGGAGTCAGGTGGTGGTCAGGGCGGCCCGGCCGCGGTCGGCGCGGAGGGGACCGGAGGCGGAGGGACGGACGTCGAAGTCGAACATGGCGGTCGGCAGGTAGAGGGAGCAGCAGGCGTTGGGGATGTCGACGATGCCGCTGATGCGTCCCTCGATGGGGGCGGAGCCGAGCAGGAGGTAGGCCTGCTCGCCGCTGTAGCCGAAGCGCTTGAGGTACTCGACGGCGTTGAGGCAGGCGCGGCGGTACGCCATCGTCGCGTCGAGGTAGTAGTTGGTGTCCGTGTCCTGGTCGACGGAGATCCCGATGAAGGTGAGGAAGTCCGAATAGCGGGGCTCGACGTTGCCCGGCATGAAGACGGGGTTGGTGGAGATGCCGTACGTCTCCATGCCGCCCTTGATCAGGTCGACGTGGAAGTCGATGAAGCCGCCCATCTCGATGGCGCCGCAGAAGGTGATCTCCCCGTCGCCCTGGCTGAAGTGCAGGTCGCCGCCGGAGAGCTTGGCGTCCTTCACATGCACGGGGTAGAAGACCCGCGAGCCGCGCGTGAAGTTCTTGATGTCGTGGTTGCCGCCGTTCTCGCGGGCCGGCACCGTGCGGGCGCCTTCCGCCGCGATGCGTGCGGCGAGGCTGCCGGTGGCCGTGCCGGCGAGGGCGTTGGCGGCGTCCGGGGGGTTGGCGAGCGGCGGGACGCGCTGCGGGTCGGTGTCGATCAGCGACTGCTCGCGGGCGTTCCACCGGGCGAGCAGTTCGGCGGAGGGCGCGGTGCCGAAGAGTCCGGGGTGGGTGATGCCGGTGAAGCGGATGCCGGGGATGTGCCGGGAGACCGCCTGCTGGCCGTGGAAGTCCCAGACCGCCTTGTACGCGTCCGGGAAGTAGTCGGTCAGGAAGCCGCCGCCGTTGGCCTTGGCGAAGATGCCGGTGTAGCCCCAGCCCTGGCCCGCCGCGTCCCCGGTCTGCTGCGGTACGGGGCCGAGGTCGAGGATGTCGACGACGAGGAGGTCGCCGGGTTCCGCGCCCTCGACACCGATCGGGCCGCTGAGCATGTGGGGGACGGTCAGGTCGATGTCGCGGACGTCGTTGGCGGAGTCGTTGTTGCCGATCTGGCAGTCGGTCCAGTCACGGCACTCCATCCGGAACTCGGACCCGGGTTTCACCATGGCGACGTTCGGGACGTCGGGGTGCCACCTGTTGTGTCCTGGCGTGGCCTGCTCCCGCATCGACTCGGTCTGGTCGACGCTGAAAACTACGTCGGGCATGACAGCCTCTCCTCGTCTTTCCTCAGAACCGTTCAGGTCCGTTCAGGTCCGTTCATGTCCGGTCGGGCCCGCTCATGGCCGGTCACGACGTCCCGCCCGCGATCCGGGCCGCCTGCCGTGACTTCCGGGTGAGGGGCCACAGCGCGCCGAACACCACGACGGCGAACGCGCCCAGGGCGATGGCGATCTCCGTGGTGTGCTTCCAGTAGCCGGACAGCAGCAGCGCCGCGGGGATCACGCCGGTGATCCAGCCCTCGATGGCCGTCACCCAGCCCACATATGTGGTGAGTTCCGTCCGCCGGAGACCGAACAGCAGGAAGAACAGACCCCACAGGAATGACCAGTACAGCCAGATCACCCCGAACGGGTAGTCCTTCAGGAGGTGGAAATTGGCGAACGAGTACCCCAGGGCCACCACCGCGACGAACAGCGAGTAATAGCCGACGCAGATGTTGTCCATGCCGGCGAGCAACACGATGCCCACGTAGAGGTAGGTGAATCCGAACAGGTAGATACCGGACGCCGAGAGAATCTTGTCCTGGTCATTGCCGGCCGTGAAGATGAGATAGGTCGGCGTGAGGACCTGCAGTGCGCCGATGAAGAGATTGAACACCGCCGCGGACCGGGGGTCGGCCTTCCCCAGCAGCAGCAGGCCGTTCATGAACAGGACCGCACCGACGAAGAGCAGTCCCACGTTGGCCACGGGGACGCACCTCCCAGGTACGTGTGAGGACGGAACTCCGCCCCGTCAGGGCCGGGGCAGCCGCGAGAGCGCGGGATGCGGGGCCGGTTCGGGCCGGCGGCGCGGGCGGGACGGCACGGCGGACACGACGTCCGGGGCCTCGCGGGACCGTTCCTCCCGCTCCCTGGCGGAGCCGGCCGAGTGCGGCGTCATGGCGAACGAGGGCGCGGAGAAGACCCTTCGCGCCGGATCCGCGCACACGGGGCAGCCGTGGGCGTCGGGCGCGGTGCCGATCGCGAGCCCGACCTCGAAAGGGCCGCAGCGATCGCAGAAGTATTCATAGGTCGCCATGCAGATGCCTCCGTGAAACGGCACACACTTCGGCCGACCTCGGCGCACGCGCCCATTTCCATGGCGCCGGCCGGGGAACGATCCCTCCTTCCAGGAGACGCCACCGCACCACCCTTGTCAAGGTGACTCAAGAGGACCCTGGGACCTCGTGGGATCCCTTGAGACCCTCATTTCCCGGGACTTTCGGCCCTGTTCGCAGCCCGGCCCGCCGTATCTCCGCGTGACCGCCCCCGCACATTCCGCCGAACCCCGCTTCGCGGTGCGCACCTTGTGAGGCGATTCACTGCGCTTTTCCTGGACGCTTATCACCCGCGGATTTAGCGTCGATATTCGGCCGCCTTTCCCGACAAACGCGGCGACTACGGCGTGCGGAACACCGATGAACGCCGGAAAGGTGGAGACGTGACGATGGACGCCGTGTGGGTCCGGGGTGTGACAGGCATTCAGCTGCACCACGTGACCGACCTCCAGGACGCCGGCCGCTTCCTCGGCAACGCGGCAATGGCGCTGCGCGCCGCCCACGTACGGACCGGGGCCGACCACTACGCCGGCATCGCCGCCGAGCTCAAGGCCCTCGTGACGCGGGTACGGGAACTGGAGGAGGAGGCCCGCTCCGCGATGCGCGAGCTGCACGCCACCGACCCGGAGCGGTTCGCGCGCTGCCGCGAGGGGCACGAGCCCTGGCCCGGCGAGATCCAGGCGGGCTTCATCCCCCGCCACACCTGCCGGGACGAGTGCCTCTACCACGATCACGGTGTGCTGGCGGCGATCACCCAGTGCACCTGCGGCCGGCCGCCCTGCCAGGCATGCGAGATCGGCGGGCAGCCCGCCGCGAACTGACCCGGCGCCGAACTGACGCCGCACACCGGAGCGATGGCCCCGACCGTGTCCCGGTCGGGGCCGTCGCCGTGCGGCGGGAGGCTCAGCGCCAGGCGTCGATCGAGGACTTCTGCCACGCGCTCACGCCGAGCTTCCCGGTCGTGCCGAGGTCGAGTTCCGGCGTCACCATCACGGGGCTCGCGCCGGGCGCGGCACGGACCCGGACGTAGGGAGCGTTGACGGGGTCGCCAAAGGTGACGGTGTTGCGCCAGATCAGCCCGGCGGAGGCGGTCTCGCCGGGCTGGAGGGTCAAAGGGCGGGGCGGGTCGTCGAAGCCGGTCGTCACGGAGCGGGTCTCGCTGCCGCGAAGGATCTTGATGCCGGTGACGGGCCGGTGGGCCGCGTCGAGGAGTTGCAGTCGCGGGTAGCCCTCGACGCGGTAGGGGGCCTTCGAGCAGTTCTCCAGGTGCAGCCCCACGACCCGCAGTCCCATGGCGGCGTCGCCCTGGTCGGCGGTGACACGCACCCCGGAGGACGGGCAGGGCCCGGCCGGCGCGGGCGCCTCGTCCGTCGGGACGCTGCGGACCTGGAGGACCTTGACGTACAGGGGGAGGTCCCCACCCCGTGCGCCATCGGCGGCGAGGTCCACCGGCCGCTTCACGGTGCGGCCGGGGCCGACCGCCGGGACGGTCTGCTCGGTGCTCGCCATCGCCGCTCCGGAGCCGGTGACGAACGAGAGGGTGACGGTGTAGGTGAACGGCTCGGCCTCGTGATTCGTGACCTGGATCGCCGGGGCGCAGGCGGGGGACGCCACGTTCGAGCCGACGATGCCGGCGGCGTCCGTCTCCTCGCCCCCGGGCGTCGGGGTGGCCGGTGCGGGCCGGCACGACGGCCCGGTCGCCTGCGGGACGCCGTCGCCGGGGGCACCCGCCAACCGCGTTCCGCACGCCGTGAGGACCAGGACGCCCGCGAGCACGGCAGGCACGGTGAGGGGGGTGAGGGGAAGGGTGCGCATCCGGTCACCTCATCAGGGTGCGCACCGTACCGGCCGTGGTGGAGGCCACAGTTCCGGTAACACCCTCGTCACAGCCGTGGGCTCACCCGCCTGAGGAGCCGCCGCCCGTCAGCGGGCGGCGGCGCTGTCGATCCAGGCGACGACGGCGCCGACCGTGGCGTCGTCGAGACTCCGGGCGAGAGCGCGGACGGCGGAGCTGTCGCCGGGGAGCGGGGGGACGCCGGCCGCGATGAGGGCGGCATGGAGGTCGACCCAGCGGGCGTCGACGGCGGAGAGGGCGGGGGTGGTGTCGTGTGACCGCGGCGGAGCATCGAGAAGGCTCATGGTGTTTCCCCTCGGATCTCGGACGGAATCGACCGGACTTGCCGTGCAGGACTACCGCCGGGGAAGCGCCGGTTGCGTTCCCGCACCCGGCTTCACCCGTCCGGCCCAGGAACCGCGGTCAGCGGGCGGATTCCTCGTACCGCACGAGCCGGCGCTGCATCTCGGGGTAGGGAGTCGCCGCGGGGACCGGCCGGCCGTCGCGGACTGCGGTCGCCGTGCCGACCGCGGCGTCGATCGCGGAGCGGTAGGGCAGGGAGCCGGTGCTGACGCGGCGGATGCCCAGGGCACCCAGGTCCGCGAGCGAAAGACCCGGCGCCACAAGGACGTTGACGGGGACCGGGATCTCCGCGGCCAGCCGCCGCAGGTCCTCCGGATCGGTCGCGCCGGGCACGAAGACCCCGTCCGCGCCCGCCTCGACATAGGCCGTCGCGCGCCGCAGCGTCTCGGCGAGGCCGGCGTCCTGGCCCAACCAGTAGGTGTCCACCCGGGCGTTAACGAACAGCTCCGGGGCGCGGTGCCTCACCGCGCGGACCTTGCGGGCGTGGGCGTCCGGCGCGATCAGCCGGCCGGCCGTGCTGTCCTCGATGTTGACGCCGTCCACGCCGAGGGCGGCGGCGTACGCGGCGACCGCCTCGGGGTCCTCGTCGTAGCCGTCCTCGATGTCCGCGGTGACATGGACGGGCAGCGACGCGAGGGCGCGGGCGAGAGAGGCGGTCGCGTCCTTCGTGGCCCGGCCGCCGTCGGCGTGGCCCGCGGCCGCCGCGACCCCGAAGCTGGTCGTGCCGACCGCGGGGAACCCCGCCTCCGCGAACGCGAGCGCCGAGGCGACGTCCCAGGCGTTGGGGAGGAGGAGGGGCAGGTCGCCCGTGAGGTGCAGATCACGGAAGGTCATGAGCGGGCCGCCTTTCATGTGTCACGAGCGGAGGCGCGGCGGGAGGGGGGTGGCCGAGCAGGCCACCCCCCTCCCGCCGTGTTCCGCGGCATCCTCACCGGGAACGACGAACCGGCCCCTCGTGCAACGGAACGGTAGACCGCGCCACTGACATGCGCGGCCCGGTCCGTCCCGTCACGCGTTCCTGCGCGTCAGTGATCGTCGCCGCCGTGACCGCCGCGGCCCCGGCCACGACCGCGACCGTGGTCGTCACCGGCGCGGTCGTCGCCGCCGACGTGCACGCCGTGATCGTCCCCACCCCTGTGGACACCGTGGTCGTCGCCCGGACGATCGTCCCCACCGCCGCGAGTGGCACCGCCGTGGTCGTCCCCACCGCCGCGCCGGTCCGTGGTGACGGCGCCCGTGCGGGCGTCGACGCGGAGTTCGCGGCGGACGGCGTCGGCGCCGACGACGTACACCTCCCAGTAGCCAGGGTGGTCGGCGTCGAGGTCGACCTTGGTGACGGTGCCCGGGGCGACGGCCAGGGCAGCGGTCGCGGCCTGGGCGGCGGTCACGCGGGCGGCGGACAGCGCGGTGCGGGCGGAGTCGTCCTGGCGGCGGCCGTCCGCGGTGACGGCGCCGGAGGCGGGGTCGACCAGCAGGTGGTGCCACGTGCCGTCGCGGCCGAGGAGTTCCACCTCCCAGTGGCCGGAGCGGTCGCGCTCGACGGAGGCGACGGTGCCCGGGTGCTTGCTCTGCGCCGCGGCGGCCGCCCGCACGGCCGTCACGGACGACGGCGCCGGGGCCGACGACGGAGACGCCGATGACGACCCGGCCGACGACGGCGACGCCGTCACCGCGGGCCGGTCCTCGGCGCCCGTGCCGTGCCGGTGACCGCCGCCCGTGGCGAGCGCCGAATAGCTGCCGCCGCCGATGAGCACGGCGGCCACGAGGGCGGTGGCGATGGTGGTGGTGGTGCGCTTCATGACGGATGCCTCCCCGGCCGGGCGATGCCGGCCTGTGTCGGGTCTGTGTCCGGTCTGTGCCGTGACGCCAATGTGCCGAGGGGAAGCTGAAGGGGACCTGAAGCCACCTGAAGATCCCTTCAGGTTCCATTTGGGAGGCTGGGCGCATGCGCCTGTTGATCGTGGAGGACGAGAAGCGGCTCGCGCTCTCGCTGGCGAAGGGCCTGCGGGCCGAGGGCTTCGCCGTGGACGTCGTCCACGACGGGAACGAGGGGCTCCACTTGGCCGCCGAAGGCGTCCACGACCTGGTGGTGCTCGACATCATGCTGCCGGGTCTCAACGGCTACCGCGTCTGCGCCGCCCTGCGCGCCGCGGGCCACGACGTGCCGATCCTGATGCTCACGGCCAAGGACGGCGAGTACGACGAGGCGGAGGGCCTGGACACCGGGGCCGACGACTACCTGACCAAGCCGTTCTCGTACGTCGTGCTCGTGGCCCGCGTGAAGGCGCTGCTGCGCCGCCGCGGTTCCGCGGGCGCGTCGCCGGTGCTGCGCGTCGGGGCGCTGGTCATCGACACCGCCACCCGCCGGGTGTGCCGGGACGAGACGGAAGTGACGCTCACCGCGAAGGAGTTCGCCGTGCTGGAACAGCTCGCGACACGGGCCGGGCAGGTGGTCGGCAAGCCCGAGATCCTGGAGCACGTCTGGGACTTCGCCTACGACGGCGACCCGAACATCGTCGAGGTCTACGTCAGCACGCTGCGCCGCAAGCTCGGCGCGGACACCATCCAGACCGTGCGCGGCGCCGGTTACCGGATGGTGGTGGCGTCGTGAGGCGGCGGCTGTTCGGGTCCGTCCAGGCCACGATGGTGCTGGGGGCGACGGCCGTGGTGGCGGTCGTGCTGGTGGCCGCGGGGCTCGCGGTGCTGATGTCGCTGCGTACGAACCTCACGGAGCAGGCGCAGAACCAGGCCAACGACACGGCCCGCAGCATCGCCCTCGGGGTCGCCACATGGCGCGGGGACAACGCGAAGTTGGGGCTGCCGAAGGGGGTGCCGGTGCAGGTGACGGACGAGAACGACCGGCTGCTGGCGGTCGGCGCGGGGCTGAAGAGCATCAGCGGCACCGGTGTGAGCGCCGTCCGGGTGCAGCGGCCCGCCGCGTCCCCGGCCGCTCCGTCCCCGACGCCGACCCCGACGCCTGTGACCACGTCGAACGCCGAGCCCGCCGACGACCATGGCGGCGGGCACGGCAGAGGCCGGGGCCGCGGCAGCGACGACAGTGGGGCGGACGACCACGGACAGGGCGGCCATGGGGCGGACGACAGCGCGACGCCCCGGGCGGGCGACCCGACCGTCGGGACCATCGACGGCAAGGCCCGGGCGAGCTCCGGGCGGGCGGTCATCGACGGGCGGAGCGCCCCCTACCGGTTCGCCACGGTGCAGGCCACGGACCTCGACGGCCGGACGGTGTTCGTCCACGCGGGCGCCTCACTGGCGGCCCGCGAGACCGCCGTCCGCAGCACCGGGCTGGCGATGCTGGCGGGACTGCCGCTGGTGCTGCTGGTCGTCGGCGGGGTCACCTGGCTGGTGACACGGCGCGCGCTGGCCCCGGTCGAGGGCATCCGGCGCGAGATGGCGGCGATCACCGCCTCCGAGGACCTCTCCCGGCGCGTGCCGGAACCCGCCTCGCACGACGAGGTGGCCCGGCTGGCACGCACCACCAACGAGACGCTGACCGCGCTGGAGGCCGCCGTCGACCGGCAGCGCCGCTTCGTCGCCGACGCCTCGCACGAACTGCGCAGCCCCATCGCCTCGTTGCGCACCCAGCTGGAGGTGGGCTCGGCGCACCCGCAGCTGCTCGACGTGCCCGGCGCGGTCAAGGACACCGAGCGGCTGCAGCACCTCGCGGCCGACCTGCTGCTGCTCGCCCGGCTCGACGCGGGGGAGCGGCCGGGGCAGGGGCGGGTCGACCTGGGCGCGCTGGCCCGCGAGGAGGTGGGGCGCCGCCCCGCCGACCGCGCCCCGGTGTCCGCCGAGGCCGGCGAGGGGTGCGAAGTGGCCGGGTCGCGGAGTCAGTTGGCCCGGGTGATCGGCAACCTCGTGGACAACGCGCAACGGCACGCGCGCACCGAGGTCGCCGTGCGCGTACGGCGGCAGGGCGACCGGATCGTCCTCACCGTCGCGGACGACGGCGGCGGTGTGCCGGCCGCCGAACGGGAGCGGATCTTCGAGCGGTTCGTACGGCTGGACGACGCGCGCAGCCGCGACGACGGCGGCGCGGGCCTGGGCCTGGCCATCGCCCGCGACGTGGCACGGCGCCACGGCGGCACGCTCACCGCGGGCGAGGCGCCCTCCGGCGGCGCGCTCTTCGAACTGAACCTGCCCATGGCGACCGGCCAGGGCGCTCGCGCGAACGCAACCGTGGGGAAGCCCCGGGAGTCCTAGGCCCTGTGATCACCACTCGTACCCTGCGGTCCGCCGGGGCCGCCCTGCTCGCCGCCCCGCTCGCGGCGCTCCTGCTCTCGTGCTCCTCCGGTCCGGACGAGGCCCGGGCCGGCGCGCCCGCCTCCGCGCCCGCCTCGGCGACGTCCTCGGCGACCGCCTCCGCAAGCCCCTCCGTGCCGGTGACGGCGACCGAGGCGTACGAGGAGCCCGTGGAGAAGGTGCGCGACGCCTTCGCCACGCTGCAGGCGACCTACAACGACGGGTGCACGACGCCAGGCGAGTGCGAGTACTTCCTGACCCGGGTGCACGACGAACTCGACGGCCTCGACGCGGCGATGAAGGCGGACCCCCAAGGCCGCGGCCACTTCCGCGAACCGCTCGCGTGGACCGCGGAGCTGCGCGGCACCCTGCACGGCGACGTCACCTTCGAGAACCTGAAGAAGCACCAGGATCTGCTGGTCGGGACCCGCGACCGGATCAACCGCTGGATGCAGGGCCACCCCGAGGACTACCGCTGACGGCCGTCATGGGCATCATGGGTCAGTTTGTGGCAATGGAGAGGCAAAACCCGCGGGACGGTTGAACCCCGCGCACCCTGAGGTCGTACAGCACCGTAGAAGCGGCGGTCCAGCTCCCCGGCCCACCACGCCGCCAAGCGGGGCCTCGCACGGAAGGATCTTCGGGTTGTCGCTCTTCACGCGCTCTCAACAGCCACCGGCCACGGGCAAGGACGAGCCGCCGGACGAAGCCGGTGTCCCCGGGGACGCCGGGGACACCGGGGAACCGGCCGAGGCCGGAGGGACCGGCGAGACCGATGCCGCGCCCCCCGAGGAGAAGGCCCGGCGCGGCTGGCGGGCCCGGCACCCGCGGGCGGCGCGGGGCGTGGCGAAGACGACGACCGTGCTGGCCGCGGTGCTCGTGTTCGGTGCCCTGATGCTGCCGGACGCGCTGAACAAGCTGTCGGTCGTGCAGTTCACGCGGATCCCCGCCGAGGCCCTCTTCGGAGTGGCGCTGGTGCTGCTCCTGCCGCCGCGGCCGCGGCGGATCGCGGCGATCACGGGCGGTGTCGCCCTCGGTCTGCTGACCGTCCTGAAGTTCCTCGACATGGGCTTCTACTCGGTGCTCGCCCGCCGCTTCGACCCGGTGCTGGACTGGATCCTGGTCAGCGACGGCGAGGAGTACCTGAAGGAGACCTCCGGCCAGGCGCTCGCCATCGCCGCCCTCGTCGGGGCGGTGCTGCTGGTGGTGGTCCTGCTGGTCCTGATGACCCTGGCCGTCGTGCGGATGAGCAACGTCGTCACCCGGCACAGCGTCGTGGCCACCCGCACCACGCTGGTGCTGGGGACGCTGTGGATCGCGCTGGCGGCATTCGGCGTGCAGATCGCCGGCGACCCGCTGGCCGCGAAGGACACGGCGGACCAGGCGGCGGTCCACGTCCAGCAGGTGCACGCGAGTCTGGAGGACGGGAAGAAGTTCGCGAAGGAGGCGGCCGTCGACCCGTTCGCCGACGTGCCGCCGGACCAGTTGCTGAGCGGGCTGCGCGGCAAGGACGTCATCTTCGCCTTCGTGGAGAGCTACGGCCGCAGCGCGGTCGAGTCCCCGGAGATGGCGCCCCAGGTGAACGCGATGCTCGCGGACGGGACGCGCCGGCTCCAGGCGGCCGGATTCTCCTCGCGGAGCGCGTTCCTCACCTCGCCGACCTTCGGCGGCGGGAGCTGGCTGGCGCACTCGACGTTCCTGTCCGGGTTGTGGATCGACAACCAGCAGCGCTACCGCACCCTCACCTCCAGCAACCGGCTCACCCTCACCGGGGCGTTCAAGAAGGCCGACGCCTGGCGCACGGTGGGCATCATGCCGGGCGTCATCCGGTCCTGGCCGGAGGGGAAGTTCTACGGCCTGGACAACATCTACGACTCCATGCACCTCGGTTACAAGGGCCCCAACTTCAGCTGGTCGCCGGTGCCGGACCAGTACAGCCTGGAGGCGTTCCAGCGGCTGGAGCACGGCAAGCAGCACGACAAGCCGCTGATGAGCGAGATCATCCTGGTCTCCAGCCACCGTCCCTGGGCGCCGATCCCGAAGACGGTCGGCTGGGACGAGCTCGGCGACGGCTCGGTCTTCAACGCCATCAACAAGGAGGGCAAGAACCCCGACGAGGTGTGGAAGGACAAGCACCAGATCCGCACCGAGTACGCCCGGTCCATCGAGTACTCGGTGAACAGCCTGGTGTCGTGGGTGGAGCGGTACGGCAACGACAACACCGTGCTGGTCTTCCTCGGCGACCACCAGCCCGCGCCGGTCGTCAGCGGGGAGAACGCCAGCCACGACGTGCCGATCGCCATCGTCGCCCACGACAAGGACGTCCTCGACCGCATGTCCGGCTGGGGCTGGCAGGACGGGCTCCAGCCCCACCCGGACGCGCCGGTGTGGCGGATGGACACCTTCCGCAACCGGTTCCTGAGCACGTACGGGGCGAAGGCCACGCCGTAGCGCGGCCTTCGCCGGGCGGACCGAACGCGGACGGGCGCGGCCCGCGGTCAGCCGCCGAGGACCCGGGTGATCTGCTGGACGTTGTTCCAGCTGTTGTCGCCCGGGCCCTCGTACGTGTTGTTGCTGTTCGTGGAGCCCATGGCGATGTCGGGGTTGCCGCTGTAGTTCGCCGTCCCGTTGATCGTGACGTTCTGGCTGTTGTTCATGTTTCCGCTGTTCACCGGGCCGTTGGTGCAGATCCGGGCGGTGGGCGTGCAGCGGGCGCGGACGTCGGCGGTCCCGGCGGCGAGCGCCGGCGCGGTACCGCACAGCAGCAGGGTCCCCGCACCGGCGGTCACCAGGGCGTATCGCACGGCTCGTGTCATCGCAGACCTCTCGATCCTCACGCCCCCCGTGGGCGGAATCAGCACATGCGCCATCATTGTCCGACGAGCTCCCGTGCCCGACCACTCGGCGCTTCCGGCTAGCGGCCCCGGCCGCCCTGGCCCCGGTTGAGCTGGGTGGAGTTGCCGCTGTCCACGGCGTCGCCGTTGACCTCGTTGTTGGAGCCGGTGGAGCCGTTGGAGCTCGACAGGTTGCCGCTGTTGTTGGGGTTGCCGCGATTGACGAAATTCCCGCTGTTGCGGCTGTTGCCACTGCGGATCGGGCCGTTCACGCAGGTCACGGGACCGTGGTAGGTGAAGCCGATCAGCGGCCCGCAGACCACGTTGGGCCCCGCCTGGAGCACCGTGCCGACGTCCGCGCCCGCGACCGCGTGCAGCAGCGACGGCTCCGGGTGGCCCACCTGGGCGGCGGCCTCCCCGGGCGCGGTGCCCAGCGCGCCGAGGGCTCCCGCGACGACGACTCCCAGTTGGGCGATCCTCTTCACCGTTCCCCGTATCCCTCGACCCCTGCGAACCTGCGACCCCTGCGGCCCCTGCGTCGGTGGGCCCGTCGTACGACTCCGACACCGCGGTTATACACCGCTTGTCCCACCTCGTCCGGCGGTCGGCCGCCCGCTCCCCTGCCCGGGCCCGCGCCGCCGCCGCGGTTTTCCCCCGAACGGCCCAACGCCTCCCCCGGGCGGCGGCGCCGGAAGGGCTGTTACCGTCCCCCGGTGTTCTCCCTTGACGAGCCGGCCCTCTTCACCCGGCTGCGGGACGCCCGGCGGGTGCTCGTGGCCGGAGCGGGCGGCGGATTCGACGTGTACGCGGGGCTCCCCCTCGCGCTGGCACTGCGCGCGGCCGGCAAGCAGGTGACGTTGGCCAACCTGTCGTTCGCGGACCTGTACGGCCTGGACCCGGAGGTGTGGGTGGAGCCGGGCGTCGCCGCGATCCGCCCGGACACGGTGGCGCGCGGCACGTACTTCCCGGAACGCACCCTGGCGCGATGGCTGGAGGCGCGGGGGATGCCGTCCACGGTGTACGCGCTGGAGCGGACGGGCGTGGAGCCGCTGCGCGCGGCCTACCGGGCGCTGATCGCGCACGTGGGCGGCGTCGACGCGATCGTGCTGGCCGACGGCGGCACCGACATCCTGATGCGGGGCGACGAGCACGGTCTCGGCACCCCCGAGGAGGACATGGCGAGCCTCGGCGCGGTCCACGGCCTGACCGGCGTGGCGGAGCGCCTCGTGGTGTGCCTCGGCTTCGGGGTGGACGCCTACCACGGCGTCAACCACGCGCTGGTGCTGGAGAATCTGGCCGCCCTGGAGCGGGACGGCGCCTACCTCGGCGCGTTCTCCCTGCCGCGCGACAGCCGCGAGGGAGCGCTCTACCTGGACGCGGTCGCCGACGCGCAGGCCGCGACACCCGACCACCCGAGCATCGTCAACGGCTCCATAGCCGCCGCCGTGCGGGGCGAGTTCGGGAATGTGCGGTTCACCGAGCGCACCCGGCACAGCGAGTTGTTCGTCAATCCGCTGATGGCGCTGTACTTCTGCGTGGACGCCGTGGGGCTGGCCCGCCGCAACCTCTATCTCGACCGGCTGGAGGGCACGCAGCTCACCCGGCAGATCAGTTCGGTCATCGAGGAGTTCCGCGACGGCCTGCCGCTGCAGCGGCCGCCCCGGACGTTTCCCCACTGACCGGCAGCCGCAGGGTGAAGACCGAGCCGGCGCCGCGGGTGCTCTCGGCGGTGACCGTGCCACCGTGGGCGTGCGCGAGGTTGCGGACGATGGCGAGGCCGAGGCCGCTGCCGCCGGTGCTGCGGCTGCGGGACTTCTCGGCACGCCAGAAGCGGTCGAAGACGTGCGGCAGGTCCTCGGGGCCGATGCCGGTGCCGGTGTCGGCGACCGCGACGACGGCGATGTCCCCGGTGCGCCGGCCGCGCAGGGTGACGGTTCCGCCGGCCGGGGTGTGGCGGACGGCGTTGGAGACCAGGTTGCCGACCGCCTGGCGCAGCCGGACGGGGTCGGCGTGCAGGTCGCCGAGATCGTCCGCGGTGTCCACGGCGAGGACGACCCCGGCCTTGTCGGCGCGGCCGCGGTGCGCGCCGGCGACCTGGCGCAGCAGGTCGGCGAGGTCCACCGGGCCCTTGTGGAGCCGCAGTTCGCCGGCGTCGGCGGCTGCGAGGTCCTGGAGGTCGTCGACGACGTGCTGGAGCAGCAGCGCCTCCTCCAGCAGCGAGGAGATCAGCGCCCGGTCGGCGGGGACGATGCCGTCCTCGGCGGCCTCCAGCCAGCCGCGGATGGTGCTGAGCGGGGTCCGCAGCTCATGGGCCACGTCGCCGACCATGGCGGTGCGCAGTTGCTCCAGTTCGGCCCGGCGCCGGGACATGTCGTTGAAGACCTCCGCGAGCCGGCTGATCTCGTCGCGGCCGGTGACCGCCACGCGCGCGGAGGCGTCGCCGTCCTTGAACCGGCGGGCCGCCCCGGTCAGCGCCCGCAGCGGCCGGACGAGTCGCAGGCCCAGGACGACGGTGACGGCGACGGTGAGCAGCAGGACGCTCCCCACGACCCCGGCGATGCGCACCCGGTTGGGCTCGGACAGGTCGAAGGGGGAGGAGGGGACGGCGGCCTCCGGGTCGGGAGCGCCGACGAAGAGCAGCGCGGGCGGGGCGACGTAGGGGGTGAGTTGCTCACGACGGGCGGTGGCCAGGCACTGCGCCTCCGTGTGCCGTGCCGTCGCGGAGCGGGACCCGGTGGTCGTCCAGCTCAGGTCGAGGGCGAGGTGGACGGGCGCTGCGTCCCGGCGGGCCAGGCAGGTGTCGGCCAGGGCGTTGAGCCGGGCGAGCGCGCGGGCCTCGGTGGCCGTGGGCAGGTCCAGGCCGGCCACCTCGCAGCGGGAGCCTTCGGGCGGCGGGGCGGGGTAGGTCTGCAGCCGCGGCCGCCCGCTGGGCGTGGTGGTGACGGTGGCGTCGATGCCGAGGACGTCGTGCAGGCAGGCCGCCTGCCGCTGGGCCAGGCCCCTCAGGTGATCGCGTTCCGCGCGGGGCAGCCGGAACGGGCCGACCGCGCGCGGGTCGATGCGGTCGGAGTCGACCGCGCCGGGCACGAAGACGGAGTCCACGGCGAGGGGGTCCACGGTCGCCGACGCCCGGTCCGGCAGCGGCGCGGAGCGGGAGCCGGACGAACCGCCGGAATCGCCCGGGTCCGCGGGGTCGGCCGAGTCGGCGAACGGCCGGCGGTTCTGGTCGGTGAGGGCGATACGGTGCCCGGTCTCCCGGGCCAGCCGGTCGACCAGCGGCTGCGCCCCCCGCCAGTCGCCCTGCCGCGCCGCGAGGCCCAGCAGCGCGTCGTAGATCCGCGCGTCGTCGGCGAAGGCCTGGCCCTGCTCCTGGTGGATCGCCCGGGCGGTGGTGCGGACCGCGAGCCAGGCGGTCGCGGCGATCGAGCAGACGGATATCAGCACGGACAGGACGAGCAGCCGCAGGACCAGGCTGCCGCGCAGGCCGGGCCGCCTCACACGTCCCCCGCGAGCTTGTAGCCCACGCCGTAGACGGTGAGCAGGCGGACCGGGCGGGCGGGGTCGGGCTCGATCTTGCGGCGCAGGTTCATCACGTGGGTGTCCACCGTCCGTACGGTGAAGTACCGGCCGGTGCCGTGCAGTTGGGCCAGTATCTGCTCGCGGGTGAAGACCCGGCCGGGCTGCTCGGCAAGCGTCTCCAGCAGCCGGAACTCCCCCGGAGTGCAGTCGACCGGCGCGCCGTCGCAGCTCACCTCGTGGCGTACCGGGTCGACGGCGAGGCCGGCCGCGGTCAGCACGGGGTCCGGGCGGGGAGCCGCGGCGGGCGCGGGGCGGGTCCGCCGCAGCAGGGTCCTCACCCGGGCGACCAGTTCGCGCGGGCTGTAGGGCTTGGCCATGTAGTCGTCGGCGCCCAGGTCCAGGCCGAGCAGCAGGTCGTCCTCGGTGCAGCGGGCGGTCAGCATGAGCACCGGCAGGTCGGACTCGCGGCGCAGGATGCGGCAGACGTCGAGCCCGTCGACCTTGGGCATCATCACGTCCAGGACGAGCAGGTGCGGCGGGTCGCGGCGCAGTTCCTCCAGCGCGGCCCGGCCGTCGTGGACGACGGTCACCGTGTGGCCCTCGTGCTCCAGGTAGAGGCGGACCAGCTGGGCCTGCTTGATGTCGTCCTCGGCGACCAGGATGCGTGCGCTCATGCCGGGAGTATAGGTATGACAAATGGCGCGTTTCCGTGGCCGGCAGCGCTTCCGGGACGGGACCAAGGGACCGCGAACGCTTCCTGACAGGTTCCCCACATTCGCCGCCCACGATGGGGCGGCATGACCCGTTCACGCATCCCCCGCCCGGCGGGGGCCGCCGCCGTCCTCGCCTCAGTGCTGCTGCTGGCCGGCTGCGGCGGCTCCTCCTCCCCGGCCGGTGACACCGCCGCCGGCAAGGACGACGTCGCCTCGCTGCAGACCGCGTCCGCACCCGCCGCCGGGGACACCTCCCCTACCGCAGCGGCCCCTTCCACGGACCCCGACCAGGGCCGGCCACAGCTGCGCCTGGACATGACCGACGCCGAGACGCAGGTCTACTGGGAGGGCTACTGGAAGTGCCTGAAAGAGCACGGGCACAAGATGATCCTCGGGCGCGGCCCCTACTCCGTCGACCAGAACGACAACAGCCCCACCGCCAAGGCCGCGGAGAAGGCCTGTGCCGGGAAGATGCCCCTCCAGCCGCCCGAGACCGAGCGCGAGACCAACCCGGACTTCGACGAGGACTACCGCGACTACGTCGCGTGCCTCAACGACGGGGGCCTGCACGTCACGGCACTGCCCGGCAACACCGGATGGACGTACGCCGGCGAGAACACCCTGAGCCCGGAGAAGGCGGCGAACCTGGATCTGCACTGCAAGGTGGAGGCTTTCGGTGGCAAGAACAGCTGAGCACCGCCTTCCCGCCCGCCGCCGGCGCCGGCTCACGGTGGCCCTGGCGGTGCTGCTGACCGCCGGCACGGCCGGCGCGGGCACCGTCGCCTGGAACGCGCGGTCCGGCAGTCACGAGGCGGCGCCCGAGCAGCCGGTCCGCGTCCACACCACCAAGGTGGCCAGGGCCGACCTGTCCACCAGCCGCACCCTGCCCGGCACGCTCGGCTACGGCCTGCCGCACACCCTCAAGGGCAGCGGCGCGGGCATCGTGACCCGGCTGCCCGCGCCGGGCGCCACCACGGTCCGGGGCAAGCCCCTGTACTGGGTGGACGACCGTCCCGTCCCCGTCCTCCTCGGGGACACCCCGTTCTTCCGGGCACTGGACAAGCCGGGGCTGCGCGGCCACGACGTCACCGTGCTCGCCGGCAACCTGCGAGCCCTGGGGTACGACACCGGCAACACCGGCGAGCCGGCCGCCGGCCGCTCGTCCCGTCACGAGGCACAGGGCGACGAGTTCACGCCCGCCCTCAGCGACGCGCTGCGGCGGTGGCAGCGCGACACGGGGCAGAAGGCGACCGGCACGCTCACGCCCGGCCAAGCCGTGGTCCTGCCGCGACCGGTGCGCGTGAACACCGTCACCGCCGCACTGGGGGACCCCGTCGCGGGGGAACTGCTGACGTACACGTCCACGGCCACGTCGGTGTCGGTCACCGTGGACGCCACCGACGTGGGCGGTGTCCGCACCGGCCAGGCCGTCACCGTCACGCTGCCCGACGACCGGAGGATCCCCGCCACGGTCACCGCGGTCTCGCGCGTGGTCCAGGGCGGCTCCGCCGACGAGCAGCAGGCGCAGACCGGCCCCGCCACGGTCGCCGTCACCGTCACGCCGCTGCGGCCCGCGGACGTGAAGGCGCTGGACTCAGCCTCCGTGCAGGTCCTCTTCACCAGCACCGAGCGCAAGGGCGTCCTCACCGTGCCCGTCACCGCGCTCGTCGCGCTCCGCGAGGGCGGGTACGCGGTGCAGCGGCCCGGGGGTGCGCTGGCCGCGGTGGAGACCGGGATGTTCTCCGACGGCCTGGTCGAGATCAGCGGGCCGGGCGTGAGCGAGGGCATGACCGTGGTGACGGCGTCATGAGCCGGCCCCCCGCAGCGCCCGTGCTCCTCGTGCACGAGGTGAGCAAGGCCTACCCCGGCGGCGTCACGGCCCTGGACCGGGTGTCGCTCACCGTCGGGGAAGGGGAGTTGCTGGCCATCCTCGGCCCGTCGGGGTCCGGCAAGTCCACGCTGCTGCACATCATGGGCACCCTGGACCGGCCGACCTCCGGCACCGTCGAGATCGCCGGGCACGCCGTCTCCGGGCTGGACGACGGCCGGCTGTCCGCGCTGCGCGCCCGGCTGCTCGGCTTCGTCTTCCAGCACTTCCACCTCACCGACGGCCTCGACGCGACGGAGAACGTCGCCACCGGCCTGCTGTACGCGGGCGTCCCGCGCCGGCTGCGGCGCCCGCGCGCCGAGGAGGCGCTGGCCCGGGTGGGCCTGGCGCACCGCACCCGCCATCTGCCGCACCAGTTGTCCGGCGGCGAAAGGCAGCGCGTCGCCATCGCCCGCGCGCTGGTCAACGAGCCCGCGCTGGTGCTCGCCGACGAGCCGACCGGGGCCCTGGACAGCAGGAACGGGCAGGCGGTGCTGGACCTGCTGACCGCGCTCAACCGGGAGGGCACCACCATCGCGGTCATCACCCACGACCGGGACGTCGCCGCCCGGCTGCCGCGCCGGGTCGAGCTGCGCGACGGCCGGGTGTCCTCCGACACCGCCCGCACCCCCGCCGGGAGCCCCGCGTGAACCAGCGCATCAGACTCGCCCCCCTGGACGTCCTGCGGCTCGGCCTGCTGGGCCTGCGCACCCGCAGGACCCGGGCCGCGCTGTCCGCGCTGGGCATCGCGATCGGCATCGCGACGCTCGTCGTGGTCACCGGCATCCCCGCCTCCAGCCAGCGGGCGCTGATGGACGAACTGTCCGCGCTGGGCACCAACATGCTGCGCGCGCAGCCGCCGCCGTCGGGCAGCGGACCGGAGGCCCGGCTCCCCGAGGCCGCCGACGCCATGGCCGCCCGCATCGGTCCCGTCACCAGCGCGACCGCGGTCGCCAACACCCATGCGACGGTGCGGCGTTCCGACCTTGCCGATCCCAACGACTCGATCGGGATGAGCGTCCTGGCCGCCAGGACCGACCTGCTGGGCACGATCGGCGGCAGCGTGCGGTCGGGGCGGTTCCTCAGCCCCGCCACCGAGCGCTTCCCGACCGCCGTACTGGGCCACCGCGCCGCGTCCCGGCTGGGCTTCGACCGGATCGTCCCGGGCAGCGAGCCGCTGGTGTCCATCGACGGCCACGCGTTCACCGTGATCGGCGTGCTCCGGCCGATGCCGCTGACGCCCGAGCTGGAGACCTCCGTCCTGGTCGGCTGGGACGCGGCCCGCTCCACGCTCGGCTTCGACGGCCATCCGACGGTGATCTACGTGAAGGCGGTCGAGTCGCGCATCGAGGCGGTGCGCGACGTGCTGCCCGCCGCCGTCAACCCCGAACTGCCCGGCCTGGTGCAGGTCAGCCGCCCCTCGGACGCGCTGGCCGCCAAGCGCGCCACGCAGCACACCTTCTCGGCCCTCTTCCTGGGTCTGGCAGGGGTCGCCCTGCTGGTCGGCGGGATCGGCGTGGCCAACACCATGGTGGTCTCGGTGCTGGAGCGGCGCCGGGAGATCGGACTGCGCCGGGCCCTGGGCGCCAACCGGCGCCAGATCCGCGGGCAGTTCCTCACGGAGTCCGTCGCCCTGTCCGTCCTGGGCGGGCTGACCGGCACCGTACTGGGCGCTGCGGCGACGGCCGGCTACGCGCTCTCCCGTTCATGGCCGCCGGTCCTGCCGCCGCTCGCGCTCGCCGCGGGCGTGCTCGGCGCGGTCGTCGTGGGCGCGGCCGCCGGCGTCTACCCCGCGGTGCGCGCCTCGCGGCTGCCCCCGACGGAGGCCCTGGCGGCGGTGTGACGCGACCCCGGGGGCGGGCGACGACAGCCCGCCCCCGGGGCGGGGGGCGGGATATCGTCGGGCCGAGGCGAGAGGAATCCGACATGCCCTCCTACACCATCGGCCAGGCAGCCCGGCTGCTCGGCGTCAGCCCCGACACCGCGCGCCGGTGGGCCGACGCCGGCCGGGTCACCACGCACCGCGACGAGGGCGGCCGCCGGCTCATCGACGGCCGCGACCTCGCCGCGTTCTCGGTGGAGCTCGCCCGCACCGGGGGAGGCGGCGAGGAGGAGGTGTCGCACACCTCGGTCCGCAACGCCTTCCCCGGCATCGTCATCGCCGTGAAGCTCGGCGACGTCGCGGCCCAGGTGGAGATCCAGGCCGGCCCGCACCGGCTGGTCTCCCTGCTCACCCGGGAGGCCGTGGAGGAACTCGGCCTGGAGGTCGGCATGGAGGCCACCGCCCGCGTGAAGTCCACCAGCGTGCACATCGACCGGGTCTGACCCCGCCGGCCCGCCTCCCCCCGGCCCGTCTTCCGCCGGCCGTTCCCCCGCCGGCCCTTCTCAGGACGCGCTGCCCGCCGACGCGGAGGTCGAGTACGAGTGCGCGCCGGTCCCGGCCAGCGCCCCGCCGTCGACGATCAGGTACTCGTCGCGGATCGGCCTGCCGTCCAGCCAGGACTCCAGGATCTCCCGGGTGCCGGCGGCGTAACGGGCCTGCGCCGAGAGCGAGGAGCCGGAGATGTGCGGGGTCATGCCGTGGTGCGGCATGGTCCGCCAGGGGTGGTCGGCCGGGGCGGGTTGCGGGTACCAGACGTCGCCCGCGTAGCCGGCCAACCGGCCGCTGCGCAGCGCCCGGTCGATGGCGTCCCGGTCGGCGATCCGGGCCCGCGCGGTGTTGATCAGGTACGCGCCGCGCTTCATGGTGCCGATCAGCTCGTCCCCGAACAGGCCCTCGGTCTCCGGGTGCAGCGGCGCGTTGATGGTGACCACGTCGCAGTGCGGCACCATCGAGGCGGTGTCGGCGTGCCAGGTCAGGCCGAGCTCGCGCTCGGTCTCCTCCGGGAGCCGGTGCCGGTCGGTGTAGTGCAGCTTCACGTCGAAGGGCGCCAGCCGGCGCAGCACCGCGAGCCCGATCCGGCCGGCCGCGACCGTGCCGACGTGCATGCCCTCCAGGTCGTAGCTGCGGGCCACGCAGTCGGCGATGTTCCAGCCCCCGTCCAGCACGACCTTGTGGGAGGGCAGGTAGTTGCGCACCAGGGACAGCGTCATCATCACCACGTGCTCGGCGACGCTGATGCTGTTGCAGTACGTCACCTCGGCCACAGTCACCCCGTGCGCGATCGCCGCGTCCAGGTCCACGTGGTCCGAGCCGATGCCCGCGGTGACCGCCAGCTTGAGGTTCTTGGCGGCGGCGATCCGCTCGGGGGTGAGGTAGGCGGGCCAGAAGGGCTGCGAGATCACGACGTCGGCGTCCGGCAGTTCGCGGTCGAAGACCGACCCGTCGCCGTCCTTGTCGGAGGTGACCACCAGCGTGTGGCCGCGGCTCTCCAGGAAGCGGCGCAGGCCGAGTTCGCCGGTGACGCTGCCGAGCAGCTGCCCCGGGGTGAAGTCGGTGTCCTGCGGGGTGGGCGTGGTCTGGCCGCCGGGGTAGTGGTCGATGCGGGGCAGGTCGTCGCGGGCGTACGTGGTCGGGTATCCGTCGGTCGGGTCGTCGTACAGGACGCACAGCACCTTGGCCATGATCGCGGCTCCTCAATACCGTTACCGGAAGGTGCCTTTCACGATCCTCGCCGGAGAATCCGCAGGTCAAAGCGATTGTGGCTATGCCGGGATAGCCCGCGCCTATCACCGGCGCTCAGCGCCGTCCGAGGTGGCTGCGCAGCAGTTCGTCCAGCGCGTCCCGCACGCCCGCCTCGCGGGCCACCTCCAGCAGCGCCCCGCCGAGGACCGACCCCGGCTCGTGGTCCGCGACGACCAGCCCCACCCGCGGTCCCCGCGCCGGACCCCGCAGCGGCACCACCCGCATGCCGTCGGGCACCCCGAACATGTGCAGCCATGCGTGCGAGATGACACTCGACCAGCGGCCGCCCACCAGGTGCGCGTACAGGCCCGCCACCGTGTCCGACTCCACCGCCGGGACCGCCGTCACGCCCTCGGCGGCGAAACAGCCGTCGATGATCCGCCGGTTGCGCATCCGCGGCGACAGCAGGCACAGCGGCAGGGCCGCGACCTGCGCCCAGCTCACCTCCTGCGCCGGGTCCGGTCCGGGGCCGGGTCCGGGACCGGGACCGGGCGCGCCGTCCGCGGGCGTCAGCAGGACGTAACGCTCCTCGTACAGCGGGAACTTCCGCACGTGGACAAGGGTGTCGTCATCCAGGTACGTCATCGCCACGTCGAGCTCGAAGTCGGCCAGCCGGCGCGTGATGTCCCCCGAGGACAGCGACTCCAGGCTCACCCGCGCCCGCGGGTGCCGCGTGCAGAACGGCGTGGTCAGCAGCGACGCGGCGGTCAGCGCGGTGGGGACCGCGCCCATCCGCAGCGTGCCGCTCAACCCGCCCCGCATCTCCGACAGTTCCTGCCGCAGCGCGTCCCGCTCCGCCAGGATGCGGTGCCCCCAGGCCAGCACCCGTTCGCCCTCGGGCGTCAGGCCCTCGAAGCGGCGGCCGCGCATGACGATCGGCACCCCGAGCTCGTGCTCCAGTTTCCGTATCGCCGCGGACAGCGAGGGCTGCGAGACGTAGCAGGCCTCCGCGGCGCGCGCGAAGTGCCGTTCACGGGCGAGCGCGACCAGGTACTCCAGTTGACGAAGCAGCATGCCGCGGAGCCTACGGATCCGGCGGCTCCAGGACTCCCCCCGCGACGGCTCCTGAACCGGCGGCATAGCATCCGCGGCATGGGGAGAACACGGATCACACTGGTCAGCGGCGCGGCGGGGGTGGCGGCGGTGGCACTGGCCGCGGGCGGCTACGTGCTGGGGGCGTCGCAGGACAGCGCCGCCGAGGAGCGCACGGCGTCCTGCGCCGACGCGCGCAAGGCGTTCACGACGCTCACCGCGCAGGTGCGTAAGGCACAGCACGAAGGGAACGAGGACTCCGGCATCGACTCCAGCCGGTGGTACTCCTTCGAGGCGGCCCGCACACGCATCCTTGCCACCTCGGTCGCGCAGAACCCCACCTGCTTCGACGCCGTCACGCGCGCCACGGCGGCCGTCGTCCTGGACGGCCCGAAGGACGGGGCCGAGGGGGAGTGGGACGTCGCTCTGTGCGCGCCCACGGGGACCAAGGACGACGAGTGCCTCGTCACCGAATGAGCCGCCGGGCCTGCCGGGCGGCCGCCCCGCCCCGGGTCTCGCCCTGCGGCGGGGCGCGAGGAGGGGTAAAGAAGTAGAAGGGGGAGAACGAGGGGACGCCCGGGGAAGAGGGTGGTGCTGATGTGCCGGTGGCTGGCCTACACGGGCACGCCGATGCTGCTCGACAACCTTCTGTACAAGCCCCAGCACTCTCTGATCGACCAGAGCCTGCACTCCCGCATGGGCGTCGAGACGACCAACGGCGACGGCTTCGGCATCGGCTGGTACTCCCCCGGGCTGGAGACACCGGCGATCATCCGCGACACCGGCCCGGCCTGGAACAACCGCAATCTGCGGGAGATCGCGCACCACGTCACCTCGCCGACCTTCTTCGCCCATGTGCGGGCCTCCACGGGCAGCGCGATCCAGCAGACCAACTGCCACCCCTTCCGGCTGGGCCGCTGGCTGTGGATGCACAACGGCGCGATCACCGACTTCCACCGGCTGCGCCGCGACCTGTCGCTCGCCATCGACCCCGTGCTGTTCTCACGCCTGGAGGGGTCCACCGACTCCGAGGTGATGTTCCTGCTCGCCCTCAGCCTCGGCCTGGACCAGGACGCGCCGAACGCCGTCGCCCGCATGGTGGGCCTGGTGGAACGGGTCGGCCACGAGCACGGGGTGGAGTTCCCGGTGCAGATGACCGTGGCGGTGACCGACGGCGAACGGCTGTGGGCGTTCCGCTACTCCAGCGAGGGCAGTTCGCGCTCGCTGTTCTACAGCAGCCGCGTGAAGTCCCTGGAGGAGCTGCACCCCGACCTCTGGTGGCTCCAGGACGTCTCCCCGTCGACCCGGCTGGTGGTCTCCGAACCCCTGGGCGACCTGCCGGACGCCTGGCACGAGATGCCCGAGAGCACGTACAACGTCGTGCAGCCGGGCCGCGACGAGCTGCTGCCCTTCACGCCGCTGCCCGTCGACCCGCGCGACACCGCCCCCGTGTGATGCACACCCCCGGGTACGCGACGAGGTCCCGGACGCCGTCGCGGCGCCGCCCGGGACCCCTGGTCACCGCTCGTCGAACCGCCCGAGCACGGGCTTGACGTCCACCACGGGCGTGCCGTCCAGCGCCTCCAGCCGGCGCACCCGCACGCGCAAGCCCTCGATCTCCGCGATCTCCACGCGGTGCAGCCCCAGCGGATTCGGCCGGTCCGGCGACCGTGTGCCGAACACCCCGGTCAGCGGCCGGTCCGGCTCGCCGCGCGGCCGCACCTCCAGCACGTCCCGGCGCGCCCGGTCCAGCCAGGTGAGCACCAGCACCTCCATGCCGGCCCGCAGCCCGCGCAGCCCCTCCGCCACCGCCGGCTCGAACACCAGCCACGCCTCCGGCGCCCCCTCGTCCGCCTGCTTCGGCGCGTCCCGCCTGTGCCTCAGCGACGACTCCACCCGCCCGACGGGCCGCAGGACGTACTCCGCCCCGTCCCGGCCGGACGCGGGCCCGGTCACTCCCCGCCGCGGGCGGCCGCCGCGGCGGCGACCATCTCGGTGACGGCGGTCTCCGTCGTGAACTTGTCGATGCCGAGGGAGGTGAGGGGGCCGGTGCCGTCCTCGAGTTCGAGGAGGGCGAGCAGGATGTGCTCGGTGCCGATGTAGTTGTGGCCGAGGCGCAGGGCCTGGCGGAAGGTGAGTTCGAGGGCCTTGCGGGAGCGGAGGTCGTAGGGGACGACCTCGGGGACCTGGCCGGCGGCGGGAGGCAGGGCGGCGGCGAGGTGTTCGCGGACGGCGGGGAGGGCGTGGCCCTGCGCGGTGAAGACGCGGGCGGCGATGCCCTCGGGCTCGGCGAGCAGGCCGAGGGCGAGGTGCTCGGGGGTGACCTCGGCGTTGCCCGCGGTGCGGGCCTCGGTGTGGGCGGCCATGACGGTGTTGCGCGCGCGGGGGGTGAAGCGGCTGAAGCCCTGGCTGGGGTCGAGGTCGGGGACGAAGCGCTTCTGGGCGGCCTGCTTGGTGACACCCATGCTCTTGCCGATGTCGGTCCAGGAGGCGCCGGAGCGGCGGGCCTGGTCGACGAAGTGGCCGATGAGGTGGTCGGCCACCTCGCCGAGGTGCTCCGCGGCGAGGACCGCGTCGGAGAGCTGGTCGAGCGCGTCGGGGTGGGCCTTCTTGATGGCCTCGATGAGGTCGTCGAGCCGGATGGGTTGCGTCATGCGTCAACGTTAGGTTGACGCATGCGAGACCGTCAACCCGAAGTTGACGATTCGCGCCTCAGGGCGCGGTGAACAGCGAGGGGAAGCGCGGCGCGAGCCACGGCTTGCGGCCCCAGGCGAGGATCTTGCCGCGGGCGACGGCACCCGTGGCGGTGCGGCGGCCGAGCGCGATGAGCAGGAACGTCACGGGCTCGGCGACGATCGTCACATCGGGGCGGCCCTGGAGCTCGGGCGTGACCTCCGCGGCGCCGTCGGTGAAGGTGACGGCGAAGCGCGAACCGCCGCGGACCCGCAGGTCGTAGCGGGCGGTGTGGCCGGCGGCCGCGGCGCTGAGGACGCGGGGCATGGCGGCCATGACGAACGGCACGGTCGCCTCCACGGCCGCCGTGTCGATCATGTGCGGGCGGCGCAGCGCGGCGGCGATGTCCCAGCCGTGCCCGAGCATGTGGGCCACCAGGTACGACCCGAGGGTGGCCAGGTCCATCGGCCCGAGCGGGGTGACCACGGGCTGCTCCCCCGGGCGGCCGGCCGCCGCGTCGGTGAACGCCCGGGCATGGCGCACGATGCCCTCGGCCAGTACGGCCGGGTCGCGCTCGGGGAACGCCTGGAGCGAGGCCGCGTTGGCGGCCGCGAGGCTGCCCGCCGTGCCGTCGCCGTAGGGCCGCTCGTGGCCCTCGGCGAGCTCCGCCATCAGTTCGTTGGCCATCACCAGGTGCGCCGCCGCCTCGCCCACCGTCCACTGCGCCCCGGGGATGCGCACGGACGGGTCCGCGCAGGGGCGGAGCAGTTCGGCGATCCGCTCGGCGGTGGCGTGGACGGCTGCGGTGACCTGCGGCGGGGCGGACGTCATGGAGGAGAAGAGTGGCCGAGGCGGGTACGTCTGTAAAGACCCGTGACGCGCCGCGGACCCGGCCCCGCCCCTGGTGAGGGGCGTGGGCCGGGTCCGGAAGGCGGGCGGAAGGGCCGGGCTCAGACCAGTCGCCTGCGGCCCCGCAGGACGATGACCGCGACGACGGCGGCGGTGAGGGCGAACAGGATGCCCGCGCCCAGCCACTGCATCGGCGACAGCTGCGAGATGGGCAGGTACTCCGTCGACCAGCCGACCACGTCCGCCTTGCGCAGGCAGACCTCGACGGCCTTCTCGTTCGCCTCCTTGGCGCACGTGCCCCAGCCCATCAGCTTGCCGGAGCCGGTGACGAAGTTGGAGTCGATCTCGTACGCGCCGGCCGGCAGCCCGGGAGACTGGCCCGGCAGACCCGCGGCGTGGTGGGTGGACACGGTGACCGAGGTGCCCAGCTGCAGCCGGGTCATGCCCCAGACGACCTCCGTGAAGACCGCGAAGAAGAAGGTCACCACCATCGCCGTCAGCGTGCGCCGCAGCAGCATGCCGATCAGGACACCCACCGCGACGAGGAACAGGGTCAGCGCCACCGGCACCGGACCGGTGGTGTCGAAGTAGGTGCTGTCGGTCCAGCCGGCCTGGCTCTTCGCCGGCTCCCACCACCAGGCGTACGCGACCGAGAGCAGCGTCGTGCCGATCACCAGGAGGAGCCCGGTGATGACGAGCTTGTTGGCGATCCACCGCACCCGGCTCACGGACTGGGCGGCGATCAGCTTCGCGGTGCCGTTCTCCAGGTCCGGGGCGAGCAGCGGGGCACCGACGAAGACGGCGAGAAGGATGGGGATGAAACTGAGGGCCAGACCGGCCTGGCTCAGTTGCTGGGAGTAGGCGTTGAAACCCTGGGCCCAGTCGTCGGACTTCAGGTGGGGCCAGCCGTACTGTGCGAGGTAGTCCGTCAGGGCGGACCGCCGCCAGGCGATACCGGCCACTCCGACCACGGTCAGGGCGATCAGGGTCCAGTACGCCGCCCGGTGCTGCCGCCACACCAGCCAGGTCATGCCGCTCAGATGCGGGCGCCGGGTCCCCCCGGCCGGGGCGGCGACGGGGGTCGTGGAATCGGTCATGGTGCTCATGCCGCCACCGCCACCCGGGCCGTGGGGCTGATCAGCGCAGGTGCCCCGGGGTTGCGCAGGTAGGCGAGCAGGAGTTCCTCCAGGTTCGGGGTGTCCGTCTCCCACGGGGCCCCGACGGGACCGTCGGGGCGTATGAGGGCGGTGAACTGCCGCCCGCTGACCCGGGACTCGACGAGGGTGTGGCGCTCCAGGCCGGCCGGCAGACCCGGCCCGCCGTCGGCGACACCGGTCAGCAGGGTGTGGGCGGTCAGCAGCTCGTCCACGTCGCCCGCGAGCCGGAGGCCACCGCCGGCGATGACCATGAGGTAGTCGCAGATGCTGCCCAGCTCGGCGAGCATGTGCGAGGACATGAGGACGGTCGTGCCGTGCTCGGCGACCTCGGCCATCAGCAGGCTCATCATCTCGTGGCGCACGAGCGGGTCGAGATCGGACAGCGGCTCGTCCAGCAGCAGCAGGTCAGGGCGCTTGCCGAACGCGACGGCGAAGGCGACACGGGTGCGCTGGCCGCCCGAGAGGGTGCCGATCCGCGCGTTGAGGGGCACATTGCCGGAACGCACGATGCCTTCGGCGGCCGCCTGGTCCCAGCCGGGGTTCAGCTCGCGGCCCATACGCAGCGTCTCGGCCACGGTGAAGCGCCGGTACAGCGGCTTCTCCTGGGCGAGGAAGGCGACCCGGCGGCCGGCCTCCGCCGACTCCGGGGCCGCGCCGAACACCCGCACCGTGCCCTCGGTCGGCGCCAGCAGATTGGCGGCGATGCTCATCATCGTCGTCTTGCCCGCTCCGTTGGGCCCCACCAGACCGCAGATCCGGCCGGCCGGCAGCCGGAAGGAGCAGTCCTGCAGCGCCCAGCCGCGCCGGTACTTCTTCCCGACGCCGAAGGCCTCGATCGCGGACTCCTCCGGGGGTCCCGGAAGATCCATGCCCTCATTCATCCGTGCTTCCCGCTTTCCGTGTTCCCGTGCGTTCCCGTGTCCGCGGCGGTCGCCAAGTGGCCGGCGTACCGCTGCTCCATCACCGACGTGACCAGGGCGACCACGTCGTCGCGCTCCAGGCCGGCGGCCTGCGCCCGGAGCATCCACGCGTCCAACTCGCCACGCAGCGGCGAGTCCGGCCCGGCCTGCGGGCGGGCCAGCGACCGGCGGACGAACGTCCCCAGTCCGGGCCGGGGCTCGACGAGCCCCTCCCGCTCCAGCTCGCGATAGGCCTTCAGCGTCGTGTTGGGGTTGACCGCGCTGCTCTCCGCGACCTCTTTGGCGGTCGGCAGCCGGTCCCCCGGCACCAGCACGCCCAGCCGCAGCGCCTGCTTGGTCTGCTGGACGATCTGCTGGTAGGCGGCGACGCCGCTCCGCCGGTCGATGCGGAACTCCACGTTCCCAGCACCACCATTCCACTACTTGATTAGTGGAACGATGATGCTCCGAGGCCCTCGGTGGTGTCAAGCAGGGACCCGGAGCCGGTCCGGGGACGCAAAAAAGAGCGCCCCCCGGCAGTGGCACTGCCGGGGGCACTCTTCACGGGCACTTCTTGTGGGCGCTGTGGCGCGCGACCTCAGTAGGCCGAGTTGACGTTGTCGATCGAACCGTAGCGGTGCGCCGCGTAGTTGCAGGCGGCGGTGATGTTCGCGACCGGGTCGTAGATGTTGTTCGAGGTTCCGGACACGTGGTACGTCCTGAACGTCGGGTCGATGACCTGCATGAGGCCCTTCGACGGGATGCCCTTGGCGGCGTTGCTGTCCCAGTTGTTGATGGCCTGGGGGTTGCCGGAGGACTCGCGCATCAGGTTCTTGTAGATGCCGTTGTACGTGCCCGGGATGCCGTTCTTGTGCATGATCTCCAGGCTCTGGTTGATCCAGGCGTTGACGGAGCCGGAGCCGGAGTACGTCGTAGCGGCGGAAGCGGTGGGTGCCATCGCCACACCACCGGCGACGACGGCGGCGCTGGCAGCGACGACGCCGAGGGAGATCTTCTTGGCCTTGGCGGCGGAGGCGAACTTCGTCATGGCGGAGATCTGCATTCGTTTGGTTCCTTTTCCGTGGGGTACGCCATGAATTGTTGGCCGAATTCCAACCGGGGGTCAATGCCCCCTATTACTACCGCGATTAGTAGGCGCCTCCGGGTCCAAAGTCCCGCCGCCCAGTCGCCGGAAGGGGATTCGGGGCCGGCGACTACTAAGCGGCCAGGATTGTGGCGCACGCCATATCTGCCACGTCACACGCAAACCCCCACAAACCCCCCATCGCGTGACCGGCGCCACGTGGCCCCGGTCACGAATTTCCGGCCCATGTTGCGCTGCGCTCCCGCACGATTGCGCTGCGTGGTCACGCTCGGAGGCGGGTGGCGCACGAACGGGGGCCGTCACCCCCTCGTGGACGTGGGCGAACGCGCCGAGGGCCGCCGTCCGGGCCTTGACGCAGCCGGACGACGACCCTGCGGGGCGCCCCCTCACGCGCGCACCCGTGCCCGCGCGGGCGCGGCGGAAAGGGGAAGCGCGGGACCCGGGCGGAGAGAGCGCCGGATTTCCCTTTCCGTGCGGGCCCGACTTTCCACCCGAGGCGCGAGGACTTTCCACTCCGGGTGCCGGGACTTTCTCCCTTTCGCGCATTCCCGCTTTATTACTTTCCGCCTCACGGCGGCCGGGCCTTTCGCCATCGCACCGGCGGGACCTTGGTCCCATTCCGGCGAGGACTTTTCTCCGCGGACCCTTACGAGAACGGGGTCGCGGTGCCGACGACCACGGTGGCGTGCAATTCCGCGGATGCCGCGACGCGCGCACGGAGACCGGCCCGGGTGACGGCGTCGACCGCGGCCGCGGCCTGCCGCTCCCCGGTCTCGAAGAGGAGGTGGCCGCCCGGGGCCAGCCAGTCGGGGGCGCGAGCGGTGACCCGGCGGAGGATGTCGAGGCCGTCGTGGCCGCCGTCGAGGGCGGTACGCGGTTCGTGGTCGCGGGCCTCGGCGGGCAGGAGGCCGACCGCGTCGGTCGGGACGTACGGGGCGTTGGCGACCAGCACGTCGACGCGGCCGCGCAGTTCCGCGGGCAACGGCTCGTAGAGATCGCCCTCGCGCACGACGCCCCCCGCGGCGGCGAGGTTCCGCCGGGCGCAGGCGACCGCGGCGGGGTCGATGTCGACGGCGTACAGCAGCGGCCGTTCCACCTCGGCGGCCAGCGCGGCGCCCACCGCGCCCGAGCCGCAGCACAGGTCGACGACGACCGCGCCGGCGCGGGCCAGGCGGGCCGCCTCGCCGGCGAGGAACTCGGTACGGCGCCGCGGCACGAAGACACCGGGGTCGACGGCGATGCGCAGGCCGCGGAACTCGGCCCAGCCAAGGACCTGTTCGAGGGGGAGGCCGGCCGCGCGGCGCTCGACCATGACGGCGAGTTCGGCGGGGGTCCCGGCCGAGGAAAGGAGCAGCCGCGCCTCGTCCTCGGCGAAGACGCAGCCGGCGGCGCGCAGCGCGGCGACGACTGCCTGCCGGTCAGGCAAGACGGGTTCGGGTTCGGAAAGAGGAGGCAATGCGGGCATGAGGGCCTTTCGGGATGCCGAAGGGCGCTCTCGCGGTCTCCTACGCCGGGATGGCAGCGGGGCCGTACGAGGGGAGCACCCAACCTGACATGGCGGTAATGGGTCTCACCTCCTCGGTCCGTCCACTGCTGGCGCGGCCACGTTACCCGAGCCGCCGCGCCCCGCACACCCCAGGGCGGCGACGGCCGCCCGGGGGTCGTCGGCGTGGAAGCGCAGCACGCGGGCCCGGGCGGGGGCGCCCAGCGGGCGCAGGAAGGTGACCGGTTCGGTCAGCTCGACGGTCACGGTGGTCTGCCCGCCGACGATCAGGTCGGCCGCGCCGTCCTCGGTGAGCGTCACCAGCCGTCCGTCGGGGAAGCGCCGGTCGACACGCGCCGCCGCTATGTGCCCGGCGGGCACGCGGATGTCGACGAGCGCGCCGTACCGCACGCGCAGCGAGCCGTCCGCCTCGACGACGTGCGGGCGGACCACGCAGGCCGCGTGCAGCGCCAGGACGAAGAAGCAGCCCCACAGGTCGAGGACGAGCGTGACGGCGTGCACGGCGGGCCAGGGGATGACCAGCGCCAGCAGCACGGTCTCGACGACGGAGACGAAGAGCATGCCGTAGACGGTCGCCGTCTGCGCCCCGGTGTACGGGACCGGGGTCGCGCCCTTGCCCACGCCGTGCCGCGGCCGCCGCGCGATCCAGCGCAGCAGGCTTGCCGCCAGGGCCAGTTCATGGCGCACCAGCCGTCGCACGGGCACCGGCACCGCGTCCCGTACGGCCGTCCGCAGCGCCGCCCGGCGCGACAGACCCCGACGCCGCGCCGCGCGGTGGGCCCGCACCAGGCGCGGCAGCCGCCACACGGCCACAGCGGCCAGGCAGAGCTCCGTGCCCCGGAGCACCGGCGGCGGCACCGGCACCCCGGCCAGCAGGCATGCGGCGAGCACGGCCTCGGCGCAGAGCAGCAGGCCCAGTGCCCAGCCCCGAGCGCGCCTCATCGGGCACGCTCCCGCATCAGCCGGATCGCCTGCCGTACGGCCTCGGCCTGGGCGGGGGCGTGGTCGTCGAGGAACGCGGCGACGAAGCCGTCCTGCCCGGCGGCCTCCACCACGTCGTCCTCGCCGGTGCCGGCCATCGCGGCGACGATCTCGTCCGGTACGGCGTCGGCGATGGCCCGCGCGGCCTCGCCGACCCGGGGGTCGTCGACGGGGGCCCCGGCCAGTTCGTCCATCAGCGCGTAGACCGCGTACGCGCGGCGCATCGCGTCGGGGCCGGTGTCCATGGAGCGCAGCAGGCCGGTCAGCCAGCCCCGGGTCTGCGGGGTGGCCGCCGTTTCGAGAAGGGCGAGCAGTTCGCGTTCCCTGGCCGCCATCGCGGGTTCGGGTCCGGGCAGGTCCGCGGTGACGCGGGCCATGTCGGCGAAGAGCGCGGCGAGTTCGGGGGAGACGGGCCCCTCCGCGGGCAGCCCGCCGGTGCCGGCCTGGCGCAGCAGTTCCGCCAGGCGCGCGCGGCGGTCGCGGATGGCCTCCTCCTGGCGGGCGAGGTCGGCGTCGAGTTCGGCGAGGACCTCCGCCAGGTCCTTGCCGGCGTCGTCGGCGAGCACGTCCCCGATCTCCTCCAGGCCGAGGCCGAGTTCGGCCAGCCGCCGGACGCGGGCGAGCTCGACGGCGTCGCGCAGCCCGTAGTCGCGGTAACCGTTGACGCGGCGTGCGGGTTCGGGCAGCAGCCCGATGCGGTGGTAGTGCCGGACCGTGCGGGTGCTGACCCCGGCGAGGGCGGCGAGTTCTCCGATGCGCATGGGGCCAGTAGAGACCTTGACGTTGCGGCAAGGTCAAGGCCGGCGCGGCCACAGCGGGGCGTACAGGGGAAACCCTACGGAAACCGGGCCGGTGGACGGGCGACCCGATTTCCGTAGGGTTCCCGTCTCGGTCCGGGCAAACGCCCCTCAAGCAGCGGTAAAGATCTTTCTCCCCCGCTGTCCGGCGACGGCGGACCTGCAATAGCTTCGGCGGGTCACCCGTCATCACCCGTACGCAGCCGCAGCACAGGGGCGGTCTACGCGTGTCGATATGACATGCGCATGACCGCACTCGACATCGCATCTCGACGGCTGCCCAGGACCCGCGCCACCCGCGCCACCCGCACCGCGCCGTGACACCCCCACTCCCGGCACTCGACGGAGGCACCTCGTGCACCTCTCCACGCACCGACTGAGACGATCGGTCGCCGCGGCCCTGCCCGCGCTCGCCCTGGCCGTCAGCGGCCTGCTGGCCGCGGGTCCCGCGGCCCAGGCCGCCGCGCCCCACACCCCCCACAGCTCGGCCCGCGACGTCCAGAACGCCCGGGCCCTCCAGTCCCCGCAGGCCCAGGCGGTGCACTCCACCGGCACGGCGGGCTCCCACGTGCCGACGAAGCACCTGTGCGCCGCCCCCGCGGCCGGCCACGTCAGCTGCCTCGCCCAGCGCCGTACCGACATCGCGATGAAGCGCGACGACACGCTGTCGCCCCAGGCCACCCCGTCCGGCCTGGGCCCGGCCAACCTGCACAGCGCCTACAACCTGCCGTCGACCGGCGGCGCCGGCCTCACCGTGGCCATCGTCGACGCCTACGACGACCCCAACGCCGCCACCGACCTGTCCACCTACCGCTCCCAGTACGGGCTGTCGGCCTGCACGACCGCCAACGGCTGCTTCAAGAAGGTCGGCCAGACCGGCAGCACCACCAACCTGCCCAGCCCCGACAGCGGTTGGGCGGGTGAGATAGCCCTCGACCTCGACATGGTCAGCGCCGCCTGCCCGAGCTGCAACATCCTGCTGGTCGAGGCGGACTCCGCGAGCATGGAGGACCTCGGCGCGGCCGTGAACGAGGCCGTCGCGCTCGGCGCGAAGTTCGTCTCCAACAGCTACGGTGGCGACGAGGAGTCGGCCGACCCGTCGTACGACAGCGCCTACTTCAACCACCCGGGCGTCGCCATCACCGTCTCCGCCGGCGACTCCGGCTACGGCGCCGAGTACCCGGCGGCCTCCCGCTACGTGACCGCCGTCGGCGGCACCTCGCTGAGCACGTCGTCGACCACCCGCGGCTGGACCGAGAAGGTCTGGGGCACCACCTCGGGCGGCGACGGCACCGGCTCGGGCTGCTCCGCGTACGACACCAAGCCCACCTGGCAGACCGACACCGGCTGCGCCAAGCGCACCGTCGCCGACGTCTCCGCGGTGGCCGACCCCGCCACCGGTGTCGCGGTGTACGACACCTACGGCGGCTCCGGCTGGGCGGTCTACGGCGGCACCAGCGCCTCCTCCCCGCTCATCGCGGGCGTGTACGCCCTGGGCGGCGCCCCGGCCGCGGGCAGCAACCCGGCGTCGTACCCCTACGCCCACACCGCCAACCTCTACGACGTGACGACCGGCGCCAACGGCAGCTGCTCCAGCTCCTACCTGTGCACCGCCAAGGCCGGCTACGACGGCCCGACCGGCCTCGGCACCCCGAACGGCGTCACCGCCTTCAAGAACGGCACCAGCAGCGGCAACACGGTCACCGTCACCAACCCGGGCAGCCAGAGCGGCACCGTCGGCACCGCCCGCAGCCTGCAGATCTCGGCCACCGACAGCGCGGGCGCCGCGCTCACCTACAGCGCGAGCGGCCTGCCCGCCGGGCTGTCCGTCAACGCCTCGACCGGCCTGATCTCCGGCACCCCGACCGCCGCCGGCACCTACCAGACCACCGTCACCGCCGCCGACTCCACCGGCGCCTCCGGCTCGGCCTCCTTCGGCTGGACGATCACGCCGGCCGGCGGCGGCACCTGCACGGCCTCCCAGCTGCTGGCCAACCCCGGCTTCGAGTCCGGCGCCACCAGCTGGACCGCCTCCAGCGGTGTCATCACCAGTGACACCGGCGAGGCCGCGCACGGCGGCTCGTACAAGGCATGGCTGGACGGCTACGGCTCCACGCACACCGACACGCTCTCCCAGTCGGTGACCGTCCCGAGCGGCTGCCGGGCCACCCTCACCTTCTGGCTGCACATCGACACCGCCGAGACCACCACGACCTCGGCCTACGACAAGCTCACCGTCACGGCCGGGTCCACCACCCTGGCCACGTACTCCAACCTCAACAAGGCCACCGGATACGTCCAGAAGAGCTTCGACCTGTCCTCCTTCGCGGGCTCCACCGTCGCCCTGAAGTTCGGCGGCACCGAGGACTCCTCCCTGCAGACGAGTTTCGTGATCGACGACACCGCCCTGACCACGGGCTGAGCCCCTTCCTCCGCGCGTGGGGTCCCGGTCGCCGTGAGGCGGCCGGGACCCTTTTACGTCCGGGACACGTCACAGTGAAAAGGAGGCTCACCCATGCACCGACCGCACCGACCGCACCGACCGCACCGACCGCACCGACCGCACCGACCGACTGTCATCGCCGCGGCGGCCGTCGCGGCACTCGTGCTCACCGCCTGCGGCAGCGGCGGCGGCGACCGGCCGGGCGGCGGCCCGGCCACCGGCGTGAAGCCGTGCCCCACCCGGCTCGACCTCACCGCCGCCGACACCGGCCGCACCCTCTGCGTGGGCACCGGCGCCACGGTCCGCGTCACGCTCGACGGCAGCGCCGACCGCCCCTGGTCCCCCGTCACGCTCAAGGGCGGCGCCCTGCGGGCCGGCAACGCGGGCATCGGCGCCCCCCGCGGCGACACCCTCGCCGCCTACCAGGCCATCGCCCCCGGCACGGCCCGCCTCACCGCCACCCAGCCGCTGTGCGCCCAGCCCACCGCCCCGGACCAGGTGGCCTGCCTCGGGTTGCGGGAATGGACCGTCACCGTACGGGTCGCACAGGGCTGAACACGCCTGCCCCGCACAATGGTTGTACGTATCCCTGCATCGAATCGGGCACAGTACGGCCAGCGCCCGACGAAGCCGTGGTAACGGATCGGCATGGGCGCCATATGCGGTGGCTCGCTGTCATAAGCATGACGTAGCGTTTCCCCTTGCCGCCGACGACGGCGCGCCGGAGCACCTTCACGGACGCCCGCGCCCCGCGGCGCACCCACACCTCGCCGGAAGACTTCCGGATTCCACGCCTGCCTGGGGGGAACCAGCTTGCGCACCCGCCACATCGCCAGCGGGACGGCTCTGTCCGTCCTGCTCGCCACCGCATCCCTGCTCGGTGTCACGGCCACGCCGGCTGCCGCCACCGACGGCGGGACCGCCGTCCCGCCGGTGACCTCGTTCAGCCTGGAGGACCAGGCCCTCGCCGCCACCACTCTCACGGTGAACGCCCCGGCCACCGCCCTCCCCGGCACCGAGGTCACCGTCACCGGCACCCTCGGCTCGA
>NZ_JBHXSO010000009.1:0-96503 GCF_042714775.1 Streptomyces sp. NPDC058691 | reverse complement strand
ACGGTGCCCTTCGCGGACGGCACCACGGTCTCCGTGAGCCGCACCGACTCCGCCCACCCGGCCGGCACGCCGCTCGGCACCGCGACGGTCGCCGCCGACGGCACCTTCGAGGTCAAGGACACCCCGGCCGCACTGGGCGACAACACCTACACGGTCACCTACGCCGGCGACGCCGAGCACGACGCCACCACCGGCACCGGCACCGTCAGCGTCGCCCGGGCCGCCAGCCTGCTCACGGTGGACGCCCCCGCCGCCGCCATCCCCGGCGACGAGGTCACCGTCACCGGCACCCTCGGCTCGACGGTGCCCTTCGCGGACGGCACCACGGTCTCCGTGAGCCGCACCGACTCCGCCCACCCGGCCGGCACGCCGCTCGGCACCGCGACGGTCGCCGCCAACGGCACCTTCGAGGTCAAGGACACCCCGGCCGCGCAGGGCGACAACACCTACACGGTCACCTACGCCGGCGACACCACGCACGCCGACGCGACCGCCGTGGACACCGTCAGCGTCGTCCTGGGCGCGACCACCCTCTCGGTGAACGCCCCGACCACGGCCCTGCCCAGCCGCGAGCTCACCGTCACCGGCACCCTCGGTTCGCCCGTGGCCTTCCCGGCCGGCACCAAGGTCTCCGTGAGCCGCACCGACTCCGCCCACCCGGCCGGCACGCCGCTCGGCACCGCGACGGTCGCCGCCAACGGCACCTTCTCGTTCAAGAACACCCCGTCCGTCCTGGGCACCAACACCTACACGGCGACCTTCGCCGGCGACACGCGGCACGCGGCCGCCACCGCCAAGGACACCGTCAAGGTCGCCAAGGCCACCGCCACCCTCACGGTCAGCGCTCCGACGTCCGCCAAGCGGGCCACGAAGATCACGGTGAAGGGCAAGCTCACCTCGAGCGCCTCCTTCCCGAGCGGCACCAAGGTCACGGTGACCCGTACCGACCTCACCGACCCGAAGGGCAAGTCGCTCGGCACCAAGACGGTCGCGTCCAACGGCACGTTCAGCTTCACGGACACCCCGTACACCGGCGGCACCGTCACCTACTCCGCCCACTACAACGGCGACACCACGCACAACGCCGCCCTGGGCAAGGACAGCGTCGCGGTCTCCCGCACGGCCACCTCGGTCAGCATCAAGACCAACCACTCGACCTACTCCTACGGGTCGACGGCCACCGTCACCGGGCACCTCGGCAAGACCGGCAAGAGCCGCGTGGTCTCGATCTACGCCAAGGCCGCCGACGGCACCAAGAAGCTGATCAAGTCCGGCAAGGTCAACTCCTCCGGCGACCTGAAGGCCACCTACAAGCTCACCCGCAACACCACCTTCTGGGCCTCCTTCGGCGGCGACGCCTTCTCGGCCCCGAAGTCGGTGTCCCGCTCGGTCGGGACGCAGGTCAAGCTCTCCACGTCCGTCTCGCGCCACTACAAGACGGGCAAGATCGGCTCGACCAACTACTACTGGTTCCACAAGAACGCCGCGCCGCTGTTCAGCACGACGATGACCTACCACGCGGGCCGCGCCGAGCGGTTCGACCTCGAGGTCTACTACCAGGGCAAGTGGTACTCGACCGACTCGGAGTACTTCCAGCTGGGGACCGCCGGCAAGGCGCGGGTCGAGCTGCCGGGGCCGGGCGAGTCCGGCATCCGGGCCCGGGTGCGCGTCTCGTACATCAAGGGCGGCTCGGGCGACAGCCTGAACACCACGACGTACGGCGACTGGAAGTACCTGAACTTCACCAACTGACGCCGCACAGCCCGCACACGGACGAGGCCGCCCCGGATCACCCGGGGCGGCCTCGTCCGCGTTCTCGGTGTGCGGGAGGTCAGACCTCGCCCGCCTCCAGCAGGTTCGCCGCGGCGCCGACGATCCGCGGATCGGGGACGCCGACGACCTCCTCGTCCTTGTCCGGGTAGTCGAAGCGGGCCAGCACGCTGCGCATCGCCTCGACGCGGGCGCGCTTCTTGTCGTTGCTCTTCACGACCGTCCAGGGCGCCTGCTCGGTGTCCGTCTCGCGGAACATCGCGACCTTCGCCTCGGTGTAGTCGTCCCAGCGGTCCAGGGACGCCAGGTCCATGGGGCTGAGCTTCCACTGCCGCACCGGGTCGACCTGGCGGATGGTGAAGCGGGTGCGCTGTTCGTCGCGGGACACCGAGAACCAGAACTTCACCAGGTCGATGCCGTCGTCCACGAGCATCCGCTCGAAGGCGGGCGCCTGGCGCATGAAGCGCTGGTACTCGTCGTCGGTGCAGAAGCCCATGACGCGCTCGACACCGGCCCGGTTGTACCAGGAGCGGTCGAACATGACGATCTCGCCGGCCGTCGGCAGGTGGTCGACGTACCGCTGGAAGTACCACTGGCCGCGCTCGCGCTCGGTCGGCTTGACCAGGGCGACGACCCGGGCACCGCGCGGGTTCAGATGCTCGGTGAACCGCTTGATGGTGCCGCCCTTGCCGGCCGCGTCACGCCCCTCGAAGACGATCACCAGCCGGCGCCCCGTCTCCTTGATCCAGCTCTGCAGCTTCAGCAGCTCTATCTGCTGGAGCCGCTTGTGCCACTCGTACTCCTTGCGCTCCATGCGGTGGTCGTACGGATAGTTCTCCCGCCAGGTCTCGACGGGGGTGCCGTCGGGACGGATGAGCACGGGCTCGTCCTGGTCGGTGTAGTCGACCTGCATGCCGGCCAGCAGGTCCGGATCGGCGGGGTGCGGGAGCGTCGCCATGTCGCCTCGCCTCTCAGGAGTGGAACTGGGGAACGATCAGATAGATGCCGTACGCCACGACCGCGGCACAGGCCAGGAAGCACAGGCCCGCCGCCGCGTACGACACGGTCGCGCCGTCGCGGGAGTCCTCGGCCCGGGAAAGGCCGAGGACACCGAGGGCGAAGACGACGACCACACCCACGGTAACGCCAGTACTGACGGCGGCCACTTCGCCGAGGGCACTCCAGTCCAGTTGCATCGCATTTCTCCTTGTCGGACGCGGTCGGACGCGCTCAGGCGGCCGACGGGGCGGAGGTCGCGGAGGGGCGCAGGGCCACGGTGTGGGTGTCGTTCACGTTCTGGGCGTGCACCGGGTTGCGGCGCGAGAGCACCACGATGAACGCGGCCACCGCCACCGCCACCAAGGCGATCACCACGGTGCCCGCGGTGCCGCCGTGCTGCACGACGCTCGCCGAGACCCCGCCGACCAGCGCGGCGGCCGGCAGCGTCACCAGCCAGGCGATCACCATGCGGCCCGCGGTCCCCCAGCGGACCTCGGCCAGCCGGCGGCCCAGCCCGGCGCCCAGGATGCCGCCGGAGCACACCTGCGTCGTCGACAGCGCGAAGCCCAGGTGGGCCGAGGTCAGGATCACCGTCGTGGAGGCCGCCTCCGCCGCGAAGCCCTGCGGGGACTGGATGTCGGTGAGCCCCTTGCCCATGGTGCGGATGATCCGCCATCCCCCCAGGTACGTGCCGAGCCCGATGGCCAGGCCCGCCGCCGCGATCACCCACACCGGCGGCCCCGCGTCGTGCCCGAGGGCACCCGCGGAGATCAGCGTGAGGGTGATCACGCCCATCGTCTTCTGGGCGTCGTTCGTGCCGTGCGCCAGCGACACCAGCGACGCCGACGCGATCTGCCCGAGCCGGAAGCCCCGGGTCACCGACTTCTGCCGCGCCCGCGCGGTGATCCGGTACGCCAGGTACGTAGCCAGCAGCGCCGCGATCCCCGCCACCAGGGGGGACGCGACCGCGGGGAGCAGTACCTTCTCGACAACCTTGTCGAAGTGCACGCCCTTGCTGCCGGCGCCCACCCACACGGCGCCGATCAGGCCGCCGAAAAGGGCGTGCGAGCTGCTCGACGGCAGCCCCAGCAGCCAGGTCATGAGGTTCCACAGCACCGCGCCGACCAGCCCCGCGAAGATCATGCCCGGGGTGACCAGGGTGTCGTCGACGATCCCGCCGGAGATCGTCTTCGCGACCTCGGTCGACAGGAAGGCGCCGGCGATGTTCAGCACGCCACTGATGAGGACCGCGGTCCGCGGTCGCAGAGCTCCCGTCGCGATGGACGTCGCCATCGCATTCGCCGTGTCATGGAAGCCGTTGGTGAAGTCGAAGGCCAGCGCGGTCACGATCACGACCGCCACGAGAAACGTGATGTGGTCCATGCCCCTTGAGGGAAAGGGTTCCACGCGTCCATCAGGCGACACCCACATGACGCCCGGCGGTACGTCTTGTCAGGACACGGGCAAGTCGCTGCCCCTCAGGCCGCAGTGCTCGATGCCGTCGGGGGCGTAGCAGGGGAGGTGGCCGTGGGCCCTGACGATGTCCTGGCCGGAGCCGTGGAGCAGGTAGGACAGGAAGCTGGCGGTGAGGGAGTCGGAATCGGGCGAGCCGAAGGTGTAGGCGTACTCGATCTCGTTGAAGGGGTAGCCCTTGTCGTCGTCGGGGCCGGTCGACGGCTCGAAGCCGTTGATGTCCAGGATGCGCACGTGCGGGGAGGCCTTGGCGGCGCCCAGTTCGGCGTAGCCGATGGCGCCGGGGGTCTGGCCGACCTTGGTCAGGACCTTGGCGGTGCTGTCGAGTTCGCAGCGGATCACCGGGGCGGTGGGGAAGTCCTTGGTCACGCAGTTGTGCGAGGTGAACTTGGGCTCGCCCTCGCCGCCGAGGACGCGCCTGCGGAAGATGTCGCGGGTGCCGGATTCGGCGTTGCGGCTGACGAGGCTGATCGGACGGTCGGGACCGCCCTTGACACCCTTCCAGTTGGCGATGCCCCCGTTGAAGACGGCGCGTATCTGGGCGACCGAAAGGTTCTCGACGGGTATCTCGTCGTTCACGACGAGCGCGAAGGCGGAGACGGCGACCCGGTGCGCCGTGAGCCTCGACGGCCCCGGCGGCCTGGGGCCGTCGGACATGGCCACCACCGCGGAGCCGTGGCCCGCCTTCCCGGCGTCCTCGAGGTCGCTGACTCCCCGGTCGCTGGAGTTGGCGTCGACCCTGATGTCGGAGCCGGCGCAGTCCGCGGCGTAACGGCGGGCGAGTTCCTTCATGACCGGGGCGAAGGCCGTGGACCCGGTCACCGTCAGCCGCCCGGTGGCACAGCCGTGGGGCGGCGGCGCGTCCTCGCGGACGACGATGATGGAGGCCAGCACGGTCACGCAGACGGTGAGCAGGATGGTGATCCACCGGGTCGCGCGGCTGAACAGCGGGGGCGCGGCGTCGACGGGCATCGCCGTGTTGGGGACGACGACGCCGTCGCGGATGCCGCCGGTGATCCGGACGCCGCCGCCGACGTGGCCGCCGGTGAGCAGCACCAGCAGCTTGTAGTGCTGGCCCCGGTTGAGCGGGACGCGGGGCAGGTGGATGACGTTGCCCTCGTGGCGGACCCCGCCCTCGCCGCCGGCCGGGGCGAAGTGGTCCATCAGCGGGCCGGCGTCGACCTGGGTCACGGCCACCCCCCGGACCAGGCGGCCGGCGAAGACCACGTTCAGGGCCCGGTGCGGATCGCGGTTGGTGTAGTCGGTGTCGGCGATGCTCTCGCCGCCGTCGTTCTCGATGCGCAGCAGGACGAGGGTCGCGTCCACCATGTCCGGCAGGTCGTTGAAGAGACCGAGCCGCACGTTGGTCGCGCCGGCCTCGCCGTCGGGGTCGTCGCTGCCGATCGGGGTGTCCATCTGGACGCGGTAGCCGATGCGCTTGCGGCGCGGCACCCGGCGTTCGTACCAGACCACCCCGACGGAGACCACCAGACCGACGATGGCGGTCAGCACCGCCACGACGTTGTCGGCACTCAGCCAGTCGTCCATGCGCGTTCTCGCATCCCCCGTGTGTCAGCAGTGTCCACTGTGACGGTCCGATCAGGTCCGGTCACCGTACGAGCACGAACGGATGCCGGCAGCACCATCCCTGTCCTGCCGTCAGATGTTCGCCGGACGTTTCCCCGGTGCGTACGGAACCCGGACTACCGGGCGCCGGGCAGCCGCCGCACGCTCCAGTCGAAGCCGCCCCGGCAGACCACCGTGCCCGCCGCGTCCCGGACCTCGGCGACCGTGGCGATCCGCGCGCGGTCGCTCTCCCCCGTCAGCAGCGGCCAGGAACTCCATCGTGGCCGCCGCGCCCAGCGGCACGACGCCCTCGAACTGCGAGGGCTCCTCGCACGCCGCGACGAGCGCGGCCAGCCCGGCCGCGTCGAGCAGCGCGACCAGCCCGCTCGCGTGCAGGCTCCCGATGACGTTCCGCAGCGCGTACGGGGTCTCCAGCGCCACCTGCGCGGCGCCGTCCTCGGCGCGGAGCACCTCGATGCCCGCGGTCCGGTTGGCCGGCACGGGTTCCAGCAGCGCGCGTGCGAGCGCGGTGGCGTCCATACCGTCAGCGTGGCAGCGCCGTCCGACGTGGGCGTTACGCGCAGTCGTCCGCCACGTCACGAGCCGGCGTGCGGACTACTCGCCGCCCTCCAGGTCGCCCTCGGTCTCCAGGAACGCCTCGCGCAGTGCCGCGACGACCTCCGGGTCGGGCTCCGCCCACATGCCGCGGGACTCGGCCTCCAGCAGCCGTTCGGCCATGCCGTGCAGGGCCCAGGGGTTGGCCTCCTGGAGGAAGGCGCGGTTCTCCGGGTCCAGGACGTAGGTGCGGGCGAGCCTGTCGTACATCCAGTCGGCGACGACCCCGGTGGTCGCGTCGTAGCCGAAGAGGTAGTCGACGGTCGCGGCCAGTTCGAAGGCGCCCTTGTAGCCGTGCCGCCGCATGGCCTCGATCCAGCGGGGGTTGACGACGCGGGCGCGGAACACCCGGGAGGTCTCCTCCAGCAGGGAGCGGGTGCGGACGGTCTCCGGGCGGGTGGAGTCGCCGATGTACGCCTCGGGGGAACGGCCGGTCAGCGCGCGGACGGTGGCGACCATGCCGCCGTGGTACTGGTAGTAGTCGTCGGAGTCGGCGATGTCGTGCTCGCGGGTGTCGGTGTTCTTCGCGGCCACCGCGATCCGCCGGTAGGCGGTCTCCATCTCCTCCCGCGCCGGGCGGCCGTCGAGGCCGCGGCCGTACGCGTAGCCGCCCCAGACGGTGTAGACCTCGGCGAGGTCGGCGTCGCTGCGCCAGTCGCGGCTGTCGATGAGCTGCAGCAGGCCCGCGCCGTAGGTGCCGGGACGGGAGCCGAAGATCCGGGTGGTGGCCCGGCGTTCGTCGCCGTGGGCGGCGAGGTCGGCGCGGGTGTGGGCGCGGACGAAGTTGGCCTCGTCCGGCTCGTCCAGGCCCGCGACCAGGCGGACGGCGTCGTCCAGCAGGCCCACCACGTGCGGGAAGGCGTCGCGGAAGAAGCCGCTGACGCGCAGGGTCACATCGACCCGCGGGCGGCCCAACTCCTGCGCGGGCACGGCCTCGACACCGGTGACCCGGCGGGACGCGTCGTCCCACACCGGGCGCACGCCGAGCAGCGCCAGCGCCTCGGCGATGTCGTCGCCCGCGGTGCGCATCGCGCTGGTGCCCCACAGGGACAGGCCCACCGACTGCGGCCACGTGCCGTCGTTGTCCGCGCGGTAGCGGGCGAGCAGCGAGTCCGCGAGGGCCTGCCCGGTCTCCCAGGCGAGCCGGCTGGGGACGGCCTTGGGGTCGACGGAGTAGAAGTTGCGGCCGGTCGGCAGGACGTTGACCAGACCGCGCAACGGGGATCCCGAGGGGCCGGCCGGCACGAAGCCGCCGTTCAGCGCGTGCACGACCGCGTCGATCTCGTCCGTCGTACGGGCCAGCCGCGGCACGACCTGCCGGGCCGCGAAGTCCAGCACCCGGGCGACCTCCTCGGACAGGCCCTTGGCGACCTCCGCGACGGCCTCCGGGTCCCACGCCGCGTCCTCCATCGCCTGCACCAGCGCGCGGGCCTGCTCCTCGGCCGCGTCGGCGGTCACCCGGGTGGCCGCGGACTCGTCCAGGCCCAGGGCCTCGCGCAGTCCGGGCAGGGCGGCGGTGCCGCCCCAGATCTGCCGAGCCCGCAGGATCGCGAGCACCAGGTTGACCCGATCGGCGCCGGCGGGCGCCTGGCCGAGAACGTGCAGGCCGTCGCGGATCTGGGCGTCCTTGATCTCGCAGAGCCAGCCGTCGACGTGCAGCAGGAAGTCGTCGAACTCCGCGTCGTGCGGCCGGTCCTCCAGGCCCAGGTCGTGGTCGAGCTTCGCGGCCTGGATCAGCGTCCAGATCTGGGCGCGCACGGCGGGCAGCTTGGCCGGGTCCATGGCGGCGATCGAGGCGTGCTCGTCGAGCAGTTGCTCCAGGCGCGCGATGTCGCCGTAGGAGTCGGCGCGGGCCATCGGCGGCACGAGGTGGTCCACCAGGGTGGCGTGGGCGCGGCGCTTGGCCTGGGTGCCCTCACCGGGGTCGTTGACGAGGAACGGATAGATCAGCGGGAGGTCGCCGAGCGCGGCGTCGGGACCGCAGGCGGCGGACAGGGCCGCGTTCTTGCCGGGCAGCCACTCCAGGTTGCCGTGCTTGCCGAGGTGGATCATCGCGTCGGCGCCGAACCCGCCCTCGGCCCGCGCGGAGGCGATCCAGCGGTAGGCGGCCAGGTAGTGGTGGGAGGGCGGCAGATCGGGGTCGTGGTAGATCGCGATCGGGTTCTCGCCGAAGCCGCGCGGCGGCTGGATGACGATCAGCAGGTTGCCGCGGCGCAGCGCGGCCAGCACGATGTCGCCCTCCGGGTCCCGGCTGGTGTCCACGAACATCGAGCCGGGCGGCGGCCCCCAGTGCCCGGTGACCGCGTCGCGCAGCTCCGCCGGGAGCGCGGCGAACCAGCGGCGGTAGTCGGCGGCCGGGACGCGCACGGGGTTGCGGGCCAGCTGCTCCTCGGTCAGCCAGTCCTGGTCATGGCCGCCCGCCTCGATCAGCGCGCGGATCAGCTCGTCGCCGTCGCCCGAGGACAGGCCCGGGATCTCCTCCGCGGGCCCGAAGTCGTACCCCTCCTCGCGCAGCCTGCGCAGCAGGGCGACCGCGCTGGCCGGGGTGTCCAGGCCCACCGCGTTGCCGATGCGGGAGTGCTTGGTCGGGTACGCGGACAGCACCAGCGCGAGACGGCGCTCGGCGGGCGGTATGTGCCGCAGCCGCGCGTGGCGCACGGCGATCCCGGCGACGCGGGCGGCGCGCTCGGGGTCGGGCGCGTAGACCGGCAGGCCGTCCTCGTCGACCTCCTTGAAGGAGAACGGGACGGTGATGAGCCGGCCGTCGAACTCGGGCACGGCGACCTGCGTCGCGGCGTCCATGGGGGACAGTCCCTCGTCGCTGCCCTCCCACACATCCCGGGAGGAGGTCAGGCACAGCGCCTGGAGCACCGGCACGTCGAGCGAGGTCAGCGCGCCCGCGTCCCACGCCTCCTCGTCGCCGCCGGCGGAGGCCTCGGCGGGGCGCGTGCCGCCCGCGGCCAGCACGGTGGTGACGATCGCGTCCACTCCGGCCAGGGCGTCCAGCAGTTCCGGCTCGGGGGCGCGCAGCGAGGCGACGTACAGGGGGAGCGCGCGGCCCCCGGCCTGCTCGATCGCGGCGCAAAGGGCCTCCACGAAGGCGGTGTTGCCGCTCATGTGGTGGGCCCGGTAGTAGAGGACGGCGACCAGCGGGCCCTCGGTGACGGCCGCGGCGCGCTCCAGGCGGCCCCAGGACGGGGCGGGGGCCGGGGGTTCGAAGCCGTGGCCGGTCAGCAGCACGGTGTCGGACAGGAAGCGGGCCAGCTGGGCGAGGTTGGCGGGGCCGCCGTGCGCGAGGTAGGCGTGGGCCTCGGCGGCTGTGCCGACCGGGACCGTGGACAGCTCCATGAGCTGGGCGTCCGGGGCCTGTTCACCGGTGAGCACGACCACCGGGCGCGGCCCGGCGAGCAGCGCGTCCAGGCCCTCCTCCCAGGCCCGGCGCCCGCCGAGCAGGCGTACGACGACGAGGTCGGCGCCGTCGAGGAGCGCGGGCACTTCCCCCGCGGTGAGCCGGGCCGGGTTGGCGAGCCGGTAGGGGACCGGGCCGTCCGCCGAGCGGGCGCTGAGCAGATCGGTGTCGGACGTCGAGAGCAGCAGGATCACGTCGGGCGTGCCTTCCTCGGGGTCCGCGCCCCGGGCCGGTGGATGACGGCGGGAGTTCCTGGCTCCCGCGGCCCGGCATTACCCGTGGGCCGCGATGACAGTGGCGGGACCGCACCGGATTCGCACCGGCTTCCTCCCCTGGCGCCGTCGATGGCGTGGGCGCGGCCTGCGGCCGTCCCACCCGCATAGTAAGGGCTGGTGACGTTGCATGGGCCGTACACCTCCCAGGTGGCCGCGGGTATGCTCGCGGCCATGCCCACAGCCCCGGAATCCCCCGTGAACGGCGCCTTCGCCGTGCCCTCGGCGGGACGCGCGGACCGCGAGGACGCGTGCCCGGGAGCGCTGCGGCTGCACGCCGCCGACGACGGCCCGCTGGCCCGGATCCGCATACCCGGCGGATTGTTGACTGGCCGTCAGATGCGTGTGTTGGCGGATGCCGCCGACGACCTCGGCGACGGCCGTCTCGACCTCACCTCCCGGGGCAACCTGCAACTGCGCGGCCTGCGCGCACCCGGCGCGGCCACCGACCTCGCCACGCGCCTGGCCGCCGCGGGACTGCTCCCCTCGTACGCCCACGAACGGGCCCGCAATGTCGTCGCCTCTCCCCTGGGCGGCCTCGACGGCCACGGGTACGCCGATGTGACGCACTGGGTGCGGGAGTTGGACGCCCTGCTGTGCGCCAGCCCCGCGGCGGCCGGGCTGTCCGGGCGCTTCCTCTTCGCCCTCGACGACGGCCGCGGCGACGTCGCCGCGCTGGGCGCCGATGTGACGTTGACCGCCCGGGCCGACCACGCCACCGCCGAACTCCGCCTCGCGGGCACACCCGTCGCCCACGTCCCCGCCCCCGACGCCCCCCGCTGGGCGCTGCGCGCCGCCGAGGCCTTCCTCACCCTCGCCGCCGGACACCCCGCCCGCGCCTGGCGCCTCGCCGACGTCGACCCCACGGGAGCCCGCGTCGCGGGTCTCCTGCCCGTCGCGGACGTCCCGCTCCGGGGCGAACCGGCCGGGCCCTCGGCCGAACACCGGGCCGGGCCCCGGCTCGGGGGCTTCCCGCAGCCCGGCGGCGGGACGTGGGTGCTGTCGGCCGGGACGCGGCTGGGGCGCGTGACCGCGCAGGCGTGGCGGGTCCTCGCCGAGGTGGCGGACGCGGCCGGCGGGCAGGTGCGGGTGACGCCGTGGCGCGGCGTGGTCGTGCCGGGCGTACCGGCGGCCGAGGCACCCGGGGTTCTGGCACGTCTCGCCGGGGCGGGCTTCCTGACCGGCGAGGACTCGCCGTGGCGCGGGGTGACCGCGTGCGCCGGACGGCCCGGGTGCGCCAAGTCGCTGGCGGACGTGCGGACGGACGCCGAGGCCGCGGTGCGCGCCGAGGCCCCCGGTCCCGGACATGCCCTGCTGCCCGTCCACTTCTCCGGCTGCGAGCGCAACTGCGGCCGGCCGGACGGCGCCCGGGTCGACGTCGTGGCCACCGCCGACGGGCACTACCGCGTCACCACGGGCGGCACCGGTGCGAGCACCGCCGCCCCGGACCTGCCCGCCGCCGTCTCCGCCGCCCGCCGCACGACCCCACCACCACCGAGGACCACGACGTGACCGAGTACGAGAAGGACGGCCCGGAGATCTACCGCCGGTCGTTCGCCATCATCCGCGCCGAGGCGGAACTCGACGCCCTGCCGCCGGACGTCGCGCAGGTCGCCGTCCGCATGATCCACGCGTGCGGCATGACCGACCTCGTCCGCGACCTGGCCTTCAGCCCGTCCGTGGTCGCCGACGCGCGCGCCGCGCTGCGCGCCGGGGCGCCGATCCTCTGCGACGTGCAGATGGTCGCCAGCGGCGTCACCCGCAAGCGGCTGCCCGCGGACAACGAGGTGGTCTGCACCCTCTCCGACCCCTCCGTGCCCTCGCTCGCCGCCGAGCTCGGCACCACCCGCAGCGCCGCCGCGATGGAACTGTGGCGGGACCGCCTGGAGGGCGCCGTCGTCGCGGTCGGCAACGCCCCCACCTCGCTCTTCCGGCTGCTGGAGATGGTCGAGGCGGGCGCGCCGCGGCCCGCCGCCGTCATCGGCGTGCCGGTCGGATTCGTCGGCGCGGCCGAGTCCAAGGACGCCCTCGCCGCGCACCCCTCCGGTCTGGAGCACCTGATCGTGCGCGGCCGGCGCGGCGGCAGCGCGCTCGCGGCCGCCGCCCTCAACGCCCTTGCCACGGAGGACGAGATCGTATGACCACCGGCCGTCTGTACGGAGTGGGCCTCGGCCCCGGCGACCCCTCCCTGATGACCGTGCGGGCCGTGGACGTCATCCGCTCCGCCGATGTGATCGCCTACCACTGCGCCCGGCACGGCCGCAGCATCGCCCGCTCGATCGCCGCGGCGCACATCCGCCCCGAGCAGATCGAGGAGCGGCTGATGTACCCGGTCACCACGGAGACCACCGACCATCCGGGCGGCTACCGGGGCGCGCTGGACGACTTCTACGCCGAGTCCGCCGAACTGCTCGCCGCACACCTCGACGCGGGGCGCACGGTCGCCGTGCTCGCCGAGGGCGATCCGCTCTTCTACGGCTCGTACATGCACATGCACAAGCGGCTGGCCGACCGCTACCCGGCCGAGGTGATTCCGGGTGTCACGTCCGTGAGCGCGGCCGCCGCCCGGATCGGCCGCCCGCTGGTGGAGGGCGAGGAGGTGCTGACGATCCTGCCCGGCACGCTGCCGGAGGAGGAGCTCGCGGCCCGGCTCGCCGCCACCGACGCGGCGGCCGTGATGAAGCTCGGCCGCACCTTCCCGGCCGTGCGCCGGGCGCTTGGCACGGCCGGGCGGCTGGCGGACGCGCACTACGTCGAGCGGGCCACGATGGACGCCGAACGCCTGGGGATGCTGGCCGACGTCGACCCTGACTCGGTGCCGTACTTCGCCGTCGCGGTGCTGCCCAGCCGGATCGACGAGCGACCGGCCCCGAGTCAGGCGGAGGGCGAGGTCGTGGTCGTCGGGCTGGGCCCGGCCGGCCCGATGTGGCTGACCGCGGAGGCGCGCTCCGCGCTCGCCGAGGCGGACGAACTGGTCGGCTACACCACGTACATGGACCGCGTCCCGGTCCGTCCGGGGCAGCTGCGGCACGCCTCCGACAACCGCGTGGAGGCCGAACGCGCCGAGTTCGCCCTCGACCTCGCGCGGCGCGGGCGGCGGGTGGCCGTCGTGTCGTCCGGAGACCCCGGGGTCTTCGCGATGGCGACGGCCGTGCTGGAGGCCGCCTCCGCCGAGCCCTATCTCGACGTGCGGGTGCGCGTGGTGCCCGGGATCACCGCGGCGCAGTCGGCGGCGGCGCTCGCGGGCGCGCCGCTGGGGCACGACTACGCGGTGGTCTCGCTGTCCGACCGGCTCAAGCCCTGGACGGTGATCGAGGAGCGGCTGCGCGCCACGACCGCCGGCGATCTGGTGCTCGCGCTCTACAACCCGGCGTCCCGCAGCCGCCGGGAGCAGCTGGAACAGGCCCTGAAGGTGCTGCGGGAGGGCCGCCCGCCCGGCACCCCGGTGGTCGTCGCGCGCGATGTCGGCGGCCCCGAGCAGGCGGTGCGGATCACCACGCTGGAGGACCTGGACCCGGCGTCCGTGGACATGCGCTGCGTCCTGCTCGTCGGGTCCTCGCAGACCCGCGCGGTGCGGCGCGGCGACGGCACGACGGTGGTGTGGACGCCCCGGCGCTACCCGGCCTGATCCCGCCTCACTCCCCGCGCCGCAGCCACGCCAGGGCGCCCGCCACGTCCGGGACGGCCGGCACGCCCGGCGGGGCGGGCGGACGGCGCACGATCACCACGGGCAGGCCGAGTTCGCGGGCGACGGCGAGCTTCGGGGCCGTCGCCGCGCCGCCGCTGTCCTTGGTCACCAGCACGTCGACGCGGTGGCGGGTCATGAGTGCCCGCTCCCCGTCGTACGTGAACGGCCCCCGGTCCAGGACGACTTCCATGTGCGGCGGGTACGGCGGCTCCGGGGCGTCGACGGACCGCACCAGGAACCAGCTGTCGGCGTCCCCGGCGAAGGCCGCCAGACCCGTGCGTCCCGTGGTCAGGAAGACCCGCCCGCCGAGGGTGGGCAGCAGGGCCGCGGCCTCCGCCGTGGAGTCCACCGGGTGCCAGCGGTCGCCGGGAGCGGCGGCCCATCCCGGGCGGCGCAGGCCCAGCAGGGGAACACCGGCCGCCGCGGCCGCCGCGGCGGCGTGGGCGCTCATCGTGCCGGCGAAGGGGTGCGTGGCGTCGACCACCACGTCGACGGCGTGCTCCCGCAGCCACCGCACCAGCCCTTCCGTGCCGCCGAAGCCGCCCGTCCGCACCTCGCCCGGCGGCAGCCGGGGCGCGGCCACCCGGCCCGCGAGCGAGCTGGTGACCCGCCATCCCGCCGGGTCGCCGGCCAGCGCCTCCGCGAGGCGACGGCCCTCCGTGGTGCCGCCGAGGATCAGGACGTGCTGCTGCGTGCCGGTCATCTCCGCACCCTAGAGGCACGCGGGCGCCGGACCTGAACCGTCCCCGGTCCCCCCGGAGACCACGAAGCGCCGCGTGGCCGCCGTCCTGGGACGGCGGCCACGGGGGCGGGACCGGCGGACGCGGAACGTCAGGCCTTCTGCCCGGGGGTCTGCTTCATGCCGTCGACGATCGCGCGGTCGGTGATGGCGTCGGTGTAGAGCACCGTGCCGGGCTTCATCGCCACGCCGTACTCGGAGACCTCCTCGACCTGCACGGTGCGCTCGCCGAGGAAGACATGGGTCTTCTTGTCGAAGATCCACTCCTGCCGCGCACCGCTGGTCTCGTCCAGCCGGGCCACCGCGACCCCCGTGCGGCCGATCGCGTCCTGGGCGTCGTCCACCACGACGACGCCGGGGATCTTCGCCGCCGTCTTGAACAGCGCCGAGTACAGCTCCGCGGGCGGGTAGCTCTCGCCGAGCAGGTCGCCGATCGTGGTGAACGCCTGCTGGTCGGGGGAGTTGCCGTGCCCCTTCTCCTCCTTGTAGATCATCTTCAGCAGCTGGTCGGGGTCGGTGGGCAGCGTCGTCAGGAAGTCGTACGACGGGCCGTTCAGGGACGCCTCGAACGGGTGGCCCTGCTCGTCGGGCAGGCTCAGCGTCTCGCCCTCGGGGCTCTCGTTGACGGAGGGGTCGATCAGCCAGCCCTCGGTGCCGTCGGCGGAGTGCCAGACCTGGCGCTTGTGCAGCGCGTGGCTGGCCAGGCTGCTCTTGTCGTCGACCGTCTTCACGAAGGTGTCGGCCGACTGGGACTCGATGTAGACGTACTGGCCCGGCTTCATCACCGGGCGCGGCTCCGCCGACGCCGCCAGCGAGATCTGGCCGATCAGCTGGTTCAGGCCCTTGGCACTCGCGGGACTGACCTGCGTGGTCAGCGCCGGCCCGGTGGACATGTCCGCGAGCTGCCCGCCGCCTGTGCCACCGTTCAGCGACGTGCCGGCGACGACCGCACCGGCCACGGCGAGGGCGGCCGCGGGCAGGGCGATCGCCAGGCGCGGCATGCGGAAGCCGCGGTTCTTCGGCCGGTCGGAGCCGTCGGTCGCCATGTGCTCTCCGCGCCGGCTGTCCTGCTCGATGTGGGCCATCAGACGCTCCTTGTGGAACTGGTGACGGCCCGTTGGAAGATCGCGCCCAGTCTGCGGGAGGAGCGAGGCGCTCTCTTCCCACTCCACCGGGCTCTGCCGGGACTGATTCGCTTTCATCGGTTTCCCTCCGATACGGGCCGGATCGCGTTGATACGGTCTCCTCTTGTCTGTCGATCCGGCCGGCCGGGTTCCCGATTTCCCCGGACGAGTTTTTCCGCCGGTCCGCGCGCGGGCCGGACGGGCGGGCCGGCGAGCTCCGCCTCGGTGAGTTTGCGCAGCTTGGTACGGGCCCGGGAGAGCCGGGAGCGGACCGTGCCGACCGGGATGCCGAGCGCCTCGGCGGCGGCCGTGTACTCCAGCCCCTCCCACAGGCACAGGGTCAGCACCTCGCGCTCGGGTCTGCGCAGCGCGGCCAGCGCGCGCAGGGCGGCGGCGAGACGGCTCCGGTCGTCGAGCCGGCCCGCCACCTCGTCCGCGTGGTCGGGCAGGGCCATGTCGGCCTCGGCCTGGGCGGCGGCCTTCGCGGCGGCACGGTAGCGCCGGTTGCTGCGGTAGTGGCCGCGGGAGACGTTCGTGGCCACGCCCAGCAGCCAGGGCCGCAGGGAGCCGCCCTCGGCGTCGACGCGGTCACGCAGCCGCCAGGCCTCCATGAAGGTCTCCGCCATCACGTCCTCGGCCGCCGTCCAGTCGGCGGTGAGGCGGAAGGCGTGGTTGTAGACGGCGCGGGCATAGCCGTCGTACAGCTCGGCGAACGCGCTCGGATCCCCGGCCCGTATCCGGGTACGCATGTCAGTGCTCACCTACCTAAGCTGTCGCGCCGCCCGCGCGCAGTTCCCGTGATCCGCGTCACTCCACGAGCCGGCCCCGGCCGCGGATCGCCGGCCGGACCACCGGGACCGGACCGAATGCCCGCACCAGGGGCACCGGTTCGCGGTGGCCCACCGTCCGCGCACCCCGGATCGCGAACGGCCCGCGAAAGAACGGGCTGTGGGGCGGATCACGTGCTCCCGCGACGGGCGTCCGGCCGCCCCGCGCAGCGGCGAGCCCCGGGCCGACGGCCCGGGGCTCGCGCGTGGGGCGGGTGCGTAGGGCGGGTGCCTACTTGGTGGTGCGGTAGGCGCGATGGATCGTCTGCTTCACCGTGTTGCCTGCGGCGTCGGTGAGCGTGACGCGCAGCGAGACGGTGCCCGGCCGGGCGGGGTGGCGCAGTTCAAGGCGGTCGCGGTCGACGACCTTGGCCGGCCTCCAGGTCCTGCCGTCGTCATAGGAGACCGCGAAGGCCAGTTTGCGGGCGGTGCGCGCGGTGGCCGCGCCCTCGACGGTGAACGGAACCGTGAAGGCCGCACCCGCCTTGGCCGTACTGGCCGTCCCCAGCCTGGGCGAGAAGCGCACCACCGACAGCGGCAGCCACTTCGCGGTGTCCCCCGCCACATGGCCGGAGCGGAAGGTCCACTCCGCGGTCACCCGGGTGCTGACCGCCGAGAGGGACGCCGGGCGGGAGACATCGGTGAACAGCCGGTAGGTCCGCCGCCCGGCCGGGAGGGTGTGATCGTCGCCGTTCAGCGGGGTGTCCGAGGTGAACACCGCCTTGCCGTCGGCGTAGAGCGCGCTCTTCGCCTTGGAGTAGTCCGAGACGCCCCCATGACCGGCGCCGTCGGAGAAGAGCGGCACATAGGCCGCGAAGCTGTCGCCGCGTCGGACCGCGCCCGACGCCTCCTCGCCCGTCCTGGACAGGTGCGGTCCGAAGACACCGATGTTGAACCGCTGCGTGTACCGCTTGCCCGCGGTGTACGCCCTGGCCTCTTCGACCGTCTGGCGGCCCTCCCACACCGGCTCGCCGTCGGCGTCCGGAGCGCCGTACTGGTCGACGGCGTAGCGCCACTTCACGCCCGGCAGGACGTAGTCGGTGACCGTGCGCGGCAGGACGTACTGCTCCTGGGAGAAGTCGTACCAGGAACCGCCCGGCGTCAGGGGCGCGGCACTGAGGTTCGCGGTCTTGCCCGGGGCGGGTTCGCCGACCGTGATGTCGAGCTTTGCGAAGTCCTGGCGCCGCAGCTTCGCGGTGAACCCTGAGAGGTCGCCGGTGCGGTTCCACGCGGGCCGGTAGTGCACCGCGCCGTGGGTCCAGGTCCCGTCGTACTGCGCGAACGCCTGGCGTGCCGGCAGCCGGGCCCCGAACTGCCCGACGCGCAGGTCGGCGAAGCCGTTCATGACATACGTCGCCGTGTAGCGCGCTCCGTCGTCGTCGATGCCGAAGTTGAGAGTGGCCTCGGTGTTCCTGGCCGCCTTGTCGGGCACGCTGATCCTGACGGGATCGGCCTTGCGGGCGTCCATGACCAGCGTGGTGTCCCGGGTCAGCGCGAACTTCGGGTGCAGCAGCAGGGCCAGCTTCCCGTCGTCCGGGTCTGTTCCGGTGGAGACGCGGCCCTCGAGGGTGTAACGCCCCTTGGGCAGACGTACCGTGAACTCCCCGTCCGTGGGGTCGGAGTAGTCCTGCCAGACGTCGCCGTCCAGGGCGTACACGCCCGTCTCGGACCAGCCGGTGGGCTTGCCGCGCAGATCGAGGTGCCTGACCGTGAGGTTGTACGACTCGACCTCGCGGTCGACGCCGATGGCGGTGCGCACGCTGATGTCCCCGGCCGTCGCGGTCACGGAGCCGCCGAACGCGCCGTCGGCGGTGCCCGCGCGGGTGTCGGCGGTCACCGCGGCGGTCGCGGTGCCGCCCGCCGGGACGGTGAGCTGCTTGGGCGTGACCTCGAACATGCCCTCGGCGGCGGGCTTTCCGTCCTCGCCGAACGCCTCGGCGGCCAGGTCGAGGGTGACGGGCCGGTCGCCGTCGTTGCGGTAGGTGATCTCCTTGGTGACCGGCCGGTCGTCGGCGTGCGGCCACTGGGCGGTGCCGAAGCCCAGCGAGGGACTGCCGGACACCTGCTGGCGGATCGCCCGTGCGACGTCGGTACGGCCCGTTCCCTGCGCGAACGCGGACAGACCCGCGGCCGGCACGGCGGAACCGGTGAGGGCCGCCTTGATCCGCTCACCGGTCCAGTCCGGGTGCTCCTGCGCGATGATCGCGGCGGCGCCCGCCACATGCGGGGTGGCCATCGACGTACCGCTCATGGAGACGTAGCCGTCGGCCGCGGGGTCGCCCTCGACACCCTCGGCCGCCTTCGCGGCGACGATGTCCACGCCGGGGGCGGTCAGATCCGGCTTCAGCGAGCCGTCGACGGCGGGACCGCGGCTGGAGAACTCGGCGATGGCGTCCGTCCGGTCCACCGCCCCCACGGTCAGCGCGGCCGCGGCGCTGCCCGGGGTGCCGATGGTGCCCGCGCCAGGGCCTTCGTTGCCCGCGGCGACGACGAAGAGGGTCCCGGAATCCGCTGACAGGTCGTTCACGGCCTGCTCGATCGGGTCGGTCTCCGGGCTGTCCTGGCCGCCGAGGCTGAGGTTGACCACCTTCGCGCCCTGGGCGACGGCCCACTGCATGCCGGCGATGATGCCGGAGTCGTAGCCCGTGCCGGAGTCGTCGAGCACCTTGCCGACGATCAGACGGGCCCCGGGCGCGACGCCCTGGAACTTCCCGTCCGACTTCGCCCCGGAACCCGCGACGATCGAGGCCACATGCGTGCCGTGCCCCACGCGGTCCACCGTGTCGGGGGATTCGGAGAAGTTCTTCTCCGCCCCGACGCGGTCCTTCAGGTCCGGGTGCGTGGCGTCCACTCCGGTGTCCAGCACGGCGACGGTGACGCCCTTGCCGTCGTAGCCGGCCGCCCACGCCTCGGGCGCGCCGATCTGCGCGGTGCCGGTGCCGGGGTCCGCGCTCGCCTTCACCTTGGCGTCCAGCCAGATCCTCGCGACCTCCGCCGAGCCGGCGGCCGCCGAACGCGAGGCCGCACCTCCGCCGGTCAGCGTCCGCCACAGCGCCGTGGCCTGCGACTTGCGCGCCCGCAGCGCGTCGCCGTCGACGCTGGGCAGGTCCCGGCTGACCCGGGCCCCGGACTCGGACAACGCACGCGCCGCGACCGAACGCCCCTTGGCATAGGTGACGATCAGCGGCAGATCCGGCCGCGAGGCGTCGTCGTAGCCCTCGCTCACCAACCGCGTCACGTCGAACAGCCGCCGGTCGGCGGTACCGTCCGCGATCAGCCGCTCGGCGTCACCGGGTACCACGTGGGTGTGGCCGTCAGCGGCCCGGGATATCCGGAATCGCGTGTGTTCCCGGCCCTTGCCGGCGGTCACACCGGCAACCCGTCCGGCAGCGTCGAGCGTCACCCGGTCGCCGGTGACGAGGGTCACCGTCTTGCTCCGGCCGTCGGCCGCGGCACCGCGCCCGGACCCGGACCCGGATCCGGTGTCGGCCGGCGCGGCCTGGACGACACCTGCCGTACCGCTGAGCAAAGCGGTGGTGACGATCGCGACGGCGGTGGCCGTCGCTCGTCTTGTCTGCTTCAAGGCATGCCTTTCTTTCCGGGCACGGCGGAACGCCGGTGCCGGAGGAAGAGGTGGCGTGGAACGCGTGGGGGAGGGATACGGGCAGGACCGCGTCGACACGGTCCGCTCTCTTACCTGTCGATGCGGCCGGCCGGGTTCCCGTTTTCCCCCGGCCGGTTTCTCCGGTCCCCACCTCGCGGCGGTGCCAGGAGCCGGGCCTTAAAGCGTGTCGCCGCAGTCCGCCGCGTGCCGGTGGACGCGCTCCGCCGAGTACAGGTGGCTGTCGCGGAACTGCTCCGCGCCCAGGGTGCGCCCGACGATGATCACCGCCGTGCGGGTCACCCCGGCCTCCTTCACCCGCTCCGCGATGTCGCCGAGCGTCCCGCGCAGCACCAGCTCGTCGGGGCGCGAGGCCATCGCCACGACCGCCGCCGGGCAGTCGGCGCCGTAGTTCGGGGTGAGTTCGGCGACCACCCGGTCGACGTGGCGGGCCGCCAGGTGCAGCACGATCAGCGCGCCGCCGCGGCCGAGGGTCGCCAGGTCCTCGCCCTCCGGCATGGGCGTGGCCTGCTGGGCGATCCGCGTGAGGATCACCGTCTGGCCGACGGTCGGCACCGTCAGCTCCCGCTTGAGCGCGGCGGCGGCCGCCGCGAACGCGGGCACACCGGGGACGACTTCGTAGGGGATGCCGGCCGCGTCCAGGCGGCGCATCTGCTCGGCGACGGCGCTGAAGACCGACGGGTCGCCCGAGTGCAGGCGGGCCACGTCGTGGCCCTGCTCGTGGGCGCGGACGAACTCCTGCGTGATCTGGTCGAGGGTGAGCTGCGCGGTGTCCACCAGCCGGGCGTCCGGCGGGCAATCGGCGAGCAGTTCGGCCGGCACGAGGCTGCCCGCGTACAGGCACACCTTGCTGCGGGCCAGCACGCGCAGCCCGCGCAGGGTGATGAGGTCGGCGGCGCCCGGCCCGGCGCCGATGAAGTGGACGGTCATGACTGCTGCTCCCCTGCCGGCTTGACGGCGGACCACTGGGTGACGGGCATGGCCTGCCGCCAGCCCGTGAAGCCGCCGACCGGCACGGCGTGGGCGACGGCGAGGCGGACGAGGTCGCCGCCGTGCCGGGCGTACCACCGCGCGAGCAGGGCCTCGGACTCCAGCGTGACGGTATTGGCGACCAGCCGGCCGCCCGGCCGCAGGGCCGCCCAGCAGGCCTCCAGCATGCCGGGCGCGGTGAGTCCGCCGCCGACGAACACCGCGTCGGGAACCGGCAGTCGGGTCAGGGCATCCGGCGCGCGTCCGGTCACCACGCGCAGCGCGGGCACGCCGAGCGCGGTGGCGTTGCGGGTGATGCGCTCCGCGCGGACGGCGTCGCGCTCCACCGTGACCGCCCGGCAGGAGCGGTGGGCCCGCATCCACTCGACGGCGATCGAGCCCGAGCCGCCGCCGACGTCCCACAGCAACTCGCCGGGCGCGGGCGCGAGCGCGGCGAGGGTCGCGGCCCGGATGTGACGCTTCGTCAACTGCCCGTCGTGCTCGTACGCGTCGTCCGGCAGGCCGGGCACGAGGCCCAGCCGGCGCCCGCCGGGGTCGGCGGCGCACTCGACGGCGACGACGTTCAGCGGGTCGCCGGGGGCGTGCGGCCACTCGGCCGCGGTGCCCTCCAGGACGCGTTCGCGGCCCGAGCCCAGTTGCTCCAGCACCCGCATCCGGCTGCCGGCGAAGCCACGTTCCCGCAGCAGCCCGGCGACCTCGGCCGGGGTCCCGGCACCCGCGCTGAGCGCCAGCACACGCCGCCCGTCGTACAGGGCCGCCGCGAGCGCCGCGAGCGGGCGGCCCACCAGGCTCACGACCTCGGTGTCCTCCACCGCCCAGCCGAGCCGGGCGCACGCGTACGCCACCGACGACGGATGCGGCAGCACATCGAGCCGTCCGGCCCCCAGCACCTCGGTGAGCGTGCGCCCGATCCCGTGGAACATGGGGTCGCCGCTGGCCAGCACCGCGATCCGGCGCCCCGCGTGCGCGGCCATCAGCCCCGGCACGGCCGGCCGCAGCGGCGACGGCCACGCGACCCGCTCGCCCGTGACCTCCCGCGGCAGCAGCCCGAGCTGGCGCGGCCCGCCGATCACGACCTCGGCCGCGGAGAGCACCGCCCGCGACGCCGCGGCCAGCCCCTCCCAGCCGTCGGCCCCGACCCCGACGACGGCCACGGGAGCGGACGCGTCGTCCATCACGGGGCACCTCGCAAGTCGGCGTATTCAGGCGGGCACAGCAGCCGCAGCCTACGCGAAACCCCAGGTGACCCCCTGGCCGGGGGCATCACGGCGCCGGCCCCTGCGACGGCCCGAGCGTGCGCCTCGGCGGCCGGGCGTCGGTCGCGGCGGTCCCCGGCTAATCCAGGTGACGGCAGCACCCGTCCCGCACGATGCTGTGCCCGTGATGACATGGGCGGAGGCGCAAGATCTCGCGGCAGGGCTGATGCGGGCCGCGACCGGCGGCGAACCCGACGCCCTGGCGGACGCGGAGCAGCGGCTCGAAGTTCTCGACGGGAGGTCGTGGCTTCTGCTGGACGATGCCGTCCGCTCCACCGCCTACGCCTCGGCTCCCCTGAGCCCGCCGACCGCCTGCGTCACGGAAGTGGTCAGCAGCTTGCGCAGGGACGGGCGCGTCCGCCAGCAGGCCACACGGATGCTCGCCCGGCGGGACGGGCGGACGGCCACGACCGCCCTCGCCCTGCGCTTGCTCGACCACGTCCCCCAGGTGCGCGAAGAGGCGCGGCGCGCACTTCTTCCCAAGCTTGGCGCGCACAACGCGGAGGCCGTCCTCGACGTCCTTCTGGCCGGCCGCGAGCGCCGCCATGCGCCGGCCGCCCTCGGCTGGGTACTCGACACCCTTCTCGACCGGCTTTCCCCCGTGGCGCTGGTCTCGTCGCTGCTGCCCAGCGGTCAACGCCATGTGCGGCGGTGGGCGTTCGCCTTCGGCCACGAACGCGGGCTGCTCACCTCGGAGCAGCTGCTGACCGCCGTGCGGCGGGACCCGGACCAGTGGGTCCGTGCCACCTGCGCCGAATGGCTCGTGGAGGTCACGGAGCCCGCGGGGCTGAGGCCGCTCCTGACCGCGAAGAGCGTCGTGGCGCGCCTCGTGGCGCTCACTCGCGTCCCCGACGAGGCCCTCGATGACGACGACCTCGTACAGCTGATGGCCGACCGGTCGCCGGCCGTACGCGAGCAGGCGCGGTGGCGCGCACGCCGCAGGGGCATCGACGCGGCGCAGTGGTACCGCAGCCGGATCGGCATGCCCACCGCACCGGCACATGTCCTGGCCGCATGCCTCCACGGTCTTGCCGAGGTGGGCGGCGACGGGGACCTCGCGGCCTTCACCGCGTTCCTGCACCACCGGAGCGTCCGCGTCCGCGCGGCCGCGGTGATCGGAGTCGGCACATACGCGGCCCGGGGCGAGGCCCTTGCCCTCCTCGAGCCGATGCTGCTCGACCCCGGTCCTCGTGTGAGCCTCGCCACCGCGTCGGCCCTCGTGCCTCTGGGCACCTCCCAGGCCACCACGGACGCCGCGTGGGCATCCGACCAGCCCTGGAGCCGCCGCGCCGCGTGGCGGGTGGACCGGGGCCGTGGCAGCTGGGACCGCGTGGAAGCCGACCTCCGCGCCGCAGCGGACGACGATCCCCGGCTGGCGTCCCTGGGGCTCGTGGGCATCCGCAACTGGCTCACCACCAAATCGGCCACCACCTGGGCGAACCTGTCGGACACGCAGCGCCGGCGGATCCAAAAAGGGGTCGCGACAGGCGCCTTCGACGACACCACGCGCCGGACCCTGGCCTTCCACGTCGGCATCGACCGCCCTCCGCCCCCCGCCCCCGTGCGCCGGAACGACTCCGCTCCGGTCGAGGAGCCGAGCCCTCCGGCGCGTCGATGGCTGCGGCTGATCCGGCGCCGCGCATGACCGACGTTCGCCCCGGACCGGGACGCCGCCCGGCGCGGGCCCGGCGGGGAGCGCCCGTAGGATGCGCAGGGTGCGCGACATCGCGGTTTTCAGCGGCAGTGCCCATCCCCACCTCGCGGCCGAGCTCTGCGCCCACCTGGGGGTGAAACTCAGCCCGGCGCGGGTCAGCCGCTTCGCCAACGACTGCCTGGAAGTGCAGTTGCAGGCGAACTGCCGCGAGCGCGACGTCTTCCTGATCCAGCCGCTGGTGGCGCCCGTCCAGGAGCACCTGGTGGAGCTGTTGCTGATGTGCGACGCCGCGCGGGGGGCGTCGGCGGGCCGGATCACCGTCGTGATGCCGCACTACGCCTATGCGCGCTCCGACAAGAAGGACGCCCCCCGGATCTCCATCGGGGGGCGTCTGGTCGCCGACCTGCTGGTGGCGGCGGGCGCGAGCCGCGTGCTCACCATGACGCTGCACTCCCCGCAGGTGCACGGCTTCTTCAGTGTCCCCGTCGATCACCTGCACGCGCTGCGCGAGCTGGCGGCGCACTTCCGCGGCCACGACCTGTCCCGCGCCACGGTCGTCTCCCCTGACCTGGGCAACGCCAAGGAGGCGGCCGCCTTCGCCCGGATGCTGGGCGTGCCGGTCGCGGCGGGGGCCAAGCAGCGCTTCGCCGACGACCGGGTCAGCATCACTTCCGTGATCGGCGAGATCGCCGGGCGGGACGTGATCGTGCTGGACGACGAGATCGCCAAGGGCAGCACGGTCCTGGAACTCCTGGAGCGGCTGCGGGAACTGGGCGCCCGGTCGGTCCGCGTCGCCTGCACGCACGGACTGTTCGCCGCGGGCGCCCTCAAGCGCCTGTCGGATGAGCCCGAGGTGCTGGAGATCGTGTGCACCGACACCGTGCCCGTCCCGGATGCGGAACGCACGGACAAGCTGACGGTGCTGTCCGTGGCGCCCGCGCTGGCCGAGGCCGTGCGCCGGATCCACAACGGCGAATCGGTGAGCGCCCTGTTCGACCCGGCCTGATCAGCCGTCCCCGCGTGCCGCGTCGGAGTCCGCCTGGGACGCCGCGCTCTCGGCGTCGTCCACGATCCGCGTGAGGTCGGAGGGGACCGGGGCGACGGAGGCGGGACCGCCGGACGGGGCGGGCGCCGCGCTGTCGGAAGGCCCGCAGGCGGTCAGCAGGGCGGCACAGGCCGCGGCGGCGACGGCCAGGACGGCAGCGCGGCGGCGGATCACGAGGCGGCGCCGTCGTTGTGGGCGGCGCACCAGTCCTGGACCTTGCCGAGGTCCGTCTTCCGCTGCTGAAGCGTCGGCACCAGGGACGTGCGGAAGGTCAGCCGGTCGTTGAGGTAGGTCTCGATCTCCGTGTGGCCGGCCGCCTTGGCGGCCGCCACCCGCTGCTGCAGGCGCTTGATCGAACCGCGCCGCGTCACCGGGCCGTCCAGTCGCTTCAGCGCCCGGTCGATGCGCGCGTCGATCCGGTCGGCGCGCTTGCACAGGGCCTTGGCGCCGTCGCCCTTCGGGGCCGGTGCGGCGGTGGCGGCGCCCGCCGGGGCCGCGAGCCCCAGCACGGTGACGACGGTGGCCAGGGCCACGGCGGTGGTACGGCGTCGCATGGCGTCCTCCTTCGGGTCGCGGGGGCGCGGAGCACGCCCCTCGCACCGGAAGTTAGGGAGCGTCTTTGTGGAAACCCTGTGGCTCCTGACGCCGCTGCGCCGACAGCCAGTCGCGGCGCAGCAGCGGCAGCGTCGGCGTCGGCTCGCCGCCGCGCACGCCGCTGAGCGGCAGCCGTATCTCGAAGCGCGCGCCCGGCCCGCCGCCGGGGCGGTCCCCGACCGCGACCGTGCCGCGGTGCAGGGCGATCTGCTGGGCGACCAGGGTGAGTCCGAGCCCGGAGCCGGGGCTGCCGGGGCGGTGGTGGAAGCGTTCGAAGACCGCCGCGCGGGCCTCGGGCGGGACGCCGGGACCGTGGTCGTCGACGGTCAGGACGACGGCCGGGGCCCGCTCGTCGCCGCTGCGCCGCAGGACGACCTCGACGGCGGGCGGGCCGCTCGCGGGGCTGCCGTGGACGAGCGCGTTGGTCAGCAGGTTGTCGGTCATGGAGCGCAGCCCCTGCTCCCAGCCGCGCACGAGCAGCCCCGGGGCGGTGCTGACGGTCACCCGGGCGCCGGGGTGGCGGCGGCGCAGGTCCGCGGCCGCGGCGTCCACGAGTTCGCCCGCGTCGACCGGGACGAAGGTGTCCTCCTCGACCAGGTCGCCCTGGGCCAGGGCGCGCAGCATCACCAGCAGGCCGAGCACACGGGCGTGTTCGGCGCGCAGGTCCTCCAGCACCTCGGCGCGGTCGTCGCCGGGCAGGTCGGGGTACCGGGCCAGGATGTCGAGATTGGTGCCGATGCTCATCAGCGGGTTGCGCAGCTCGTGGGAGGCGGTGGCCGCGAACGAGCGGGCGGTGGCGAGGGCTTCGCCGGTGCGCGCGGCCTGCTCGTCGTAACGGGACAGCACGGTCTGCAGGGTGCGCGCCAGGTCGTCGACCTCGGCGAGCCGGGTCGGGGTGTGCTCCAGACGGACCGCGCTGACCCGCGGGTCGAGACCGCCCGCGCGCTGCTGGAGGCGGCGCAGCGGTCGTACGGCGCGGCCGGCCGCGGCCCAGGCCAGCAGCCCGGACAGGGGTGCGGCGAGCAGGGCCACGGTCAGCACGCGCAGCCGCACCCGCCGCAACTGCGCCTCGGTCGCCGCGTCCGGCGAGAAGACCCACAGCGTGCCGCGGACCCCCTTGCGCGGGCCGGCGACCGGCTGCGACAGCACGCGCCAGCGGGTGCCCCCGGCGCCGGCCGTGACGGGGCGGGGCGCGGCGGCGGGCAGCGCCACCGACGCGGCGGGCAGCGGGCCGCCCTCGACGGTGCCGTCCGGGCCGACGAGCCGGATGCCCACGTCGAGCGCCGAGGCGAACAGCTTCCGGCTGCGCGCCTGTTCCGCCGCCGGGCGGTCGGCCGCGGTGACCCGCAGCAGGGCCCGGGCGTCCGGCGCGACCGCCGCGGCCCGCTCCCGCAGGTGCGCGTCCTGCTGGGCGTGCAGATCCGCCGCGACCAGCCGGATCAGCAGCGCGCCGGAGGCGAGTACGAGCAGCGGCACCACGGCCACCACGGCGAGCGCGACCCGCGTCGACAGCCTCATGACCTGTCGCCTTCGCGGCCCTCGCGGTCGTCACGCAGGACGAAACCCACGCCCCGCACCGTGTGGAGGATGCGCGGGCGGCCGCCGGCCTCCAGCTTGCGCCGCAGGTAGCTGACGAAGGTGTCGACGGCGTCGGTGCGCACGTCGAAGTCGTAGCCCCACACCCGGTCCAGCAGTTGGTCACGCGTCATCACCAGCCCCGCGTTGCGGGCCAGGACCTCCAGCAGTTCGAACTCCCGGCGGGTGAGCGCCAGCGGTTCCCCGTCCAGGCGGGCCTGCCGGGTCGCCGGGTCGACGAGCAGGCCGCCCGCCCGTACCAGGTCGGAGGGCGCGGGGGGCCGGCGGCGCAGCAGGGCGTGCAGCCGCAGCACCAGTTCCTCCAGGGCGAAGGGCTTGACCAGGTAGTCGTCGCCGCCCGCCTGGAGACCGGCGACGCGGTCGGCGAGTTCGTCGAGGGCGGAGAGCATCAGCACCGGAACGTCGTTGCCCTGCGCGCGCAGGGTCCGGCAGACCTCGATCCCGCTGAGGTCCGGCATGGAGATGTCGAGGACGACCACGTCCGGCGCGCCCTCGCGCACGGCGCCCAGCGCGGCGTGCCCGCCGTCGGCCAGGGCCACCGAGAAGCCGCCCAGCCGCAGTCCCCGTTCCAGGGACCTGCGTATGGCGGCGTCGTCGTCGGCGACCAGCACGCGGCCGCCGGTGTGCGCATCGGTTCTCACGGCGGTGATGTTAAGGGCAACGCTCTGATCCCGGTCCCCGCCCGGTACGCGGGACGCGGTGCGGCACGAGGGTCCGTGGGCGATCATGCGCGCCGCGACGGTGGCAGGCCTTGCGGCCGCCCCTCGTGGGCTGCACGAGCGCGACGGCATGTCCCCCGCACGGACGGGCCACCGCCTCCGCGCCACCCACATCTCCCTCGCCCCACCCGGACCTGTCCGCGGTCATCGTCACCGCGGTGACGGACGGCGCGACGACACCACCCACGCCTTCCACCGCATCGCGACGGCCCGGGCCATGGACCCGTACCGGGTCGACGAGGCCACCCCGCACGGCCACCGGCGGCACCACAGCGCCGGCCTACGGGGCGTTGACCGGCCTGCCGCGAAGCGGGGCGACGCGCCACGTCCCTCACGGCCTGCCCCGCCGGGGGGCCGTACCGCCGTCAGATGTCGAGGCGGTACGGAATCAGGCAGACCACCACGTCGGTGCGGGCCCGCAGGATGGTGGCGAGCAGGATGCCGCGCTGGTTCTGCAGGATGCGGTAGCGGCGGTGCCGGGGCTCGACCTCCGGGATGAGCACGGCGATCTGCCGTCCGCCGAGGGCGGCGCGCTTGACGTAGGCGAGGATCGGCTGCACCAGTGAGCGGTGCGGGCTCTCGATGACGTCCAGGCGCACCCCGGGGTGCCAGCGCTCCCAGTTCTCCATCAGGCGGCGGCTCTTCTCCGGGTCGCTGTAGACGGCGACGGCCACGACCTCGTCGCCGAGCGCCATGGCCGCGGTCAGGGCGTGCTGAGCGAGCCGGCTCACCTCGCCCAGCGGCACGATCACCAGGCTGTTGGTGCGCCGCGGGGGATCGGGGACGACCCCGGGCAGCAGCTCCTCGCGGACCCGCATGTAGTAGTGCTCGATGCGGGCGAACAGCAGCATCAGCAGCGGCACCGCGATGACGACCACCCAGGCACCCTCCAGGAACTTGCTGGTCAGGAGGATCACTCCGGCGAGCGCGGTCAGCACCGCGCCCACGCCGTTCAGCATCGCCCTGCGCAGCCATCCGCGTGGCCGTGCCCCGGCCCAGTGCCGCACCAGCCCGGTCTGGCTGACGGTGAAGCCGATGAACACCCCGATCGCGTACAGCGGGATGAGCCGCTGGGTGTCGGCGTCCACGACGATCAGCAGGACCGCCGCCACCAGCCCGAGGGCCGCCACCCCGTACCGGTAGACCGGCCGTTCGGCGCGCAGCCCGAAGACGTGCGGCAGCCGGTCGTCGCGGGCCAGCAGGCTCATCAGCACCGGCAGCCCGCCGAAGCTGGTGTTCGCGGCGAGGCCCAGCACGACCGTCACGATCAGGTTCGTCGCGTAGTAGGGCCAGCCGTCCCCGAAGGAGCCGGCGGTGAGCTGCGCGAGGATCGTCACCCCGCCGCGCGGCGCCACCTCGTCGCGCCGGATCAGGAAGCCGAGCCCGATCAGCATCAGCGCCAGCAGCGCGCCGAGCATCAGCTCGGTCCGCTGGGCACGGCGGACCTTGGGCGGCCGGAAGGACGGTACGGCGTTGGCGATGGCCTCCACACCGGTGAGCGCGGAGCAGCCGGAGGAGAAGGCCTTCAGGAGCAGCAGCACGCTCAGCGCCTCGGTGGCGTGCACGGGCTGCGCGGCGCCGACGACCGCCACCGGATGGGCCCGCAGCATGCCCACGACCACGACCGCGCCGATGCTGAGGACGAACAGCACCGCGGGCAGCATCAGCACCCGCGCGCTGTCCGCGACGCCCCGCAGGTTCACCAGCGTGATCAGGCCGAGGCCGCCGAGGCAGATCTCCAGCAGATACGGCGTCAGGGACGGGAAGGCGGACGCGAGGCTGGCCGCGCCCGCCGCCAGGCTGACGGCGACGGTCAGCACGTAGTCCACGACCAGGCTGGCCGCCGCCAGCAGGCTCACCCGCACGCCGAGGTCCTTCTTGGCCACCGCGTAGGACCCGCCGCCGTCCGGGTGGACGGCGATGACCTGCCCGTAGGAGATCACCAGCACGACCAGCAGCGCCGCGATCACCAGCATGACCGGCAGCGTCGCCCACAGCGCCGACGTCCCGGCCGCGACGAGGACGACGACGATGGACTCGGGTCCGTACGCCACCGAGCTGAGCGCGTCCAGCGACAGCGCCGCCAGCCCCTGCAGGCTGGTCAGCCGCGACTTGTCGCCCTCGCCGTGCTGCAGCGGAACCCTGGGCCGTACCTGACGGCGTGCCAGTCCGAAGGTCATGGCCGGGCCGGACGGGCCGGGCGGGCCAGGAACTCGACGGCGGCCAGCACCAGGAGGACGGCGAGCGCGAGCCCGACGACCACCCAGCCCGTCGGGTACGACCAGAAGGCCAGGACGAGGCCCGCCGCCACGACCACGACCCAGGCCACCGCGACCTTGTGCCGGACCAGCCACGGGCCGACGGGTCCGGTCCGCATCCCCAGCCCCTCCGCGGCGTCACCCGCGGCGCCGAGCACGGACTCCCACACCCCGCGCACGCGGACGGCGTACCGCCCCGGGCCGCTGAGCCACGCCCCGAGCGCCACCACGACACCCAGCACGATCACCGCGCGGACCGTCCCGCGCAGGAAGCGGATCAGGGTGTCGTAGACGGTCGCGGCCGCGGGCTGGGACACGCTCGCGGGCAGCGCGTCCAGATACAGCGACCGGAACACGGTCAGGGCCAGGCCGAGCACCAGGGCGGCCCCGGCGAAACCGAGTGCCGCGGCGACCAGGGACCGGCGGCGGCGCGCGGCGAGCAGCACGCCCACCGCGGCCAGGACGACCGTGAGGATCGGCAGCCAGAAACCGACGAGTTGGAGCAGCCGGAAGGCGGTCCGGATCTTCCCGACCTTTTCGGAGCGCACGACGGTGAAGTCGGTGTGGATCTGCGGGATCTTCCCGGCGACGGTGAGGCCCGCGCCGACCAGCCGCTGCTTGACCTGGTCGATGACCGGGGCCAGATCGATGGCGACGGTGTCGTTGGTGAGCCGCACCGCGCCGCCGCCCTGGCCGGTGAGCGCCTTGTCGACGGTGGCGTGGATGCGGCGGTTGGCTTCCACCCACACCTTCCGGAAGGCCTCGCTGCGCACGACCCGTTCCGCCGTGGAGTGCACCAGGCTCCGCAGGCCGCTGGTCAGCGGACCGGCCAGCCGGCTCAGGAGGGTGTCCAGCCGGGGGCGGTCGGCGGGGGCGACCTCGTCGAGCAGCGACGCCACGCCGACGTGCTGCATGACGGCACCGGTGATGCGGTCGGCGGCCGCGTCCTGGACGTCGCGGTCGGAGGCGAGCGGCGCCACGGTGGCGACGTAGCGGTCGGTGTCGCCGATCTGGGAGTTCACCCAGACGGCCAGCGCGCTGAGCGGTACGAGAACGCAGGCGAGGACGATCAGCAGCGCGGAGAAGAAGGCCCTGACCGGATGCCGGGGGCGGGGGCCGGAGCGGGGGTGCCCGGTGGGCGGCGCCGCGTCCGCGGTCATCCCCTCACGTGCCTCCAGCGCGGCCAGCCGGGCGCGCAGCTCGGCGAGATCACCGCCCTCGGGACCCGTGCCCGCCATGTCACCGCCGCCTCTCCCTGACCACGCGACACGGTCATTTAATCCGTATTGTGCATGATGTGCCATATGAGGCGTCAGAAACGGTACGGAGGTCGGCGATGACAACGGTGAACCGGTGGCGCGCGGCACACGCCGCGTACGCAGTGGCGGTACTGACCGGACTGACCGTCATGGCGTACGCCGTGAGCGGCTGCTCGGACGGCGTCGGCACCCCCTCCGTCGACGGGTCCCGGGCCGCCTCCGCCGCGTCCTCACTGGCCGCCCGCGGCGGTGAGGCCCTGGCGTCGGCGACCGCCGCGGCGGCGTCGGAACTCGCCCGGATCAAGGGCGGCGTCAATGCCAAGGCCGATGTCCGTCTCGGCGCGGTCACCGAGGAGCAGGGCAAGGCCACCGTCCCCGTCACCGCCGCCAACAACGGCGCGAAGCCCGCCACCTACACCGTCCAGGTCTCCTTCCGGGACTCCGGCGGAAACCTCCTCGACGCGGTCGTCGTCACCGTCCCCGACGTCCCCGCCCACGGCACCGCCCGGGCCACCGCCCGCAGCCACCGCGACCTCACCGGCACCGTCAAGGCCACCGTCGAAGCCGCCGTGCGCCACTGACCCCGCGTCACTCCACGGCGGCGGCCGGCGGCTGGTCGATGGCGAGGACGGCGCCGAGGGTGATGCAGAGCGCGACCGCGACACAGACGGCGATGAGGCCGGAGAGGAGGGTGAAGACCGAGCCGAGGGAGCCGTACGCCTCGAGGCTGCGGTTGAGGGCGACGGGAACGTAGAGCGGGGCGGTGAAGTACGCGACCTCGAGGACCACGCCGGTGAGGACGGCACCGGGGAACAGCGGCCGCCAGCCGACGCGGCCGCCGAGCAGGAGGTGCTGCGTCCACCACCACACGGCGATGCCGCAGGCCAGCGACAGGGGGAAGCCCAGCCACTCGCCGGCGCCGAAGGCGTCCCGCAGGGGACCCAGGAGGAAGACGACCACCAGCATCGTCGCCACCCACGCGAACCACCGCCAGACCGCGATCCGGGCGGCGGACTTCGGCATCCGCCAGGCCCGTTCGCACACCCGCTGCATCGACCGGCTGCACGCGGTCGCGGACAGCAGCGCCATGAGGCCGCCCACCGCACCGACCGTCTCGCGGAGATTGCCGGCCTCCGCGTCGGCCAGCTGACTCAGCTGCACCTGGGACGCGCCGTCCAGACCCATCAGGTCCTCCAGCGAATCGAAGATCTCCCGGCGCAGGTCCGGGGGCGCGAGGGACGCGACGACGAAGACCAGCGGCACGGCGGTGAGGAAGACCTGCGCGGCCAGCCGGGTCCCCGCGTCGAGCACATGGACGGTCAGCAGCCGGGCGGCCAGCCGGGTGATGACCGGGAACCTCCGCTCGGCACCGGTGCGCAGCTCCCGGGCCCGGCGCGGCAGATCCGTGCGCGCGGCGCGGAGCCCGTCCCGAATCCTGCCCCGCGGCCGGCCTGTCACCCTCCGACTGTTTTACAGCCCGCCGCGCCCCGCAACCGCTGTGCCCGCCGAAGCGTCATCGGAGCACTGATGAGTTTCCGCGGCGGCCGTCGTTTCATCTCCGTGAGCGGTCGCCGCACGGGCGGCCGCGCGTCCGAAGGAGCCGGGATGACCGGGACACTGGACGGCCGCACGGCGATCGTCTACGGCGGCGGAGGCGGTATCGGCGGCGGCGTGGCGCGCGTCCTCGCCCGCGAAGGGGCGCTGGTGTGCCTGGCGGGGCGGACGCGGGAGCCGCTCGACGCGGTGGCGGAGGAGATCGCCGCGGCGGGCGGCCGCGCCGAGACCGCCGTGCTGGACGCGCTGGACGAGAAGGCCGTCGAGGCGCACGTCGAGGAGACGGCCGGGCGCCACGGGGGAGTCCACGTCTCGTTCAACCTCGTCACACGCGGCGATGTGCAGGGCGTCTCCCTGGTCGGGATGACCGCGGACGACCTGCTGCGCGCCGTCGACACCGGGCTGCGGTCCTCCTTCGTCACCGCCCGCGCCGCCGCCCGGCGGATGATCGCCCAGGGCTCCGGGGTGATCCTGCACCTCAACAGCGCGTCCGGCGCGGGGGCGATGCCCGGCATGGGCAGCACCGGACCGGCCGACGCGGCGACCGAGGCGTTCATGCGCTACCTGGCCGCCGAGACCGGGCCGTTCGGCGTGCGGGTCTGCGGCATCTGGGCGGCCGGGGTCGCCGAGACGCTGACCCGCGAGGGGCTCGCCGCCGTCGCCGGGGAGAACGTCCCCGACCCGCAGACCGCGCTGGCGGCGATCGCCGGGGCGTCGGCGCTGCGCCGCACGCCGCGGCTCGCGGACGTCGCGGAGGTCGCGGCCTTCCTCGCCTCGGACCGGGCGGCGGGCATGACGGGCACGATGACCAATGTGACCGCCGGTCTCGTGCTCAGGTGACACGATCCCTACCACCCACGGATGGAGACAGTTCCATGGACCTCAGGCTCGAACTCGTGCTGCTGCCGGTCGCGGACGTCGACCGCGCCAAGGCCTTCTACAGCGAGAAGCTCGGCTTCGCCGTGCACGTCGACCACCGGGCGGGCGACGACTTCCGGGTCGTCCAGCTCGACCCGCCCGGCTCCGCGTGCTCGATCACGGTGGGCAAGGGCATCACGGACGCGGCCCCCGGCTCGGTGCGCGGACTGCACCTGGTCGTCGAGGACATCGAGGCCGCGCACAAGGAGTTGACCGCGCGCGGTGTCGCCGTGAGCGGCGTCCGGCACATGACGCCGGGCGGCTGGGTGGACGGCGTCGACCCGGGCCACACCCCGTACAACTCCTTCGCCGACTTCGCGGACCCGGACGGCAACACCTGGGTGCTGCAGGAAGTGCGGCGCGAACAGGGCGAGAAGGGCGAGCAGGGGGAGAAGGGCCGGTCCGCGGGATGACGGACGAGGGTGGCTTCGCGGAGCTCAGCGAGCGTCACCGGCGTGAACTGCACGTCCACTGCTACCGGATGCTCGGCTCGTTCGACGAGGCGGAGGACGCGGTGCAGGAGACGTACCTGCGCGCGTGGCGCGGACGGGACGGATTCGGCGGCGATCTGCTGTTCCGTGCCTGGCTCTACCGCATCGCGACCAACGTCTGCCTCGACACGCTGCGGCGCGGGGCCCGCCGGCCGGCGGTCGCGCGTTCCTTCGCGGACGTGCCCTGGCTGCAGCCGTACCCCGACGGTCTGCTGGACGAGCTCGCGGCCGGCGGCGCGGACGACCCGGACGCGGTCGTCGTGGAACGGGAGACGATCGAGCTGGCGTTCCTGGCCGCGCTCCAGGTGCTGCCGCCCCGGCAGCGGGCCGCGTTCCTCGCGCGGGACGTCCTCGGGCGCCCCGCGGAGGAGACGGCCGCTCCGCTGGGAACGACGGTCGCCGCCGCCAACAGCGCACTCCAGCGGGCGCGGGCGACGATGCGGCGGCACCTGCCCGCGCGGCGTGCCGAGTGGTCCGCGGGGGAGCCCGGCGCCGAGGAGAAGGCCCTGCTGGAACGCTTCATCGACGCGCATGAACGCTGCGACGCCGCGGCCGCCGTGGCGATCTCCGCGCGGGACCTGCGGATCACGATGCCGCCGATGCCCATGGTCTTCGAGGGGCTGGACGCCATCGCGCCCCTGCTGGAACGCGCGCTGGGCGAGAACCGGGACGGCGACTGGCGGTTGCTGCCGACGAGCGCCAACCGCATGCCGACCGCCGCCAGTTATCTGCGGCGGCCGGGCGACTCCCGTTTCCGGGCCTTCAAGTTCGACGTCCTGCGCGTGGAGAACGGGCTGATCGCCGAGATCACGACCTTCGGCCCGGCGCTGTTCCCGGCGTTCGGACTCCCGCCGGAGCTGCCGACGGCGTAAGCGGGACGGTGGGGAGGGTGAGCGGCGTCGCGGACGTCCGGCCCGGGGCGGCGGGGGTGCCCCGGCGCGGCCCGGGGGGTCAGTGCGGCTGCTCCCGCCACTCGGCCACGACCTGCTCGACGTCGAACGGCCTCAGGCCCAGCGGCGGACCGGGCGGCGGCATGCGCAGCGCCGCGCGGATCTTGTCGTTGACGCCCTCCAGGATGGCCCGGACCAGGCGTTCCGACGGGGCGCGCCGCGCCTTGGCCAGGGCGTCCTCCGCCTCCTTGCGCAGCACGAGGGCGGGCGGCAGGGCGGCCAGGCCCTCCTGGGCCATCTTCCGCCGGATCCACCACAGGTCGTCATAGGGCTCGTCCAGCGAGGGCAGCGGCTTGCCCGCCCCGGGCAGATCGTCGAAGGCGCCGCGTTCCGTGGCGTCGCGGATCTGATGGTCGACCCACGATTCGAACGGGACACCGGGTGGCTTGCGCTCCGTCATGCCCCCGATTCTCCCCCAGACCCCACTCAGGCGGGAGGCGCCGGGGTCAGCAGCACGAAGTCCGCACCCGCCGGGTCGAGGCAGACCGCCAGCCGGCCGACGCCCTCGGCGTCCTCCGGGCCCATCTGGAGCGAGCCGCCGTTGCCGGTGACACGGGCGGCGGCGGCATCGCAGTCCTCGACGGCGAAGACCGGGTGCCAGTAGGGGCGCCCGCCGTTCAGCGCGAGGAACTCCGGAGCCATCTCCATCAGCCCGCCCTGCATCCGCTCCTGGCTCTCCCCCGCGGGCGTGATCACGGTGTACGTGCCCCCGTTCCCGCCGGGGAGCGGCATGTCGTCGGTCTTCCAGCCGAAGAGGGAGCCGTAGAACTCCTTCGCGGCCGCCGCGTCCGTCGTGTACAGCTCGGTCCAGCACAGCGCGCCCGGCAGGTCGGCGGCACCAAAGCCCCGCACCTCGCGCGGCTGCCATACGGCGAACTCGGCGCCGAGCGGGTCCGTGAGCTGCGCCATCCGCCCCGCGTCCCGCACGTCGCCCGGCTCCCGCCGCACCGCGCCGCCCGCCCGCATCGCGGCCCAGGTGGTCACCTCGACGTCAAGGGCGCGGAAGTAGATCATCCACGCGGGCCGGGCGCCCTCCTCGGTGAGCTCCCCGACAGCGCCCACCGTCCGCCCGTGCAGCCGGAAGAGGCCGAAGTCTCCGAAGTCGCCGCCCTCAAGGACGAACCGCTCGAAGTCCCAGCCGAAGACGGCTCCGTAGAAGGCGGCCGCGGCATCGACGTCCGGCGCCCCGAGGTCCACCCAGCACGGGGACCCGGGGACGAAGTCTGTGGTGATCATGGCGCTCCCTTCACGGGTTCCGTCCCTGATCCTTCCAGCGTGACACCAGGGCCCAAAAGCGGCGCGGGACGCCACGCCGCCGCGGCCCGCGCCCTACGCCTGGCCGGGCGACCAGCCCTGGTCGCGCAGTACCGCGGCGACGTCCGGGGCACGGTAGTGCTCGCCCTTGAGGACCTTGCCGTCGGCGCGCAGCGCCGGCCGGCCGTCGGGGCCCAGCTTGGACATGTTGGCGCGGTGCACCTCGGCGATGACGGCGTCGAGGTCGATGCCGTGGACCAGTGCCGTGCCGTACGCGACGTAGACCACGTCGGCCAGCTCGTGTGCGAGATGGGCCAGCGAGCCCTCCGCGGAGGCCTCCGCGACCTCGGCCACCTCCTCCGCCAGCAGGTCCTGACGGTGCGCGGCGTGCGCGGGGGAGATCTCGGCGGGGGCCGAGCGGACGTCGAGGCCGAAGGCGGTGTGGAACTCGCGGACGAGACCGGCGGGGGAAGCAGGAGAAGCCGGAGTGGCCGGAGAACCGGGGACGGCAGAGGAGGAGGCGTGCATCCGGCCGATCGTAATCCGTGCCCGCCGCGTCCGGGCAGCCCACCGCGTCCGGCGGATCATGCCATTCATTCCGGTCACGCCGGTCAGGCCGCCGGCGCGCCCGCGTACCGTCCGTCCACCCGGATCGCGGTGATGCCGCTGATGTGCCGTGCCCCGCACCGGTCCTGGGGAAGCACCAGTTGCGGGCCGCTCCCGTCCAGCGGTGTGCCGTCGATGCGGGTGGCCAGCAGCACGGCGGCCCGCCCGAAGTCGGGGTCGATCTCGCCCCAGGACAGCAGGGCGTGATGACCGTCCGCTCCGGTGACCACGATGAGGAAGCGCAGCCGGTCCTTGCGCCGGGCCGGGTCGAAGGCGGGGCCCGCGGCGCACAGCACCTCGTGCAGCAGCGGCCCTTCAAAGCGGTGGTGCCGTGTCCCGCTGGTGGCGCACTCGAAGCTGACCCGCGCCTCGTGCTGGGGCCATGCGCGCAGATCACGCACGGTGAGCGGGGCGGGGCGCGCGAGGTCGCCGCTCAGCACGAATCCGGCGAGCTGCGGCGGCGGCACGGGAACGGGCGCGGTCACGGGCATGCACCTCCCGCAAGACGGTACCCATCGCAGCCCCTCACGGAAACGCAGGTACATGGATCAGTTGCCGAATCGTCTGGCTAATGCAATGCACCCAGCATCTTCGAAGCCGCACCTGCGGCACTATCATCAGCGCAGGCGCGAACACTTATGGAGGGGGAAGACCACGTGATGAACCGTTCCGTGCATCGCAGGACCCGGACCTTGCAGCTGGCCGTCGGGGGCACCGCGGTGCTGCTGGCCCTGAGCGCCTGTTCCTCCGGCGACGACTCGTCGGACGCCTCGTCGTCCGCCTCGCCCTCGTCGGCGTCTTCGTCCGACGCCTCGGCCTCGCCCGCCGACGACCTCAAGGGCACGGTCACGGTCTTCGCCGCGGCCTCCCTCAAGGAGACCTTCACCGAGCTGGGCAAGCGGTTCGAGGCCGCGCACCCCGGCACGAAGGTGGCCTTCAACTTCGGCGGCAGCGACGCGCTCGCCGCGAGCATCACCTCCGGCGCCCCGGCCGACGTCTTCGCGGCCGCCTCCCCCAAGACGATGCAGATCGTCACCGACGCGAAGGACGCCTCCGGGGAACCGCAGACCTTCGTGCGCAACCAGCTGGAGATCGCGGTCGTCCCGGGCAACCCCAAGAAGGTCGACGCCCTCGAGGACCTCACCGCGTCCGGCCTCAAGGTCGCTCTGTGCGCCAAGGAGGTGCCCTGCGGGGCGGCCGCCCAGAAGGCGCTGGACGCCGCGAGCCTGAAGCTCACGCCGGTCTCCTACGAGCAGGACGTCAAGAGCGCGCTGACCAAGGTCGAGCTCAAGGAGGTCGACGCCTCGCTCGTCTACAAGACCGATGTGCAGGCCGCCGGTGGCAAGGTGGAGGGCGTGGAGTTCCCCGAGTCCGCCAAGGTCGTCAACGACTACCCCATCGTGCTGCTCAAGGACGCCCCCAACGCCGACGCCGCCAAGGCCTTCATCGCCCTGGTGGAGTCGCCCGAGGGCGGCAAGGTGCTGAGCGCCGCGGGCTTCCTCAACCCGTGACGGACGATGTCGCCGAGGGCGCGGCCGGGCCCGTGAAGGCCCGGCCTCGCCGTCACCGTTCCCCGGCGCCGCTGCCCCTGCTGCTGCCCGCGCTGATCGGCCTCGCCTTCCTGGTGCTGCCGCTCGCCGGACTGCTGGTGCGCACGCCCTGGAGCGACCTCCCGCACCAGCTGACCAGCCCCGGCGTGTGGCAGGCGCTGCGGCTGTCGCTGATCTGCGCCACCTCCGCGACCGCGGTGACCCTCGTACTGGGCGTGCCCCTGGCCTGGCTGCTGGCGCGCACCGAGTTCCCCGGGCGCCGCCTGGTGCGGGCGCTGGTGACGCTGCCGCTGGTGCTGCCGCCGGTCGTCGGCGGTGTCGCGCTGCTGCTGGCGCTGGGCCGCAACGGCATCGCGGGGCGGTACCTGGACCAGTGGTTCGGGCTCACACTGCCGTTCACCACGACCGGGGTGATCGTGGCCGAGGCGTTCGTGGCCATGCCGTTCCTGGTGATCAGTGTGGAGGGCACGCTGCGCGCCGCCGACCCCCGCTACGAGGAGGCCGCCACGACACTCGGCGCCTCCCGCTTCACCGCGTTCCGCCGGGTCACGCTGCCGCTGATCGCCCCGGGCATCGCCGCGGGCGCGGTCCTGGCGTGGGCACGCGCGCTCGGCGAGTTCGGCGCCACCATCACCTTCGCGGGCAACTTCCCCGGCCGCACCCAGACGATGCCGCTCGCCGTCTACCTGGCCCTGCAGAGCGACCCCGCGGCGGCCATCGCGCTCAGCCTGGTGCTGCTCGTCGTCTCCGTCGCGGTCCTCGCGGGACTGCGCGACCGCTGGATGACCGCCGCATGAGCGGCCGTCAGCCGGCGGAGGGCCTGCGGGCCGAACTCGTCGTCGATCTGGGCACGTTCCGGCTCGACGTGCGGTTGACCGCCGCCCCCGGCGAGGTCCTGGCACTGCTCGGGCCCAACGGCGCCGGCAAGACCACCGCGCTGCGCGCCCTGGCCGGGCTGACGCCGCTGACCGGCGGAGGGCTGAGGCTGGACGGGACGGAACTGGACGGGATGCCGCCCGAGACCCGCCCGGTCGGCGTGGTGTTCCAGGACTACCTGCTCTTCCCGCACCTGTCCGCCCTGGACAACGTGGCCTTCGGCCCGCGCTGCCAGGGCCTGCCGAAGGCACGGGCCCGCGCCGAGGCCGCGGCGTGGCTGGAACGGATGGGACTGGCCGAGCACGCCGCGGCCAGACCGCGGCGGCTGTCCGGCGGGCAGGCACAGCGCGTCGCACTGGCCCGCGCGCTGGCGACCCGGCCGCGACTGCTCCTGCTGGACGAGCCGCTGGCGGCGCTGGACGCCCGCACCCGGCTGGAAGTGCGCTCCCAACTGCGGCGCCAACTCGCGGAGTTCGAGGCCGTTGCGGTACTGGTGACGCACGACCCGCTGGACGCGATGGTGCTGGCCGACCGGCTGGTGGTCATCGAGCACGGCCGCGCCGTTCAGGAGGGCACCCCGGCCGAGGTCGCCCGCCGCCCCCGCACCGACTACATCGCGCACCTGGTGGGCCTCAACCTCTACCGGGGCGAGGCCGACGGCCGCGTAGTGACGCTCGGCGGCGGACCGGCGATCACCACCGCCGACGAGCTGACGGGCCCGGCCTTCGCGGCGTTCCCGCCCGACGCGGTCACCCTGTACCGGGAGCGGCCCGCCGGCGCGAGCGCCCGCAACCTGTGGCACGGCCGGGTCGTCGGCCTGGAATCCCGCGGCGACCGCATCCGCGTGGACGTCGACGGCGAACTCCCGCTCGCCGCCGACCTGTCGACCGCCGCCACGGCCGAACTGGACCTCCACCCGGGGGCGGAAGCCTGGGCAACCGTCAAGGCCGCCCAGGTGCACGCCTATCCGGCGTGACCTGGACGGCCCCTTCGGGCACACCGGCCGGGCACCGCCGGGGCCGGCCGGAGTCGTCTACAGGCCGATGTCGCGCCTGCGGAAGTCCTCCAAGGACTCGCGCCGCACCAGCAGCCGCGCCCGTCCCTGGTCCACGGCGACCACCGGCGGGCGGCCGACCATGTTGTACGTCGAGGCCATCGACAGGTGGTAGGCGCCCGCGACCGGCACGCCCAGCAGGTCGCCGGGCCGGATGTCGCCGGGCAGCGGCACGGCGGAGGCCAGGACGTCGCCCGCCTCGCAGTGCCGGCCCACGACGGTGACCAGCGCGGGTTCCTCCGTGGAGTGCCGGCCGATCAGCCGGGGCGCGTAGCGCACCCCGTACAGGGCGGGCCGCGGGTTGTCGCTCATGCCGCCGTCCACGGCCACGAAGACCTGGCCGCCGGTGCGCTTGACCGACAGGACCCGGTACAGCGCCACACCCGCGGGGCCGGCGATGGCCCGGCCCGGCTCGACCGTCAGCCGCGGGACCGGCAGCCCGGCCGCCGCGCAGCTCGCGGTGAGCTCGGCGCGGACCCGGGCGGCCAGCGAGGTGATGTCGAGCGCCTCCTCACCGGGGCGGTACGCCACCGCGTGGCCGCCGCCCAGGTCCAGTTCGGGCAGCGCGACGCCGTGCTGGCGGCGGATGCCGGCCAGCAGCCCCACCAGCCGCCGCACGGCGGACAGGTACGGCTTGACGCTGGAGATCTGCGAGCCGAGGTGGCAGTGCAGGCCGACCAGTTCGAGTCGCGGCTGGTCCAGGACCCGGGCCACCGCGTGCTGCGCGGAGCCGTCGGCGAGCGACAGCCCGAACTTCTGGTCGTCGGTGCCGGTGCGCACCGCGGCGTGACCGCCGGCGGCGATGCCGGGCACGACCCGCAGCAGCACCTTCTGCCGGGAGCCGGCCGGTACCTGGGCGGCCAGCCGGGCGATCTCCCCGGTGCTGTCGATGACGATGCGGCCGACGCCCAGGCGCAGCGCGGTGGCCAGGTCCTCGGGGCTCTTGGCGTTGCCGTGCAGCACGATGCGCTCCGGCGGGAAGCCGGTGATGACGGCGAGTTCGAGCTCTCCGGCCGAGCAGACGTCCAGGCCGAGACCCTCTTCCTCGACCCAGTGGGCCATCGCCCGGCACAGGAACGCCTTGGCGGCGTACAGCACGTCGGCGTCGGGGAACGCGGCCCGGTAGGTGCGGCAGCGGGCCCGCACCTCGCCCTCGTCGAGGATGTACGCCGGGGTGCCGAAACGCTCGGCGAGCTCGGTGAGGGCGACGCCGCCCACCGACAGCTCGCCGTGCGGCGCGGTGCGGGTGGAGGCCGGCCAGACGGACAGCCAGGTGTCGACGCCCTCGGCGGCGAGCGCAGAGAACGAAGTGGACACAGTGGTCTCAGAGATGGTCATGGCAGGACGCTCCTCAGCCGATGCGCAGCGGCAGGTGGTCGGCGGTGTGCACGGCCCGCGGGTCCCAGTCCGCGGTGGCGCCCACGGCGGGCGCGGCGAACTGCGGGTCCACGGTGAGGGTGGTCACCCCCAGCGGCTCGGCGAGCGCCCGCAGCGCGGGCTCGCCGAGCCTGATCCATTCCTGGCCGGGGCCGAGCGTGGCGGCCAGGCGCTCCTCACTGGTGAAGGCGACGGCCGTACGGCCGCCAAGGGGCGTGCGGAACATTCTCGCGACGCGCCCGACGGGACCCGACCGGACGGGGACGTACAACGTCACCCTGCTGGGGTGTCCGGCCGGGACGGGTTCGGAAGGCTCCGCGTCGTCCCCGCACCATGTCTCGCTCATGGCGATCTCCTGTGAGGTTCGTTCGTTTCGGCGGCCGCGAGCCGGATGTGGTCCGTGGCCAGACATTGACGCTATGCCCGGCGCATCCGGGTCCGGGCCCTTCCCTGACGCGACGTTGACGTCCACGGGCCAAGCGTTGACGGTGCGCTGGCGCCACGGTCAAGGAAGCGTCAAGTGTCTCCATGGCGGCGACAGGCCGGCGACAAGAGCCCCCGCGCGCGGGAGGGGCGGCGTTTCCATGGAGGTATGGAAGACACCGGGTTCCGCCGCGTGGTCGTGGGGGTGAGCGGTTCGCTGGGCAGTCTCGCGGCACTGCACCGGGCGGCCGCCGAGGCCCGCCGCGGTGACGCGGTGCTGGTCGTGGTGCATGCCTGGGAACCGACGGGCGGCGAGTTCGCCTACCGTCGCCACCCGAGCCCGCCGCTGCTGCTGCGCGCGGACCAGGACCAGGCCCGGCAACGGCTGCTGACCGCGATGGACGACGCCTTCGGCGGTGCGCCGGCCGGCCTCCCGGTCCAGGCGCTGATCGCCCGCGGCCCGGCCGCCCGCTCCCTGGTCCACGTCGCGAACCGCGAGAACGACCTGCTCGTCGTCGGCGCCGGGAGCCCCGGCCGGCTGCGCCGGCTGCTGTCGTCCTCGGTGGCCCACCAGTGCGTACGGGACGCGGCCTGCCCGGTCCTGACCGTGCCGCGCCCGCCGCTCCAGCAGGTCTTCGAGACCGTGCGCCGCCACAACGGCCGGCGGCTGCCGCTGCGGGCCGCCGGGCCCGTCTGACGCACCCCCGGGGGGGTTCCGCACTTCCGAACCAGCCGAATCAGGTGAGGGCCGTGCTGCACAACCCGTCCCTGTCCCCGTTCCTCCGCAGGCTCGCCCTGCCCGCCGCGGTCCTGCTGCCGCTCGCCGTCGCCGCGGTGCTGCTGCCCTTCCGCGCGGCCGTCGCCGCTCCGCTCGTGGCACTGACCCTGGTGGTCGCGGTGGTGGCCGTGGCCGTCCTCGGCAGCCGCGTCGCCGGGGCCGTCGCCGCGCTGTCGGCCGCGGCGTGGTTCGACTTCTTCTTCACCCGGCCCTACGAGCGGTTCGCGATCGCCGGGCCGGGCGACATCGCCACCGCCGTGCTGCTGCTCGCGGTCGGGCTGGCCGTGTCCCAGCTGGCCGCTCGGACACGGCGGTTGGAAGTCGTCGCCATCACCGACGCCGACCACCTGGCCCGCATCCACGAGACCTCCCGGCTCGCCCAGTGCGCCCCCTCGCCGCACCGGGTCGTCGAGCACGTCGGCGACCAGCTCGTGAGCCTGCTCCAGCTGCGCGGCTGCCGCTTCGAGTACGGCACCCTCGTCGGCCACCCCCCGCGGCTCGACACCGACGGCACGGTCGTCTGGGGCCGCCGCCCCTGGGACGCCGACCGCCAGGGCCTCCCCGACACGGAGGTCGAACTCCGGGTCTTCCACAACGGCCGGTTCCACGGCCGCTTCATGCTCCGCCCCACCCCCGGAGCCGTCCCCTCCGCCCAGTCCCGCCTGGTCGCCGTCACCCTCGCCGACCAGGTCGGCACCGCCATCGACCTCGTCGCCCCCACGACTACGACGCACCCGTCATAACCGCCGGCCCGCGCCCGCCCGCGAAAAACCCCGCCACCCAAGCCGACGGCCCGCGAATTCCCCCTCGCCGCCCAGGTGATGGCGCAACACCCCGACCCGACCCCGGCGGGCCGGCCGCCGGATGGCGTCCGCGCCCATACGACGCACCGGTCGTAGCCCCCGGCCGCCCCCCGACCCGCGCCCGCCCAGGAAAAGCCCCACCACCCAAGCCGGCGGCCCCGAATTCCCCCTCGCCGCCCGGCTGATGACGCAACACCCCGACCCGACCCCGGCCGGGTCGGATCGCCACCCGGGCCCCGGCCCAGCACGACGGCGGCACCGCCATCGACCTCGTGGCCCACAGCCGCCTCACCGCCCGCGCCCACGCATGAGACCCGGGCCCGCGATCCTTGGATCCCCACTCGCCGCCCGACTGATGGCGCGCCGCCGCCCACCGCCGCTCCCGCGCCGTGGCGCTCGTGGTCACCGGCACGACCGTCCACCGCAAGCAGACGCCATCGCACAAGCGCCCGCGCCCGCGTCGACCAGGTCGCCGCTCCCTGTCCCCGCGCCCCCGCGCGCCCGGCCCCGTGGCCGCTCGGGGGTAGAGGGGTGGAATGAGGCGTATCGTCCCCTTAGAGAGCCGATCGGCATGAACGGTGGGCCCGTGATGGTGGTGACCGCCCCCGTACGGGAGCAACTGGACGAGACGCTCGCCGAGGTCGTGCGCGCCACGAACGCGCATATCGGCGCCGTCTTCCTGATGCTGCCCGAGGGGCGGGTGCTCGGCCTGGAGGTGCTGACCGGGGCGCCGTGGGAGCTGGCGACGCCGTGGGCGCGGGTGACGCTGAGCCGGTCGGCGCCGGTGGCGGACGCCGTGCGGACCGGGCGCCTGGTGTGGCTGGGCTCGCGGGAGGAGCTGGCCGAACGCTATCCGCAGACCGCGCTGGTGCTGCCGTACGACCTGGCTCTGGCCGTCGCCCCCGTGCTGGACGCCGCGCACACCGTGCGCGGCGCACTGATGCTGATCTGGCCGGGTTCCCATCCCGAGCGGCCGATCGGGGCCGAGCGCGCCGTCATCGTCCACGCGTGCGAACGCATGTGCGAACAACTGCGTCGTGCGGAGTCCGTCGGCGACCCGGTCCGTCCCGGCCTGCTGCCGCGGGTGCTGGAACCGACCCGCACCAGAACCGCCGGGCCGGACGAGGCGCAGGCGGCGGCCGACTTCGTGGGGCGGCTGCCGGAGGGCGCGTGCGCCCTGGACCCGAGCGGGCGGATCGCCTACGTCAGCGGCCGCACCGAGCAGCTCGTCGGCGAGCCCGCCCGGGTCCTGCTCGGCGCGCTGCCGTGGCAGGCGCTGCCCTGGCTGCGCGACCCGGTGCACGAGGACCGCTACCGCGGCGCCGTGCTCAGCGGGCAGCCGACCTCGTTCATCGCCCGGCGGCCCCCCGACCACTGGCTGCTCTTCCAGCTCTACCCGGACGCGACCGGGGTGAGTGTGCGGATCTCCCCCACCGACCACCGTCCGGACCCGGGGCCACAGGTCCCCGGGAACTGCCGGATCGACACGGCCGGCAAGGCGCCGGACCGGGTCACGGCGATCTACCACCTGATGCAGCTGGCCGGTGCGCTCGCCGAGGCGGTCGGAGTGCGCGACGTGGTCGAGCTGGTGGCCGACCTGTTCCCGCCGGCCTTCGGCGCGGACGCCTTCGCGCTCTTCGTCGCCGAGGGCGGCAGGCTGCGGGTGATCGGCCACCGCGGCTACGGCGAGGAGGCCATGGCCGCCCTCGACGGCACGTCCCTCGGCTCGCGCCGGACCCCGGCGAGCCGGGCCCTGCTCACCGGGGTACCCCGTTTCTACAGTTCCCCCGACGAACTGCTGCGGGCGTATCCGGGGCTGGCCGGCTCCCTGCGGAAGTCGGCGTGGGCCCTGCTGCCGCTGATCGCCTCGGGCCGCCCGGTCGGCTGCTGCATCCTGGGCTACGCCAAGCCGCACCCGTTCCCCCGCGGCGAGCGCAGCGCGATGGCCTCGCTGACCGCCCTGATCGCGCAAGCCCTGGACCGCGCCCGCGTCTACGACGCCAAGCACCGGCTCGCCCACGGCCTCCAGGCCGGCCTGCTCCCCCACACGCTGCCCTCGCTGCCCGGCCTGGAGGTGGCCGCCCGCTATCTGCCCGCCACCAGCGGCATGGACATCGGCGGCGACTTCTACGACCTCATCCGGCTCGGCGACTCCTGCGCGGCCGCCGTCATCGGCGACGTGCAGGGCCACAACGTCAACGCCGCCGCCCTGATGGGCCAGGTCCGTACCGCGGTGCACGCGCACGCGACCGCGGGCGCCTCGCCCGACCAGGTGCTCGCCCGCACCAACCGGCTGCTCGACGAGCTCGACACCGGGCTCTTCACCAGTTGCCTGTACGTCCATCTCGCCCTCGACGAGGGCGTGGCGCGACTGGCCACCGCCGGCCATCTCCCGCCCCTGCTGCGCCACCCCGGGGGACGGACCGAGGTCCTCGCCACCCCGCCGGGGCTGCTGCTGGGCATCGACCCGCTGGCCGAATACCCCACCACCGAAGTGGCGTTGCCACCGGAGGCGGTGCTCGCGCTCTACACCGACGGGCTGGTCGAGAGCCCCGGCACCGACCTGGACGTCGCCATCGCCGGCCTCGCGCACGCCCTCGCCACCGCCGGCCCCGGTCCGCTGGACGAACTCGCCGAGGCCCTCGTGGACTACGACGGCGCCTCGGCGCACCGGGTCGACGACACCGCGCTCCTGCTGCTGCGGCGCGTGCCCGCGGCATGAGGCCTTGTCACATCCGCCGATCCCCCCAACACTGTGATCCATGCCGGTGGTTGCGCTGCTGGGAACGCTGGACACCAAGGGTGTGGAGTACGGATGGCTGCGCGAGCGCCTGCTGCGGCGCGCCGTGGAGGTCGTCCTCATCGACACCGGGGTCGCGGGCGAGCCCCGCGTACCCGCCGACATACCGCGCGCCGAGGTCGCCAGGGCGGCGGGCGCCGACATCGCGCGGCTGCGCGCCCAGGGGGACCGGGGCACCGCGGTGACCACGATGGCCGAGGGCGCCGCCGAGGTGGTGCGCCGGCTGCACGAACAGGGGCGGCTGCACGGCGTACTGGCCATCGGGGGCAGCGGCGGTACGTCGATCGCGACCCGCGCGATGCGCGCGCTGCCGCTGGGCGTGCCGAAGCTGATGGTGTCCTCGATGGCGGCCGGCGACGTCTCGCCGTACGTGGGGGCGGCCGACATCGCGATGATGTACAGCGTGGTCGACATCGCGGGCGTCAACCGCGTCTCGGCGCCGATCCTGGCGAACGCGGCCGACGCCATCGCGGCCATGGCCACCGGCTTCGCCACCGACGCACCGCCGCCGCCCGCGGAGGACCGGCCGCTGATCGCGGCCAGCATGGCGGGCGTGACCACCCCGGGTGTGGACGCCGCCCGGCAACGGCTGACCGAACTCGGCTACGAGGTACTGGTCTTCCACTCCGTCGGGTCCGGCGGGCGCTCCCTGGAAACCCTCGCCGCACAGGGGATGTTCGCCGGCGTGCTGGACCTCACGCTCAGCGAGCTCGCCGACGACCTCGTCGGCGGCACCTTCGGCGCGGGCCCGGACCGGCTGCGGGCGGCGGGCCGCGCCGGGCTGCCGCAGGTCGTGAGCCCGGGAGCGCTGGACATGGTCAAGTTCGGGCCGCTCGCCGCACTGCCCGAACGCTTCCGGTCCCGCCACGTCCATGTGCACAATCCCTCCGTCACCGTCATCCGCACCACCGCCGCCGAGTGCGCCGCGCTCGGCCGCCAGGTCGCCGAGAAGCTGCGCGCCGCGACCGGCCCCGCGGCCCTGCTCCTCCCGCTGCGCGGGCTCTCCACCCTCGGCGCCCCGGGCGGCCCCTACCACGACCCGTCCGTCGACGAGGTGCTGTTCACGGCGCTGCGCGAGGGCCTGCGCGGCAGCCGGGTCGAACTGGCCGCGTACGACACACACCTCAACGACCCGGCCTTCGGCCGCACCGCCGCCGACCGGCTGCACACCCTGATCGCCGCGAACGACCCCGCGCGCACGACCCGTTGAGCGTCAGAGCCCGGGCACCCGCTCGGCCGGCGGGAGGAGGCGGCTGGTGCGCCCCCGTTGGCCGCGCGACCTGCCGTGGAAGGGTTGTCGGGGGCCCGGCGGCGGCCCCGCGGACAACGGAGGAGAGCGCATGACCACCCGGGTGACCCTGATCTCGCCGGTCGTGACGGCCGCGCTGCGCGAGGCGCGGTTCGACGATGACGTGCCGCCGGACGATAAGGCGCTGGCGGCCGCCCGCGCGGTGGCCGGCAACCTGCCCACCGCCGGACGGGTCCTGGTGTCGCCCTCGGCGCGCTGCCGGGCGACCGCCGAGGCGCTGGGCCTGGCCTTCGGCCAACAGGCCCCCGACGGCTGGGCGCTGGGTCGCTGGCGCGGCCGCACGCTGGCCGAGGTGAGCGCCGAGGAACCCGACGCGGTCGCGGCCTGGCTCTCCGACCCCGACGCCGCCCCGCACGACGCCGAGTCGCTGCGCGACCTGTGCGCGCGGGTCGGCGACTGGCTGGACGCTCTGGCGGCCGCGCCCGGCCGGGTGGTCGCCGTGGTCGAACCGGAGATCGTCCGGGCGTGCGCGGTACGGGCGTTGGGGGTGCCGGAGCCGGCGTTCTGGCGGATCGACGTCCCGCCGCTCACCGCGACGGATCTCAGCGGACGGTCCGGGCGCTGGAATCTCTCGGCGGGCCGGCCACTGGCCTGAACGAACGGCGCCGTGAAGGGGACCTGGTCGCCAACGCCCGGTACACGCGAGACGAAAGCTCTAGCGCCGTCCAGGCTCTTGCAAAGATGTCGCAATAAGACCGTATGATGAGGCGTTCACGCAGGCCGACTCCGAAGCGGAGCACCTCATGCATGTACCCGACGGATTCATCGACGCCCCGGTGTCGGTGGCGGCCGGGGCCGTCGCAGCGGCGGCCGTGGCCGTGAGCCTGCGCGGCGCCCGGCGTGAACTCGACGAGCGCACCGCCCCGCTGGCCGGGCTCGTCTCCGCCTTCATCTTCGCCGTGCAGATGCTCAACTTCCCGGTGGCGGCGGGCACCAGCGGCCACCTCCTCGGAGGCGCGCTCGCCGCGATCCTGGTGGGCCCCTACACCGGCGTGCTGTGCGTGTCGGTGGTGCTGCTCATCCAAGGGGTGCTCTTCGCCGACGGCGGTCTCACCGCGCTCGGCGTGAACATCACCGACATGGCCATCGTGACGGTCGTCGTCGCCTACGCGGTCTTCCGCGGCCTGGTGAAGGTGCTGCCCCGCACGCGCGGCTCGGTGACGGGCTCGGCCTTCGTGGCCGCCCTGCTCTCCGTCCCCGCGGCCTCGGTCGCCTTCACCGCGATCTACGCGCTCGGCGGCACGACCGACGTCCCCCTGGGCAAGGTCTTCACCGCCATGGTCGGCGTCCACGTGCTCATCGGCATCGGCGAGGCGTTCATCACCGCCGCGACGGTGGGCGCCGTGATCGCGGTCCGTCCCGATCTCGTCCACGGCGCCCGTGACCTGCGCCGTCCGCTGGAGCTGAAGGAGGCGACCGTCTGATGGCGGCCGTGACCACCACCCCCAAGCGCGGCGGCATACGGCCGCTGTGGATCGCCGGCCTGATCGCCGCGCTGGTGCTCGCCGGATTCGTCAGCTACTACGCGTCGGCCAGCCCCGACGGCCTGGAGAAGGTCGCCGCCGACCACGGCATCGACAAGAAGGCCAAGAACACCGACAACAGTGTGGCCAAGGACTCGCCGCTGGCGGACTACCAGACCAAGGACGTCGGCAACCCCCGGCTGTCCGGCGGCCTCGCCGGGATCCTCGGCGTCGGCGCCACCCTCGCGCTCGGCAGCGGCGTCTTCTGGGTCGTGCGCCGCCGGCCGCGCACGGACGAGGCCTGACGGATGGGCGCGGGGCACGCACACCGGCTCTACCGGCACGGGCACTCGCCGGTGCACGCGCTGCCCCCGCAGTGCAAGATCGCCGCGGTCTTCTGCTTCGTCCTCGTCGTGGTGTCCACACCGCGCACCGCGGTGTGGGCCTTCGGCCTGTACGCGGTGCTGCTGGCCACGGTGGCGGCGGTGGCCCGGGTCCCGGCGGGCTTCCTGCTGCGGCGGCTGCTGATCGAGGTGCCGTTCGTCGCCTTCGCCGTCCTGATGCCGTTCGTCGCCGAAGGCCCGCACACGCAGGTGCTCGGGCTGTCCGTGAGCGTGAACGGCCTGTGGGGCGCCTGGAACATCCTCGCCAAGGGCACCCTGGGCGTCGCCGCCTCGGTGCTGCTGGCCTCCACCACCGAGCTGCGCGAACTCCTGCTGGGCCTCCAGCGGTTGCGGCTGCCCGCGCTGCTGGTGCAGATCGCCTCCTTCATGATCCGCTACGGCGACGTCATCACCGGCGAGATGCGCCGCATGCGCGTCGCCCGCGCCTCGCGCGGCTTCGAGGCCCGCGGCCCGCGCCACTGGGGCGTGCTCGCCAAGTCCGCGGGCGCCCTGTTCATCCGCTCCTACGAGCGGGGCGAGCGCGTCCATCTGGCCATGGTCAGCCGCGGCTACGCCGGCAGCATGCCGGTGATCGACGACGTCACGGCGTCCCGGGCGCAGTGGTCGTACGCGGCCGCGCTCCCGGCCGCCGCGCTCCTGGTCTGTCTGATGGGATGGTTCGTGTGACACCTTCGCTCGAGGTCAAGGGCCTCGCCTACGCCTACCCCGATGGCCACCAGGCGCTGTTCGGCGTGGACCTGACCATCGGCCGCGGCGAGCGGGTCGCCCTGCTCGGGCCCAACGGCGCCGGCAAGACCACCCTCGTACTGCACCTCAACGGCATCCTGGAGGCGGGCGCGGGCACGGTCACCGTGGCGGGCCTGCCGGTCGGCGAGCGCAAGCACCTCGCGGAGATCCGCCGCAGGGTCGGCATCGTCTTCCAGGACCCGGACGACCAGCTGTTCATGCCGACCGTCCGCGAGGACGTCGCCTTCGGGCCCGCCGCGGCCGGGATGCGCGGCCCCGAGCTGGAGGCCTGCGTCCGCACGGCGCTGGAGCGGGTCGGCATGGCGGAGTTCGCCGACCGGCCGCCGCACCACCTGTCCTTCGGCCAGCGGCGCCGGGTCGCGGTGGCCACCGTGCTCGCCATGGAGCCGGAGATCCTCGTACTCGACGAGCCCTCTTCCAACCTGGACCCGGCCTCGCGCCGCGAACTCGCCGACATCCTGCGGTCGCTGGACGTCACGGTGCTGATGGTCACGCACGACCTGCCCTACGCCCTGGAACTCTGCTCGCGCGCGGTGATCCTCAGCGGCGGAGTCATCGCGGCCGACGGCCGCACGCAGGACCTGCTGTCCGACGACGCCCTGATGCGCCGCCACCGCCTGGAACTGCCCTTCGGCTTCGACCCGCGCTCGGTCGCGGTAGGCACCTGACGGCTTACGCTCAGGACCCGCAGGGGGGACGCCCGGGCGGCTCCGGGTCGACGGCGGTGACCGCGTCCGCGAGCGCGGCGAAGCGCTCCGTGCCGCCGAGCGGGGCGACGACGCGTTCCCGCAACGCGTCGGCGAGGGCGCGGGCGGCCGTCGCCGCCACCTCCAGCCCGCGTTCGGTGAGCGCCGCCAGCGTGACGCGCCGGTCGTTCCGGCACGGACGGCGTTCGATGAGTCCGGCCTCAGTGAGTCGGTCGGCGACCTTGGTGGTGCCCGCCGTCGTGAAGCCGAGCGTTCCCGCGAGCTGGTTCATCGGCGCGGAGCGCTCCGGCATGGTCATGAGGAACCACAGCGCCTGGAACGAGGACGGGGTCAGCCCCGACCGCGCCTCCACATCCGCCAGCAGCTGATCGGTGATGCGGCGGAAGCCCGACTGCAACCCGTCCCACCGTGCGAGCAGTTCCAGTTCCGCGGTGCCGGGGCAGGCCGCCTTGCCGTCCGTCCCCGTGTGGATCTCCGTCATCACATTGCCCAGGGTACCAACGCCGGTTATTGTCTAGCCAGCTACTTAATATCTGGCTAGCTATCAAAGGAGCACGGTTCCCCCATGACCGACCCGTCCACCACCCCCGCCGGCCTGCGCACGGGCACGTGGGCCCTCGACCCCGCGGGCTCCTCGGTCCGGCTCAGGCACAAGGCGATGTGGGGCACCGCCACCGTCAAGGGCGCCTTCGCCGGCATCAGCGGCACCGGCGAACTCGCCCCCGACGGCACCGCGCAGGGCACGCTCACCATCGAGGCCGCCTCCCTCGACACGGGCAACTCCCAGCGCGACACCCACCTGAAGTCCGCCGAGTTCTTCGACGTCGCGGCCCACCCGGCGATCGTCTACACCGCCAGCCGGGTCACCGCCGACGCGGACGGCGCCCTCGCGGTCGACGGCGAGCTGACCGTCCGCGGCACCACGCGCCCGCTCGCCCTGACGGGCCGGGCCGACACCGCCTCCCCCGACGCGGTCGTCCTCACCGCCGAAGCCGCCATCGACCGGGCCGACTTCGGCCTCACCTGGAACCGGCTCGGCACGATCAAGGGCCTCGCGACGATCTCGGTGACGGCCCGCTTCACCCACGGCGGCTGACGCCGCGGATCACCGCCCCGGGCCGCGCAGTTCCCGCAGCGTCCACCCGCGCCCGCCCGGGTCGAGCGGGCGCGTGGCGGCGGTGAAGACCTCGGCCGCGCGGCGGTAGGACAGCCGGCCGCGCCCGGTGCGGAACACCGGCCCGCCGACGCGTCCGAGCGTCAGCAGCGCGAGCAGCCGGCCCGTCGCCTCACCCCAGCGCAGCGGCGTGCCGCCGAGGCGCTCGCGGGTGCGGTGGCCGGGCAGGTCCAGGTCGTCGACGTCCAGGGCGAGGACCCGCTCGATGGGCGCCCCGGTGTCGTGGAGCAGATGCCACAGGGCCTGTTCACGCAGAGGGGCGGACAGGCGGAGCACCGCCCGCACGCGGTCCGCGTCGGGCCCGCCTCCCGCGGCGCGCGGCTCCGGCAGGGGCAGCGCGCGCAGGCCGTCGACGGGGTCGCCGGTCAGCCAGCCCTGCGCCCGCCACCAGGTCACGGCGCCCACGAGGACGGACAGTTCGCGGTTGGCCGTGCGGGCGCCGACCGCGGCGGAGCGCTCGGCGAAGGCCTCACGCAACCGCTGCGCCGCCTGCGGGGAGTCGAGGAGCACCAGGGGGACGGCGGGCGGCGCGGCATTGCGCCGCCCCCGCCCGAGGGGCGCGGCGCGGTCGACCAGGCCCCATGCCCAGGTGGCCAGGGCGATCCGGTAGACCCGGCGGGAGCCGGTGCCCAGGCCCGTGGCGGAGAGATAGCGGTCGACGGCGACGGCGTACTCCACCGGACGGCTCATCCCCACCCCCCTGTCGATGCGCACCTTCACCGCGGCCCGCGGCCCACAGACCGCAGTAAATGGCCTGTCGTCTGCAACTGCACCCAGCATAAGTTGAGTCGGCACGACTCAATAACTTCGCCCGAGGGCCTGGCGTGTCGGCGTGCGGCCCTTGCACGCTGCGCGCATGCCCTTCGACTTCCGCCCCGCCGTGCTGCGGGAACGCGACTTCCGCCGCTTCTTCACCGGCTACGCCACCTCCCTGTTCGGCTCGTCGATGGCGTCGGTGGCGCTGGCGTTCGCCGTCCTGGAGACCGGTGGCGGCGGCACCGAACTCGGCCTCGTCCTCACCGCCCGGATCCTGCCGCTCGTCCTGGTGCTCCTCGCCGGCGGCGTCCTCAGCGACCGCTGGGGCAGCCGGCGGGTGATGCTCGCCGCGGACGTCACACGCTGCCTCACACAGAGCGGCCTGGCCCTGGCCCTGCTGGGCGGCGAACCGCACCTCGGGACGCTGATGGCGCTGGTCGTCGTCTGGGGCGCCGCCGAGGCGCTGTTCACCCCCGCGCTGGACGCGCTCGTGCCGCGCATCGTGCGGGGCGAGGCGCTGTCGGACGGCAACGCGCTGCTGGGAGTGGCCCGTTCGGCCGCTTCGGTCGCCGGGCCTGCCCTCGCCGGCCTGCTGGCCGCGACCGCCGGCGCGGCGGCGGTGTTCGCGGTGGACGCCGCCACCTACGGCGTCAGCGTCGCGGCGCTGCTCCTGCTGCCCCGCACGGCCGGCCCCACCGGCCCCGCGGCATCCTTCCTCGCCGACCTGCGGGAAGGCTGGACGGAGTTCCGCTCACGGACCTGGCTGTGGGTCACTTCCCTGCACGTCTGCCTGTTCAACTTCTTCGTGTGGGCGCCGTTCCTGGTCCTCGGCCCCCTCGTCGCGCAGCGCCGGCTCGGCGGGGCGACCTCGTGGGGCCTGGTCATGGCGCTGTACGGGGCGGGCGCGGTCGCCGGCGGCACAGCCATGCTCGGCCGCCGGCCACGCCGGCCGCTGTTCGTCGCCACGGCCGCCACTGTGGGCTGGGCCTTGCCGTCGGCCGCCCTCGCCTCCGGGGAGTCGCTGCCGTGGGTGTGCGCCGGCGCGCTGGCCGCGGGCGTCTGCTCGTCCGTCGCCGGCACCCTCTACGCGACCGTGACCCAGTCCCAGGTGCCGCCCGGGGCCGTCGCCCGGGTCAGCGCGTACGGCGCGTTCGGCGCCTTCGCCCTGGGCCCCGTCGGGCTCGCCGCCGCCGGGCCGCTGTCGGTGCTCCTGGGCACCTCCGGCGTCCTCGGCTTCGGCGCCGTCTGGCAACTCGCCGCGGTGGCCGCGGTCCTGTCCCTCCCGGTCATCCGCGCGACGCTGCCACGGACCACCGGCGCACCCGCCGGCCGGGCGGCGTGACGGCCACGGCAGGCGCCGCATCGCGCATCGAAAGGCCGCCAACGCCCCGTCCGGGCAAAGGACATCGCGTCTTGCCACTTGTGCAGGAGCCGTGAAAGGCTCCCCGCACCACAAAGGCGCAGCCTCCCCGACGCCGAAGGGTGGTCCCCCGCTCCATGACGCCCGCAGCCCCGGTCCCCGAGGCCGTCCTGCTGTCCGAGTACTGGGGGGAAGTGCTCTGCTTCGCGCAGCTGTGCGCCCTCACTCCCGAGGCCGGCGGCCGGCTGGCCGCCGATGCCTTCGACCGCGGGCTGGCGGTGGCCAAGGAGCCGTACACGGCGCACGCACCCGGCACCGGTGGCGCGGGGCTGCCGTGCCTGCCCTTCCTGCTGACGGCCGTCCGGGACACCACCGCGCACTGGGCGGCCGGAGGCGACGGCGACAGCCTGCAGCCCGAGCTGCGGATCTGGCTGAACGCCGAGCGCGCCGCCCGCAGGGCCCGCACCGGGGCCCAGCGCACGGAGCCTCTGGCGCTGCGCGGGCTGAGGGCGATGCCGGAGCGCGTCGCGGAGACGCTCTGGTACGCGGAGGTGGAGTGCCGTCCGGCCGGCGACCCCCGGGAGACCGACCGCGCGCACGAGATCTTCCGCGAGCACTGCCTGAGCGCGCACCTGGCGGAGCCCCCGACGCACGAGTGCGCCGCCTATGCCGGGCTGCTGGACGTGACCACGCGCATGCCGCAGGAGGCGGTGCCGGAGGACCTGCGCCGGCACCTCAACCGGTGCCCTGAGTGCACGAAGGCGGCGGTCTGCCTGACCCCGCACGGCGACGGGCTGGCGCAGGCGCTCGCCGAGGGCGTGCTGGGCTGGGCGGGCCCGTCGTATCTGGAGGCCCGCCGGCAGGCGGCCCGCACCGGCGAGGCGCAGCCGCCGTTCCCCCGTGCCGACCGCAGGCCGCCGCGCCGGATCCGGCGCCCGGCCGGGCGGGTCGCACGGCGCGTACCCGGCGGCAGAGTGGGCGTCGTGGCCGCCGCCGGGCTGCTGGCCGCCGTGGTCGGGCTGACCGTACTCGTCACCGCCGACGACTCCGCGCCGCGGGCCGCGTCCGCCGCGCCCACCGCGCAGGGCGGCACCGACGCCGGCCTGTCGCCCCTGCCCGGGCCCGCGGCGCCCAGTGCCCCCGCGCCCACCGGAACGCAGGACCCCTCCGACGACGCGTCCTTCCCCGGTGACGCCGAGCCGTCCGCCGCGGAGCACACGATCCCCGCCGCGCCGGACCGCCGCCCTTCGCACGGCGCCCCGCCCGCACGGCCCTCACACAGCGAGTCCTCCGCCCCCGCGGCGACCTGCTCCGTCACGTACACGCTGGTCGACCAGTGGGACAGCGGCTTCCAGGCCGCGGTGACGGTGACGACCCGCACGCCGCGATCGGACTGGCGGCTGGAGTGGACGTTCCCCGACGGCCAGCGCGTGACGCAGATGTGGGACGCGGACTTCACCCAGTCCGGCCCCTCGGTCACGGTCCGCGCCAAGGGCTACAACGGCTCGCTGGGCGCGGGCGGTTCGGCCGCCTTCGGCTTCATCGGCGCCCGGTACTCCGGCAATGCCGCGCCCGCGTCCTTCTCCCTCGACGGCTCCCGCTGCGCGGCCTGAGCACGGACAAGGCCGGGGAGGCGGCAGGACCGCCTCCCCGGCCTTCCTCCGGCCGGACTAGCTCAGGCCGTTGTTGATCGCGGTGACCAGCTCACCGTTGCTGGTGTCGCCGCTGAACTCCCAGAAGAACGCGCCGCCGAGGCCCTGGTTCTTCACGTAGGTCATCTTGCCCGCGATGGTCGCCGGGGTGTCGTAGCTCCACCAGTTGCTGCCGCAGTGGGCGTACGCGGTGCCCGCGACGGTCCCGGTGGCCGGGCAGGTGTTCTTGAGGACCTTGTAGTCCTCGTTGCCCGCCTCGTACGTGCCCGGCGCGGCGCCGGTCGCCGAGCCGCCCGGGGCGTCCTGCGTGACGCCGGTCCAGCCGCGCCCGTAGAAGCCGATGCCCAGGTTGAGCTTGTTCGACGGGATGCCCTTGCTCTTCAGCTTCTGGATCGCCGCGTCGGAGTAGAACCCGGCGATCGGGATGCCGCTGTAGGAGGTGAGCGGGGAGTGCGGAGCGGTCGGGCCGTCCGCGTCGAAGGAGCCGAAGTAGTCGTACGTCATCACGTTGTAGTAGTTGACGTACTGTGCGGCGCCCGCGTAGTCCGCGGCGTCGAGCTTGCCGCCGTTGGTGCCGTCTGCGCTGATGGCCGCGGTGACCAGGTTGCCCGAGCCGAACCGGGTCCGCAGCGCGGACATCAGGGTCTTGAAGGACGAGGCCCCGCTGGTGTCACAGGACAGACCGCAGGCGTTGGGGTACTCCCAGTCGATGTCGATGCCGTCGAAGACATCGGCCCAGCGCGGGTCCTCGACCAGGTTGTAGCAGGAGTTGGCGAAGGCGGTCGGGTTGGCGGCCGCCTGGCCGAAGCCGCCGGACCAGGTCCAGCCGCCGAACGACCAGAGGATCTTGATGTTCGGGTACTGCTTCTTCAGCTTGCGCAGCTGGTTGAAGCTGCCGCGCAGCGCGCCGGTGTCCCAGGTGTCGGCGACGCCGTCGACGCTCTGGTCCGCGGTGTAGGCCTTGTCGTAGTCGGCGTAGGAGTCGCCGATGGCGCACTGGCCGTTGGTGACGTTGCCGAAGGCGTAGTTGATGTGGGTCAGCTTGCTCGCCGAGCCCGAGGTCACCAGGTTCTTGACGTGGTAGTTGCGGCCGTAGACGCCCCACTCGGCGAAGTAGCCGAGACGGATCTTGTTGCCCACCGGACCGGTGGGGGTCGGCGTGGGCGTCGGGGTGGGCGTCGGCGTGGGTGTGGGGGTCGGAGTGGGCGTGGGCGTCGGGGTCGGGTCGCCGCCGCCACCGGTGCAGGAGCCGCCGTTGAGCTTGCAGCCGCTGGGGCTGCCGGCGCCGGCGCCGTTGAAACCGAAGCTGACGCTGGCGCCCGGGGCCAGGGTCCCGTTCCAGCTCTTGTTCTTGGCGGTCCAGTGGGTGCCGGAGCTGGTGACGTCGGCGTCCCACGCCGAGGTCACCGAAGTGCCGGCGGGGTAGTCCCACTCGACGGTCCAGCTACTGATGCTGGTGGTGCCGCTGTTGGTGATCGTCCACTTGCCCTCGAACCCCGTTCCCCAGTCCTGGGTCTTGGTGTACGTGGCGGTGGTGCCCGCGGCGTGCGCCGGGGTGGCCAGACCGACGAGTGCCGCGACGGGCAGCAGCAGCGCGGTGAAGCCCGCGACCGCCGAGGCCCTGAGGCGTCTGGTCCGTGAGGTGCGTGGGGTGTCTCCAGTGCTCAAGGGGTGCTCCTCGAGTGGGGGGCCGACGGGGAAACCTTGCCGCCTGGCGGGCCGTTGACGCGATGACATGCCCACCACAGTTCACTCGCAGAGCGTAGAAAGGTCTGGACCAGCCGGTCAATAGGTCTGGACCATAGGAAGCGGAATTCGTCAGACCGTTTCGCGCACCGGGAGCTCGCCCGGCTCCCTGCCGGCACCGGGGCCCGGGGCCTGGCCGTCCAGGAACTGCTCCGCCCAGATGATCTTCCCCTCGCCCGTGTAGCGGGTACCCCAGCGCTGCGCGAACTGCGAGATCAGGAAGAGCCCCCGGCCGCCCTCGTCCAGGGTGCGGGGATGCCGCAGATGCGGCGAGGTGCTGCTGGCGTCCGAGACCTCGCAGATCAGCGCCCGTTCCAGGATCAGGCGCAGCCGGATGGGACCGGAAGCGTGCCGGATGGCGTTGGTGACCAGCTCGCTCACCACGAGCTCGGTGGTGAACGCGAGGCCGGGCAGCCCCCACGAGTCGAGCTGCCGGGTGGACATCTCACGGGCCCGGCCGACCACCGCTGGATCGCTGGCCAGGTCCCAGGAGGCGACACGGCCGGTGTCGAGGCTGCGCGTCCTGGCGAGCAGCAGCGCCACGTCGTCCGTCGGCCGCGCCGGGGCGAGTTCGTCGACCACGCTGCGGCACAGGCCGTCCAGCGGGAGGTCGCCGCCCTCCAGCGCCGCGCGCAGCCGCTCCCGCCCGGTGTCCTGAAGTGTCATGGCGTCCGGGTTGCCCGGGGACGCGAGCAGGCCGTCGGTGTAGAGGGCCAGCACGCTGCCCTCGTCGAGCGTCAACTCGACCGCCTCGAAGGGGAGTCCGCCCAGCCCCAGCGAGGGCCCGATCGGCACGTCGGGAAAGCGCACCGCGTCCCGTCCCGGCGACAGCACGGCGGGCGGCAGATGCCCGGCGCTGGCCATGGCGCAACTCCGGCTCACCGGGTCGTACGTCACGTACAGGCAGCTCGACCCGAGCACACCGCCGTCCACCCCCGCCGGCAGCGCGTCCCGCTGCTCCCGGGCCACCTGCACGACCAGGTCGTCCAGGTGCGCCATCAACTCCTCGGGCGGCAGGTCGAGATCGGCCAGCGTCCGCACCGCCGTGCGCAGCTGGCCCATGGTCGCGGCCGCGTCGATGCCGTGCCCCACCACCTCGCCCACCACGAGGGCGACCCGCGCCCCGGACAGCGGGACGACGTCGAACCAGTCCCCGCCGACCCCCGACAGCTCGTCGGCCGGGCGGTAGTAGGTGGCCACGTCCACGGCGTCCTGCGGGGGGAAGACGTGCGGCAGCAGACTGCGCTGCAGCACCAGCGCGGCATCCCGCTCGCGCGTGTAGCGGCGGGCGTTGTCGACGCACACGGCGGCGCGCGCCACCACCTCCTCGGCCAGCCGCAGGTCCTCGGCGTCGAAGGGCTCCGCCCTGCGGATCCGGAAGAACAGGGTCACGCCGAGGGTGACCCCCCGGGCGCGGATCGGCACCACCATGGCGGTGTGCAGGCCGAGTTCGCCGAAGCGCTGCGACCGCGCACCGGGCACGCCCGCGGACCACTCCAGGCCCAGCGGGTCCAGCCGGGGGGTGAACCACGAGCGGCCGTCGGTCAGCGCCCGGATCGGCGGTGTGCCAGGCATGTAGGTGGCGATCGCCCCGAGCCCGAAGGCCGGTTCCGGCTCGCCCTGCCGGGCGGCCCGCGCCCCCGCGCGGCGCAGCGTCACCGTGAGCGCGTCGTCGATCCGGCCCGGCTGCGGCTCGGCGCCCTTGATGACCGATTCCAGCAGTTCGACGGTCACGTAGTCGGCCAGATCCGGTACCACCACGTCGGCCAGGTCCTGCGCGGTGTGCATGACGTCCAGCGTGCGGCCGATCTGCTCGCTCGCGCGGTCCAGCAGGGACAGCCGCTGGCGGCCCCGCCAGCGTTCGCTGATGTCGATCACGGAGTAGCAGACCCCGACCGGGACACCGCGCTCGTCCTCCAGGCGGACGAAGGACATCGAGTGCGCCTGCTCCCGGCGCGGGGCGGTCCGAAACCGGCCGACGTGCTCGTAGTCGATCACCGGCACCCCGGTCTCCAGGACCTGGCGCATCTGCGCCTCCAGGACCGTGGCGTTCAGACCGGGCTGGATCTCCGCGAGCCGGCGCCCGATCCGTTCCTGGGCGGGACCGCCGCCGAACCGCTCCAGCGCCGCGTTCGACCACACGCAGCGCAGTTCGGTGTCGACCACGGCCAGCCCGATGGGGGTCTGGCCGACGATCCGCTCCAGCATCGTCGTGGTCAGCCCGGAGGCCGCCGAGCGCGCCGTGCGCGAGGACTCGGCGGCCAGCACCAGCCAGCGGGCCCCGGAGCCCGCCGCCTCCGCGGGCAGGGCCGCCACCCGCACGCCCAGCGTCGGCACGGAGCCGTCGGAGCGAAGCAGCCGCAGCACCCCGGTCCAGCCGCCCTCGGAACGGCAGCGGGCCCGGATCTCGGGGAGCCGCTTCACGTCCTGCGGGGCCAGCAGCTCCTCCACGGGGTGGCCGACGACCTCGTCGGCGGCGAGCCCGAGCAGCCGCCGCGCGGCCGGCGGCCAGCTGAGCACCAGACCCCGCGCGTCGAGCACCAGCGTGACGGCATCCGCCACGCCTGCGTCCGCGTGTCCCTCGGGTGTCCCCATGGCCAGCCACTCCGTATCCGCCCGCAACGTTACGCTCCGTCTACCGTTCTTCCCACTCGGCGAGGGCCGCCCTCGGGATCGCGGGATCGGGGAGTCACGGGACGGGAGCGGAGGGACCGGAAAGACCGGACCGGTGGCGAAGGGGCCGGGGTCGGATCCGGCACGCGCAGGAGGTCCGTCGCGTCCTCCGGAGATCGGCTGCCGAGGCCCCTGCGACTCAGGTTACTCGCGGGCCCCTGTCGCCGCCCGCCGCGTGCGGAGCGCCGTTCGCGCGGCGGCCGAGGGGCCGGCCGGGGGTCCGCCGGGAGGGGCGCGACATGCGAAACGGCGGCCCGAAGGCCGCCGCGCGGGCCACGGACGAAGCGCTGGCGGCACGTGATGTGCCCCCGCCGCCCCGCGGCCGGGCCGGCGCCGGGGATCCGGCGCCGGCCTGTCGGTTCAGCGGTTGATGCAGACGTTGCCCAGGGTCGGGTTGACCAGGGAGAGGATCAGGTTGACGGAGTTGCCGCAGACGTTGACCGGGATGTTCACCGGAACCTGGATGACATTGCCGCTGATGACGCCGGGGGAGCCGATGGCCTTGCCCTGGGCGTGGGAGCCGCCGTGCCCGTGGCCGTCGAGGGCGAGGGCGCCACCGGCGCTGCCGACAACGGCGGCACTCGCAGCGGCGGTGAGAGCGGCGGCCTTGGCGATACGGTTCACGAGCATGGTTCCAATCAGTGATCACGGATGGGATCTGTCCAACGACCCGTGCGCGGGAGCCGATACGTCGGCGGCCCCGGCGTCACCCGATCGGCCCCCTCCGAATTGCGGCCGCCCGCATCGGCACGACGCGGAACCGCGGAGGCAGGGCCTACGCTGCACAGGTGTCCCGTGAGAGGGGGTGTGGCCGGTGCCCGGACGTCGCCTGCGTACCCTGCGCGCGCTGAGGAACTCGGCCAAGGAGAAGGCCAGAACCGCGAGGACGGCCAAGGCCAAGCACGCGCGCCCCGCCCCGCCGGCCCCGGCGCCCTCCGGGGAGGAGCACGTCCCCCTGGAGCCGGAGTCGTCCGGCGCCGGTGGTGTGACGGTCAGCAGCGTCATGGACGCGGCCCTCTACCGCGGCGGCCGCCGCATCGCGACCCCGTCCTCCCTCGCCGAGGCGTACGCGCAACTGCGCGCCGAACCGGGCGCGATGGCGTGGATCGGGCTGTTCCGGCCGACCGAGGCCGAGCTGGTCTCACTGGCCAAGGAGTTCGACCTGCACCCGCTGGCACTGGAGGACGCCATCCAGGCCCACCAGCGCCCCAAACTGGAGCGGTACGGGGACACCCTCTTCGTCGTGCTGCGCGCGGCGCGCTATCTGGACCTGCCCGAGGAGGTCGACTTCGCGGAGCTGCACATCTTCGTCGGCCCCGGCTTCGTGCTGACCGTACGGCACGGCACCGCCCCCGACCTGTCCGCGGTGCGCCGCCGCATGGAGAGCAACCCCGAGCTGCTCAAGCTCGGCCCGGAGGCGGTGCTCTACGCGATACTCGACACGGTCGTCGACGGCTACGCGCCGGTCGTGGCGGGCGTCGAGACGGACATGGAGGAGAGCGAGATCCAGGTCTTCGGCGGGGACCCGCAGGTCTCCCGCCGGATCTACGAGCTCTCCCAGGAGGTGCTGGAGTTCCAGCGCGCCACCCGGCCGCTCTCCTCCATGCTGGAGGGCCTGCAGGCGGGCTTCGAGAAGTACGGCACCGGCGAGGAACTCCAGCGCTACCTGCGCGACGTCGCCGACCACGTCACCCACACCATCGAGCGCGTCGACGGGTTCCGTCAGGCGCTCGGTGACCTGCTGACGCTCAACGCCACACTCGTCGCCCAGCAGCAGAACGCCGAGATGCGGGCGCTGGCGGAGGCGGGCTTCGAGCAGAACGAGGAGATCAAGAAGATCTCCGCGTGGGCCGCCATCCTCTTCGCGCCCACCCTCGTCGGCACGATCTACGGCATGAACTTCGACCACATGCCCGAGCTGCACTGGCTGCTCGGCTACCCCTTCGCGATCGTGCTGATGGGCGTGGTCTGCGTCAGCCTCTACCTGGTCTTCAAGCGGCGCGGCTGGCTCTGACGGCGGTGGCCGGGCGGTCAGATCCGGGGGTGCGCCGAGAGGTGCGTGACCTCCTCGATCTCGTGCGCGGCCTTGCCGAGCAGCTGACGGGCGAGGTCGTTCAGCGCCCGCGCGGCGGCGAGTTCCTCGCCGACCCGGTCCTGGGAGGGGTCGGCGGGATGCCGGTTGGCGTGGCCGTGCGATCTGACCTCCGTGCCGTCCGGCAGGCGGAGCAGCGCCGCGGCCTTGGTCCTGGAACCTTCCTCACGGAAGTCCATCTCGATGTGCCATCCGACGAGGGTCTGCATGACGTGCACCTCCAGCGGTCCCCGGTCTCCCTTCCAGGGTGCGCCCTCTCGCGGAACTACTCCACCAGGGTGACGATGGACGCAGGGAAGAGGCGACTTACGCCACGGAGGAGGCGCCGTCATGACCACGGCTCTGGACATCATGCATCCCGGCGCCATGTGCATCGGTGAGCGCGAGAACCTGGCCGACGCGGCCCGGATCATGAGCGAGCAGAACGTCGGGGCCCTGCCGATCTGCGGGGACGACGACGTGCTGGTCGGCATCGTCACCGACCGGGACATCGTGCTGAAGTGCGTCGCGCAGGGGCGCGACCCGTCCGAGGTGTCCTGCGGTGAACTCGCGCAGGGGCGGCCGGAGATCATCGAGGGCGACGAGGAGGTCGACCGGATCCTGGAGGTCATGGAGGAGGCCAAGGTCCGCAGACTGCCGGTGATCGACCACCCCGCGCACCGGCTGATCGGCATGATCAGCGAGGCGGACATCGCCCGCCACCTGGAGAAGGACCGCGTCGCCGAGTTCGTCACGGCGATCTGCTGCACCGACCGGAACACCTAGGCAACGGGGCCGGGACCGGGGCCGGGACCGCCGGAAAGCCGCGCCAGCGCCGCGTCGAGGTCGGCGACCGGCCGGAAGGCGGTCATCAGCCCGGTGGCGCGCAGGATGCGCAGCGTCATGGGGCGGGCGCAGACGAGCTGAAGCGTCCCGCCGTGGGCGAGAACGCGCCGGCGGGCCCGGCACAGCACCGAGAGCCCCGAGCAGTCGATGAAGCGCACCGGGCTCAGGTCGATCACCACGGACGGGGCGGGGGCCTGCGTGAGGTCGTCGAGGAGCGGGGTGATCGCCACCGCCGCCTCGACGTCGATCTCCCCGTTGAGCTCCACCACGAGGCACCCGTTGCTCTGATAGGTGCGCAGGTACCGGTCCACCGCAGCATGAGATCACCAGGCCGATGACCTGATCGGCATGTCAAGGATCACTTCACTCGATCGGGTGAACGGCAGGAAAACTCGCGAAATTCAGGCCCGGGACGGAAACGGAATGCGGCCGTTCAGGGGCACCCGTGGACCGCGGGGAGGATCGCCCCCGCGGGACACCCGAGGGCAGTGGTCACATCGCCTGGAGAATGCTGTTCAGCCGGTCCCGGGTGGCCGCGGGAGAGAGGCTGTCGGTACGGAGTTTCTCCATGACGTCGTGGTACTGGTCCACTTCGTCCCGCTTGTCGATGTACATGGCACCGGTCAATTGCTCGACATAGACGACATCGGAGACATCGGATTCCGGGAAACTCAGCTGTGTAAAGGTGCCGCTCGCGCCCGCCGAATAGCCGGTGAACTCCAGCGGCAACAGCTGCACCGTGACATTCGGCTGGTGGGACACCTCCACGAGATGCCGCAACTGGGCGTGCATCACCTCGGCACCGCCGAAGCTGCGCCGGACCACGGCCTCGTCCATCACCGCGACGATCTCCGGGGCGTTCTCGCTGGTGAGCAGCTTCTGCCGCTTGTGGCGCAGATCCAGCCGGCGCTCGACCTCCTCGCCGGGGGCGCCCGGGTGCCCCAGCTCGATGACGGCGCGGCTGTACTCGTCGGCCTGGAGCAGTCCGTGCACGAACTGGCTCTCGAAGCTGCGGATGGCCGAGGCCGACTCCTCCAGGCCCACGTAGGTCTGGAACCACGAGGGCAGGACGTCGCCGAAGCCGTGCCACCAGCCGGCGACGTTGGCCTCGCGGACCAGGCCGAGGAGCGCCGTGCGCTCGGCGTCGTCGGAGATCCCGTAGAGGGTGAGCAGATCGGCCACGTCGCGTTCCTTGAAGCTCACCCGCCCGAGCTCCATCCGGCTGATCTTCGACTCGGACGCACGGATCGAGTAGCCGGCGGCCTCACGGGTGATGCCCTTGGATTCGCGCAGCCTGCGCAGCTGCGAGCCCAGAAGGATGCGGCGCACCATCGATCCGCTTCCCGACTGAACTGTGGTCATTTCCGCCTACCTTCTCCCCGTGGCATCCAGCAGTCTGCCACCTTCGCGCTGCGTTGAGTACGCGATCGGTCACTCTCGATCGCCACTTCCGTCCCACCCGTATCGCGTCATGCAAATGCACGTGCATCCGCCCCTTGCATCGTCCATCGGCCGTACGGGACGATGACGTACGTGCCGATACCGGGTGGTGCGCATGTGGACCGATAGCTCGACCGGGCTGCAGCCGTTATGGGATGGGCTGGTCCCCGAGCGTCTTTCGTCGTCGAGCGCCACGTCCTGCCCGCTTCCGCCGCACTATGAGGCCGTCGGTGACGCGCGCCGGTTCACCCGGACGATTCTGCGCGCATGGGATCTGGACGCACTCCAGGACGGCGTGGAACTCGTCGCCTCGGAACTGGTCACCAACGCCCTGCGCTACGCGCTCCCCGAGGACGCCACCGACGGGTGCGTCCGGCTCAGCCTGGTCCGGTGGTCAACGCGCGTAGTCTGCGCGGTCCGCGACCCCAGCAGCCACGGGCCCGTCACCATGGCACCGGACTTCGTGGCGGAATCCGGCCGGGGCCTGCATCTGGTGGAGTCCTTCAGCGAGACCTGGGGCTGGCACCCGCTGAGCGGGGCGGGGAAGGTCGTCTGGGCGCTGTTCACGCTGCCGGAGCCAGAGGATCCAGAGACGCGCCGTCACCTTAAGTGACGGCGGCGGTCAGTTCGCCACAAAGTGATCGAACTCCCCGTTCTTCATCCCCAGGATGAGGGATTCGATCTCGTCCTTCGTGTATATCAGCGCCGGTCCGTCCGGAAAACGCGAATTGCGGACGGCGACATCACCGTCCGGCAGTGCCGCCAGTTCCACGCACTGCCCGTTGGCATTGCTGTGCCGGCTCTTCTGCCACACCACTCCGGAGAGATCGGACGCGGCCATGCCGTTGTACGTGTGGCGCATGCTTCTCTCCAGGTAAGTACCGTGCAGGACAGGGGAGATGATAGCCAGAGATCGAAGTCACGTGCATCTGCACGTGCAAGTGCACGTGCAGTCACTCAGGGTGAAATGCACAAGCCGACGAAGACCGCAACGACCCGCCGCGCGGAACTGTCCCCACCGTATGCGACGGCCCCGGACGGGAATCGGATTCCCGGCCGGGGCCGCGTTATTCAGGTTGCCGCGAGGCGGCGCCGGATCACTCCTGGCCGGCGGGGATCCTGCCGAGCCGGCCGGCCTGGAAGTCCTCGAAGGCCTGGGCGAGTTCGGCGTGGGTGTTCATCACGAACGGGCCGTACTGCATCATCGGCTCGCGGATCGGGAGCCCGCCGAGAAGCACGACCTCGAAGTTGGGGCTGCGCGATTCCTGGGTCTCGTCGGCACTGATGGTGAGCGAGTCGCCGCGCCCGAAGACCACGGACTGCCCCATCCGGAACGGCCGGCGCTCGGGGCCCGCGGTGCCGCGGCCGGCCAGGCCGTACGCCAGCGCGTTGAAGTCCGCGCGCCAGGGCAGGGTCACCTGGGCACCGGGGTTCAGCGAGACGTGCAGCATGGTGATCGGGGTGTGCGTGGCGCCCGGGCCCTGGTGGCCGTCGATCTCGCCCGCGATGATCCGGATGAGGGCACCGCCGTCCTCGGAGGTCAGCAGCTTGACGTTGCCGCCGCGGATGTCCTGGTACTTCGGCGCGATCATCTTGTCCTGGGCCGGCAGGTTCACCCACAGCTGCAGACCGTGGAAGAGGCCGCCGCTCATGACCAGCGACTCGGGCGGGGTCTCGATGTGCAGCAGGCCGCTGCCCGCGGTCATCCACTGCGTGTCACCGTCGCTGATGGTGCCGCCGCCGCCGTGCGAGTCCTGGTGGATGAAGGTGCCGTCCATGATGTAGGTGACGGTCTCGAAGCCGCGGTGCGGGTGCCAGGGGGTGCCCTTGGGCTCGCCCGGCGCGTACTCCACCTCGCCCATCTGGTCCATCATGATGAACGGGTCGAGGTTCTTGTAGTCGATGCCGGCGAAGGCCCGGCGGACCGGGAATCCCTCGCCTTCGAAGCCGGCCGGGGCGGTCGTCACCTGCAGCGCACGGCGCGCGTTCGCGCCCGCCGGAGCGGTGACACGCGGCAGGGTCAACGGGTTCTCGACGGTCACTGCGGGCATGATCCGGTCCTCCTCGGTTAGTTCAACGTTCAACATAGTTGAACCCTGAACTTCCCGCAACCATTCCCTGGGTATTTGTCCGGTTCCCGCCCCGCGGCGGCTCTTGCCCGCCGCTCGTCAGCCGTACATGCGGCGCATGGTGAACTCCACCATCTGCTCCACGGCCTTGGCGTCGAACACCATCCGGTGCTCGCCCTCCATGTCCAGCACGAAGCCGTAGCCGGTCGGCAGCAGGTCCAGCACCTCGGCGCCGGTGATGACGAAGTACTTGGACTCCTTGCCCGCGTACCGGCGCAGCTGCTTGAGCGAGGAGAACATCGGGATCACCGGCTGCTGCGTGTCGTGCAGCGCCAGGAATCCCGGGTTGTCGCCGCGCGGGCAGTACACCTTGGAGGTGGCGAAGACCGCCTGGAAGTCCTCCGCCGACATCGAGCCGGTGGTGAACGCCCGCACCGCGTCCACGAGCGAGGGCGGCGACGGTTCGGGGTACCCCCCGCCCATCGGGGCGCCGCCCATCGGCGCACCACCCATGGGCGCCCCGCCCATCGGGGGCGCGGCACCCGCTGTCGCGTTCTGGTCGTAGCCGTACACGGGGGCAAGAGTATCGGGCCGCTAGACCGGCGTGGGAGCCTCGTAGAGCTCGAACCAGATCGATTTGCCGTCGCCCAGCGGATCGACGCCCCAGGCGTCCGACAATTCCTGGACGAGCAGCAGCCCGCGCCCCGAGGAGGCCATCTCCCCGGGGGAGCGCAGGTGCGGCATCTCGTCGGCACGGTCCCGTACGTCCACGCGCAGCCGCCGGCCGCCCGGCATCCCCCGCAGCTGGGCGGAGAGGGCCGCGTCCTCGTCGGTGTGCAGCAGGACGTTGGCGGCCAGCTCCGAGACGAGCAGCACGGCCGCGTCGACCTGCTCGGCGCAGGTCCAGTCGTGGAGGAGGGCGCGCACCTCCTCGCGGGCCGCCCCGATCTCCCGGGGGTCGGTCTGGGAGACGGTGAGCACGCTGCGGCGCAGCGGCACCTCGCAGACCGGCGGTTCGCTGGTGCGGCACAGCAGCAGCAACGCGATGTCGTCCTGGCGGCGGTCGGCGAGCGGTCCGGTCGTGTGATGGGAGGCGGGTCCGTGGACCGCCCCGACCACCGCGTCGGCCAGCGCCTCCAGATCGTCGGCGGGGCCGGACTCCAGCACAGTGCGCAGCCGCTTCCAGCCGGTGTCCAGGTCGTGGCCGCCGGTCTCGATCAGTCCGTCGGTGCAGATCAGCAGGGTCTCGCCGGGCTCCAGGGTGAGCCGGGTGGTCGGGTAGTCGGAGTCCGGGGCGATGCCCAGCGGCAGGCCACCGGCCGTCCTGCGGGTGAGCACGGTGCCGTCCCGCAGCCGGAGCGCCGGGTCCAGGTGCCCCGCCCGCACCACCTCCAGGACGCCGCGCTGCGGGTCGACCTCCACGTAGAGGCAGGTCGCGAAGCGGTCGTCCTCGGTCCGCGCGCAGGCGGTCAGCCCGGCGAGGAAGCGCGAGGTGCGGGACACCACCGCGTCCGGGCGGTGCCCCTCGGCCGCGTACGCCCGCAGCGCGATCCGCAGCTGGCCCATCAGCCCGGCGGCCCGCAGGTCGTGGCCCTGGACATCGCCGATGACCAGCGCGGTGCGCCCGGAGGGCAGGTCGATCACGTCGTACCAGTCGCCGCCGACCTGCGGTCCGCCGCCGGTGGGCACATAGCGGGATGTCACGGTCATGCCGTCGATGTGCGGGCGGCGCGTGGGCAGCATCGTGTGCCGCAGGCCGTCGGAGAGCTCGCGTTCGGACTCGTGCACCCGCGCCCGTGACAGCGCCTGGGCCAGCATCCGCGCGACGGTGGTCAGCACCGAGCGCTCGTCGGGGGTGAAGGCGACGGGCTCGCGGAAGGCGGCCATCCACGCGCCGATCGTCCGACCGGCGACGACCAGCGGCAGATAGGCCCAGGAGCACCGGCCGAAGCCCCGCACCAGCGGCCAGGTCGCCGCGAAGCGCTCCTCGTAGGCCTCCGGGCTCGGCAGGTAGACCGCCTGGCCGGTGCGGACGGCCACCGCCGCCGGATAGTCGGTGGCCAGCGGCATCTCCAGGAAGGGCGTCTCGGCGCCAGGCCGCTGCCCGTGGTGCCCGATGACCGACAGGTGCTCGCCGTGCACGCCGAAGACGGCCAGGCCGTCCGGGGAGAAGCCGGGCATCGACAGATGGGCGGCCACCCGCAGCACCTCCTGCGTGCTGTCGGCCTCGGCCAGCGCGCGGCCCGCGTCCAGCAGAAAGGCCTCGCGCGCCCGCCGCCGCTCCACGGGGGCGACCTGCGCGGCGCCGGCGCCACGGCCGGGCAGCCCGTCCGGGACCGCGGCCGCCGCGGGCACCTCGTGCAGCGTGCCGACCATCTCCTTCGGCCATCCGTCGGCGCTGCGGACGCCGTAGGTCCGCATGGCGACCGTCCGGACGATCTCTCCGCCCTGGCCGACCACCCTCAGGACCGACTCCGACGGGGTGCCCTCGGCGACCGCCAGTGCCACCGCCGCCGACATGTCCACGTAGTCGGATGCGTCGAAACAGGCGCGGACCACCCCCGAGTGCACCTTCTGCGGCCGTGGTGCCAGTCCGATCAGGCCGGCGCCGACCGCGTCGAGCTCCACCCGGTCGGTGGCGCCGTCCCAGCGCCATACGCCGGTGCCGAGCGCGCGCAGCACGTCCTCGATGCCCATTGACGCCATTGTCATAGTTTAGGTTTGTTCGCACCTTTGATACGAATGGGGTCGCAGGTGCGCGGGCCCGTAGACTGGGTGCGCCTCATCCCCGCAATCAGACGACTTGGATGAACGATGCATCGGTACCGGTCCCACACCTGCGGTGAGCTGCGCGCCACCGACGTAGACGCGGAAGTGCGCCTCAGCGGATGGCTGCACAATCGCCGGGATCTGGGCGGCATCCTCTTCGTCGATCTCCGCGACCACTACGGCGTGGTGCAGCTCGTCGCCCGCCCGGGCTCGCCCGCGTACGAGGCCCTGAGCCACCAGTCGAAGGAGTCCGTGCTCCGCGTCGACGGCCGTGTGCTCGCCCGCACCGCGGAGAACGTCAACCCCGACCTGCCCACCGGCGAGATCGAGGTCGACGTCACCGAGCTGGAGGTGCTGGGCGCCGCCGACCAGCTGCCCTTCCCGGTCTTCCCGGAGGACAACGCCAACGAGGAGATGCGGCTCACCAACCGCTTCCTCGACCTGCGCCGCGCCCGCATGCACCGCAACATCATGCTGCGCACGCAGGTCATCAGCTTCCTGCGCCGTGAGATGACCGCGCTCGGCTTCAACGAGCTGGCCACCCCGATCCTGTCCGCCACCTCCCCCGAGGGCGCGCGCGACTTCCTGGTGCCCTCCCGTGTGCACGCCGGCAAGTTCTACGCACTCCCGCAGGCCCCGCAGCAGTTCAAGCAGCTGCTGATGATCGCGGGCTTCGACCGCTACTTCCAGATCGCGCCCTGCTTCCGCGACGAGGACAGCCGCGCCGACCGCTCGCCCGGCGAGTTCTACCAGCTCGACGTGGAGATGAGCTTCGTCGAGCAGGAGGACGTCTTCGGGGTCATCGAGAAGGTCATGACCGACCTCTTCGAGGAGTTCGGCGGCGGCCGCCACGTCACCTCGCCGTTCCCGCGGATCCCGTTCCGCGAGTCGATGGTGAAGTACGGCAACGACAAGCCCGACCTGCGCGCCAAGCTCGAACTGGTCGACGTCTCCGACCTGTTCGCCGACTCCGGCTTCAAGGCCTTCGCCGGCAAGCACGTCCGCGCCCTCCCGGTGCCGGACACCGCCGACCAGCCGCGCAAGTTCTTCGACAACCTCGGCGACTACGCCGTCGAGCAGGGCGCCAAGGGCCTGGCCTGGGTGCGGGTCGGCGAGGACCTCGCCCTCACCGGCCCGATCGCCAAGTTCCTCACCGAGGACGACGTCAAGGCGCTGCTCGCCGCCGTCGACGCCAAGCCGGGCCACGCGATCTTCTTCGGCGCCGGCGAGTTCGACGAGGTCTCCAAGATCATGAGCGCGGTCCGCGTCGAGGCCGCCAAGCGGGCCGGGCAGTTCGAGGAGGACGTGTTCCGCTTCTGCTGGATCGTCGACTTCCCGATGTTCGAGAAGAACGAGGACACCGGCCAGATCGAGTTCTCCCACAACCCGTTCTCCATGCCGCAGGGCGGCCTGGAGGCGCTTGAGACCAAGGACCCGCTGGACATCCTGGCGTGGCAGTACGACATCGTCTGCAACGGTGTCGAGCTCTCCTCGGGCGCGATCCGGAACCACGAACCGGACGTCATGTACAAGGCGTTCGAGATCGCCGGCTACACCCGCGAGACCGTCGAGCACGAGTTCGGCGGCATGCTCCGCGCCTTCCACTTCGGCGCCCCGCCGCACGGCGGCATCGCCCCGGGCGTCGACCGCATGGTCATGCTGCTCGCGGACGAGCCGAACATCCGCGAGACCATCGCCTTCCCGCTCAACCAGAACGCCCAGGACCTGCTCATGGGCGCGCCGAGCGAGGTCGACGAGGCGCGGCTGCGCGAGCTGCACCTCGCGCTGCGGCTGCCGCCCGAGAAGAAGGCCTGACGGCCTCGGCACGCTGTGACGCCGAGGGGCCCGGAACCAACTGGTTCCGGGCCCCTCGGCGTTCGGGTCGGGTGCTCGGGTCAGAACAGGCCCTTGTAGCCCTGGTACCCCGTGCCGATCTTCGCCCGGCCGCCGAACTTCCCGGCGCCGTCACCGTTGTAGCGCCACAGCGTGCCCGAGGTGTCGCGTGCCACCAGGTCCGCCTTGCCGTCCCCGGTGACGTCCCCGACGCCCACGAGCACGTTGTACGACGACCCCCAGTTGTCGGCGAGCTTCACCCGCGCACCGAAGGTGCCCTTGCCGGTGCCGTTGCGGCGCCACAGCTCGTTCGACGTGTCCTGCTGGATGATGTCGCCCCAGCCGTCGCCGTTCAGATCGCCGACGCCGACGATCTTCTTGTAGCCCTTCCAGTTGTCGTAGAGCTTCACGCGCGACGACAACTTCCCGGTGCTGGTGCCCTTGTAGAGGTAGATGTCCCCGTCGGACGCCTTGCGGGCCAGCAGGTCGGGCCGCCCGTCCCCGGAGATGTCACCGGGCGAGGTGAGCAGGTCGTACTGGTTCCACCCGGTCCCCAGCGAGGTGTACGCGGTCGACGGCGTGACGGCCTTGCCGCAGGCGGGCTTGTACAGCCGCAGCGATCCGCTGCTCAGCCGCACGATCAGATCGTTGCAGCGGTCACCGCTCATGTCCCCGACGGGGACGGCCTTGATGGTGGTGGGCCAGCCGGAGCCCTTGTCCCGGGCGGTGAAGGCACCGGTGGACGTCTTGCCCATCGCGTAGGTCAGCACCCCGGAGGAGTTCAGCGTGAGCAGGTCCCCCACGCCGTCGAGCCGGCTGCCCGCCCCGGTGTAGTCGTGCAGGGCGGCGGTGCCGCCGTACATCTTCGCCGAGCCCGACGCCACCGTCACCGCGGAGACCGCGCCGGCCGGGACCGCCTTGAGGCTCCACTTGAAGGTGCCGTTGGGGATGTAGGCGCCGGTGGCCGTCTTGCCGTTCCAGGTGACGACCAGTTCGGCGACGACTTCCTTCCCCGAGAGCGTGCGCAGCACCTTGCCCTGCGGCGTGCTGAAGGTCAGCGTCCAGGAGGAGACGGGGCGGGACAGGAGCCAGTCGGCATCCCAAGTGGCGGACAGGGAGGTGCCCTTGCCGTTCACATCGGGGTCGGCGGACGCCGCGAACAGTCCGAGAGCCGAGGGACCGACCCCGGCGGTGGCCACGTGCACGCGCTCCATGGGATCGACCCACGCCACCAGACCGGTGTACTCGTCCACCGCGAAGCGGTACCGGCGGTCGGCCGGCAGGCCGCTCTCGGCCACGTCGCCGGAGAGGACCCGCTTGGCACCGGACGCGGCATCGGTGAGCACCAGGGTGCCCGCCGCGTGGTCGTGCCGGACGGTGTATCCGTCGCCGAGCAGCACGTCACCGGGCTCCACGGTGACCGACTTCTTCGCCTTGATGTCGTAGACCCCGGCAGGACCGGCGTCCCCGCAGCTCCAGTACACCCAGTTGCCCACGGCCTGGAGTTCCACCGGCACGCAGGAGGCGCCGACCGACACGGTGCTCAGAGTCTTGGACGCGGTCAGGCTGTACGAGGTGAGCTGCCCGGCGGTGGTGCCCGGGCTCCACAGCGTGGAGCCGTTCAGCGCCGCGGCCCGGATGCTGCGCTTGAGCAGCGTGCCCTGGCCGAACTCGCCGACGTACTGGGCCGGGGAACTGCCGGCCGAGTTGTAGACCGCCCAGCGGTCGGAGACGTCCACGACCCGGCCGCCGCCCCCGGCGTGGAAGTCCACCTCGGGGCTGCTGCTGTTGGGGTCGTCGTCGAGGGTCTTGAGCACACCGGACGAGGTGAGGACGGCATCCCCGACCAGGCTGTCGCCCCACATGAGGACGCACTTGACCGTGCTCGCGCTGTACGGGCAGGTGCCCACGACGTTCTGGCCCGCGGCGCGCGGTGAGGCGACCGGCGCGCCGCCCTGCGCCGCGATGTCCCAGGTCCCCGTGGAGACGGTCGCTCCCGCGTCGCCGGACTCCGCGACCCGCAGACGGCCCCGGCTCAGGCCGAGCCCGAGCTTGGGGTCCTCGTACTGGGCGACCCGGGTGACCTTGGTCAGCCGCGGCGAACCGTCCGCTGCCTGGCCGAGCCGCCACACCCACCAGTCGCCGCCGCCGGTTCCGCCCGTGACGAGGGCGTCGCCGTCCGGTGTCGGCAACGGGTTGCCGTAGGACTTGGGCAGCAGGTCCCGGGTGGACCCGTCAGTGAGCGAGACGGCGGTGACCGCGGTGCTGATCCCGAGGTTGTCCGGGGGCTGCAGCATGAGCCAGTCGCCGACGAGCGCCACCCGTGTCTCGCTCGTGAAGCCCGTGCCGATGGCGTAGTGGGTCTGCTCAGCGGACAGGTCGGCGCGCGGTTTGAGGTGCAGGCCCAGGCCAGGGGTGAACCAACCCAGCCGGTCCTTGGTGAGGATCAACTGACCGTCCCCACCGGCGACGTCCGAGAAGGCCACCTTCAGGGTCGCCGAAGCGAAGTCGAGGTAATAGAGGGTGCTTCCGGCCTCGACGAGAACGCCGTCGCGGTCACCGGCCCGGGGCGCGTCCGGAGGGATCCACAGCGTCTCGCCCGAGACCTGGCGCTCACGCTGCACACCGTCCACGAAGTCGATCAGCGTCCTGCGGGTGACCACGGTGTCCCCGTAGGTCGCGACGTACGGGCCGTCCGCGGAAGTGACCGTCTTCAACGTGTGCGTGGCCGGGTCCCACAACTGCACGGACCGACCGGTCGTCCCCTCCGCGGGGAGGGCCACCGTGTCGGCACCCTGTCCGTACCAGCCTCCGTAGCAGACCCAGCCGACGGGAGCGCAGGGCTTCGCCGGCGCGTACACGCCGTTCGTGTCCCGGACGGTGGTGTCCTTCCCGCCGGCGTAGTCGGTCCAGACCAGGCCCGGCCGGTCGAACTCGCGGTGCAGGAAGCCGGTCGTGCCGGCGGCGAGCAACCGCTCGTCCCGGGGCCGGTCTTCGCTGGGATGGTCCAGGACGACCTCCGAGGTCGCCTCCGCGGCCTGCGCGCTGTGCGCACCCGTGTCGGTGAGGAGCGGCACCAGCCCGGCCAGCAGGCCCAGCGCGGTGGCGGATACTGCGGCGGCCAAGCGGCCGGGTCTGAGGGCATGACGGCCCACCTGAGGTTCCCTCCCCGAGGAGGGCGGGCAACGCCCTCCGTACACATGTGCGGCGCGGATGCTAGCACCGGGATGTGTACGGAATACGCCGCAGGCCGGCGGCCCCCGGCGGGGTCAGGTGTCCATGGCGACGAGGGCGACGACCGGGCGGGCGGCGTCGGAGTCGTCGACGGCGACGCCGCGGACGTAGGTGCGGTGGGTGGCGCCGTCACCGGTGGTCTGGTCGCCGGCGTAGCGGGCGTTGGGCAGGCCCTCGGAGTCGTGGCGGCAGGGGTCGGCGTCGGGCTGGCCGGCCCGCAGGACGTGCTCGTCGTCGCTGAGCTTCGGGAAGCCGGAGCCGGTCAGGAAGTGCTGGAGGCCGGCCGCCGTGGTGCGGAAGCGCATCTCCAGGTCGTAGTTGCCGGACAGGCCGCCGGACTGGGCCAGGTAGTGCACGTCCTTCGCGTCGTCCGGCAGTTCCAGCCGGAAGCGCTGGGCGGCCGTGCCGAGGGAGATGTTGCTGCCTCGGCAGGCGCCGCCCGCGTCCGGGGCGGCGCCGGTGCGGGAGTCGTGGCCGCCGGTCAGCGAGACGGCGACGATGACCGCCGCGACCACCAGCGCCAGGGTCAGGCCGACCGCCAGCAGGAGCAGGAACGGGGACTTGCCCTGGGCGGGCGCCGGCGTGCTCATCAGGCGGCTTCCGGCTGACCGCCGAAGCGCTCGCGGTAGGACTCCAGGTCCTCATCGGTGATCTTGGCGAAGAGCACCGGCGGGACGGTGAAGGCGGTGCCCGCCGGGACCGCGGACAGGGCGCGGGCCTCGTCGGCGGTGACCCAGACCGCGGTGTCGTCCGCCAGGGCGAAGGCACCGCGCATGGCGGCGGCGGAGGCCGGGATGAAGGGCTCGGAGACCACCGCGTACAGGTGGATGAGGTTCATCGCGGTGCGCAGGGTGAGCGCGGCGCCGTCCGGATCTGTCTTGATCTCCAGCCATGGCGCCTTCTCCTCCAGGTAGGAGTTGCCGGCGCTCCACAGGGCCCGCAGGGCCTGGGCGGCCTTGCGGAACTGGAGGTCCTCCATGTGCCGCTCGTACTCGGCGAGGAGCTCGGCGATCTGCGCGCCGAGGCGCTGTTCGGCCTCGCCCGCCGCGGAGCCCGCGGGCACCTCGTCGCCGAAGCGCTTGCGGGAGAAGGACAGCACGCGGTTGACGAAGTTGCCGAGGGTGTCGGCGAGGTCCTTGTTGACCGAGGCCGCGAAGTGCTCCCAGGTGAAGGAGGTGTCGTCGGACTCGGGCGCGTTGGCGATCAGGAAGTAGCGCCAGTAGTCGGCGGGCAGGATCTCCAGGGCGGCGTCGGTGAAGATGCCGCGGCGCTGCGAGGTGGAGAACTTGCCGCCGTAGTAGGTCAGCCAGTTGAAGGCCTTGACGTAGTCGACCTTCTTCCACTTGTCCCGGGTGCCCAGCAGCGTCGCCGGGAACATCACGGTGTGGAAGGGGACGTTGTCCTTGGCCATGAACTCGGTGTAGCGGACGTCGGTGTCGACGTCGTACCACCAGGAGCGCCAGTCGCGGGTCTCGCCCCCGGCAGCGGCGTCCGACCACTCCTTGGTGGCGCCGATGTACTCGATCGGCGCGTCGAACCAGACGTAGAAGACCTTGCCCTCGGCCGCGAGTTCCGGCCAGGTGTCGGCCGGGACGGGCACGCCCCAGTCGAGGTCGCGGGTGATCGCACGGTCCTGCAGGCCCTCGGTCAGCCACTTGCGGGCGATGGAGGAGGCGAGGGTCGGCCAGTCCTTGCCGTGCTCGTCGACCCAGGACTCGACCTCGTGCGAGAGCTTGGACTGGAGCAGGAAGAGGTGCTTGGTCTCGCGGACCTCCAGCCGGCTGCTGCCGCTGATCGCGGAGCGCGGCTCGATCAGGTCGGTCGGGTCCAGTACGCGGGTGCAGTTCTCGCACTGGTCGCCGCGCGCCTTGTCGTAGCCGCAGTGCGGGCAGGTGCCGACGATGTAGCGGTCGGGCAGGAAGCGCTCGTCGTCCAGGGAGTAGACCTGGCGGATGGCGCGCTCCTCGATGAAGCCGTTCTCCTTCAGCTCCCGCGCGATGGCCTGGGTGATCTCCCGGTTCTGCTGCGAGGAGCTGCGGCCGAAGTAGTCGAACGAGAGCGCGAAGCCGTCGTAGACCGCCTTCTGCGCGTCGTGCTGCTGGGCGCAGAACACGTCGACCGGCAGACCGGCCTCCTGCGCGGCGAGCTCGGCCGGGGTGCCGTGCTCGTCGGTCGCGCAGATGTAGAGGACGTCCTGGCCGCGCTGGCGCAGGTACCGGGAGTAGACGTCGGCCGGGAGCATGGACCCCACCATGTTGCCCAGGTGCTTGATCCCGTTGATGTACGGAAGGGCGCTGGTGATGAGGTGTCGAGCCATTGCCGGCTGCTCCCAAGTCGTCACTGTGGGTGAGGATTTCCTCTACGGACCGTCAATATCGTATCCGACCGCGCGGAGCCACCCGTTCGCCGGGCCCGGCATGCGGACGCCACGGGGCCGTGATCCGGTGGGCGGGTGGACGCGCCTCTTCTGCCGGCCGCCGCGCGACGGACGGGCGCGTGGTGCGCCGTCGTGCTGCTCCTCGCCGGTGTGGGCGCGCTGGTGGTCTGGCTCGTCGTCACCTTCGCGGCGGTCGTGACGCCCGTCCTGCTCGCGCTGCTGGGCAGCGCCCTGCTGGGGCCGCTGTACCGGTGGCTGCGGACGGTGCGGGTGCAGCGGTCCCTGGCCGCGGCGCTGACGTGCGTAGCCCTTCTGATCTTCGGCGCGGGCGCGATGTACATCGTGGTGCAGAGCCTCATGCACTCCGGGGACCAGATCGTGGCGTCGCTCAAGGACGTGGCCCACAAGGTGATGCCGGAGCTCGGCGTGTCGGGGCCCTCGCTGGACAACACCTTCGACAGCCTGAAGTCCTTCGCGACCAAGTACGGCGCCCGGGCCGCCTCCGGGGTGGTGTCCGGCATCAGCATCGTGGGCCAGATCCTCGCGACCGCCGTGCTGGCACTGCTGCTGACCTTCTTCTTCCTGCGCGACGGCGGCCGCTTCCCGGTGCTGCTGCGCGAGCTGGCGCCGAACGGCATCGGGCCCCTGCTGGAGCGGATCGCCCACCGCGCCTTCACCGCGGTGCAGGGCTTCATGCGGGGGACGACCCTCATCGCGCTGATCGACGCCGTGTGCATCACCGTCGGCCTGCTGATCCTGCGGGTGCCGGGCGCGGTGGGACTCGGCGCGCTCGTGTTCGTGGGGGCGTACATTCCCTATCTCGGCGCGTTCATCTCCGGCGCGGTCGCGGTCCTCGTGGCGCTGGCGGACCGGGGGTGGCTGGTCGCGCTGTGGGCGCTGGGCGTGGTGCTGGCGGTGCAGGTGCTGGAGGGGCACGTGCTGCAGCCGGCGATCCAGAGCCGCACCGTCCACATGCACCCGGCGGTGGTGCTGCTCGCGATCACCGCGGGAGCGAGCCTGGCGGGCATCCTCGGGATGCTGCTGGCGGTGCCGATCACGGCCGCCGCCTTTGCGGCCGTGGACGAACTGCGGCGCGAGGCAGGGGGTGTTCCTCCAGAAGTCGAAGGTCCTGCGTCACATCCGGCCGGATAGGGGTTGTTTTTATTACCGACGGGTAGCATCATTACCGACTGGTAAGTGATAAAGCTGCGAGGACTGCGAGCATTCCCGCCGTCCGACCGACCCCGACGGAGCCGTCGCCATGGGCCACTACAAGTCAAACCTTCGCGACATCGAGTTCAACCTCTTCGAGGTCCTCGGGCGCGACAAGATCTACGGCACCGGCCCGTTCGCCGAGATGGACGTCGAGACCGCCAGGGACATCCTCGGTGAGATCACGCGCCTCGCGGAGAACGAGCTCGCCGACTCCTTCGCCGACGGCGACCGCACCCCGCCGGTCTTCGACCCCAAGACCAACTCGGCACCGGTCCCGGACACCTTCAAGAAGAGCTACAAGGCCTTCATGGCCGCGGAGTACTGGCGCCTGGGCCTGCCCGAGGAGATCGGCGGCACCACCGCCCCGCCGTCCCTGATCTGGTCGTACGCGGAACTGGTCCTCGGCGCGAACCCGGCCATCTGGATGTACTCCTCCGGCCCGGCCTTCGCCCGCATCCTCTTCGAGGAGGGCAACGAGGTCCAGAAGAAGATCGCCGAGATCGCCGTCGAGAAGACCTGGGGCTCCACCATGGTCCTCACCGAGCCCGACGCCGGCTCGGACGTGGGCGCAGGCCGCGCCAAGGCCGTCGAGCAGGAGGACGGCACCTGGCACATCGAGGGCGTCAAGCGCTTCATCACCTCCGGCGAGCACGACATGGAGGAGAACATCCTCCACTACGTCCTCGCCCGCCCCGAGGGCCACGGCCCCGGCACCAAGGGCCTGTCCCTCTTCCTCGTCCCGAAGTACCTCTTCGACTTCGAGACCGGCGAGCTGGGCGAGCGCAACGGCGTCTACGCCACCAACGTCGAGCACAAGATGGGCCTGAAGGCCTCCAACACCTGCGAGATGACGTTCGGCGACAAGCACCCCGCCAAGGGCTGGCTGATCGGCGACAAGCACGACGGCATCCGCCAGATGTTCCGCATCATCGAGTTCGCCCGCATGATGGTCGGCACGAAGGCGATCTCCACGCTGTCCACCGGCTACCTGAACGCGCTGGAGTACGCCAAGGAGCGCGTGCAGGGCCCGGACCTCGCGCAGTTCATGGACAAGAGCGCCCCCAAGGTCACCATCACCCACCACCCCGACGTGCGCCGCTCGCTGCTGACGCAGAAGGCCTACGCCGAGGGCATGCGGGCCTTGGTCCTCTTCACCGCCTCCATCCAGGACGGGATCGCCGCGGCCGAGGTCACCGGCGAGGACGCCAAGGAGCTGGAGGCGCTCAACGACCTGCTGCTGCCCATCGTCAAGGGCTACGGCTCCGAGAAGGGCTACGAGCAGCTGGCGCAGTCCCTGCAGATCTTCGGCGGCTCCGGCTTCCTGCAGGAGTACCCGATCGAGCAGTACATCCGGGACGCCAAGATCGACACCCTCTACGAGGGCACCACCGCGATCCAGGGCCAGGACTACTTCTTCCGGAAGATCGTCCGCAACCAGGGCGCGGCGCTGACCACCCTCTCCGAGGAGATCAAGAAGTTCCTCGCCGCGGGCACCGGCGGCGAGGAACTGGCCGCCGCCCGCGAGCAGCTCGCCAAGGCCGCCGTGGACCTGGAGGCGATGGTCGGCAAGATGCTGACCGACCTCGCCGCCACCGAGCAGGACGTCAAGTCCATCTACAAGGTCGGTCTCAACACCACCCGCCTGCTGCTCGCCTCCGGCGACGTCGTCGTCGGCTACCTGCTGCTCAAGGGCGCGGCCGTGGCCGCCGAGAAGCTGGCCGCCGGCGCCTCCGCCAAGGACACCCCCTTCTACACCGGCAAGATCGCGGCGGCCCGGCACTTCGCCGCCGACGTCCTGCCGCACGTCTCCGTGGCGCGCTCCATCGCCGACGGCGTCACCCTCGACGTGATGGAGCTGCCCGAAGAGGCCTTCTGATCACGGTTTGACCGGTTCCGGCCGGGACCGATAGCGGCTATGGCGGCCCGCTCCTGCGACGCGGAGCGGGCCGCCGTGCGTCCCTATCCTTGAACCATGAACCCTCAGCCCCACTTCGACCGCAGCCACACCGATGACCTGGCCGCCTTCATCGCGGCCGGCCCGTCGCCGTACCACGCGGTCGCCAGTGCCGCCGAGCGCCTGGAGAAGGCGGGATTCCGACAGGTCTCCGAGACCGAGCCCTGGAACGCCGAGGCCGGCGGCAAGTACGTGCTGAGGGGCGGCGCGATCATCGCCTGGTACGTGCCCGAGGGTGCCGGCCCCGCGACCCCCTTCCGGATCGTCGGCGCACACACCGACTCCACCAACCTGCGCGTCAAGCCGCGTCCCGACTCCGGCTCCTTCGGGTGGCGCCAGATCGCCGTGGAGATCTACGGCGGCGCCCTGCTCAACACCTGGCTCGACCGTGACCTGGGCCTGTCCGGCCGCCTGGCGCTCCGCGACGGCAGCACGCCCCTGGTCCACATCGACCGTCCGCTGCTGCGGGTGCCGCAACTGGCCGTGCACCTGGACCGCGGCGTCAACGAGAGCGGCCTCAAGCTCGACAAGCAGCGGCACATGCAGCCGGTCTGGGGCCTCGGCGAGGTCGACGAGGGCGCGCTGATGGCCTTCCTCGCGGAGGAGACCGGCGTCGCCGCCGCCGACATCGTCGGCTGGGACCTGATGACGCACGACGTCCAGCCGCCCGCCTACCTCGGCCGCGACCGTGAGTTCCTGGCCGCCGCGCGGCTGGACAACCTGCTCTCCGTGCACGCCGGCACCGCCGCCCTGGCCTCCGTCGCCGGCGAGGCGCTGCCGTACATCCCGGTACTGGCCGCCTTCGACCACGAGGAGACGGGCAGCGAGTCCGACACCGGCGCCGGCGGCCCGCTGCTCGGCAACGTCCTGGAGCGGTCCGTCTTCGCCCGCGGCGGCGGCTACGAGGACCGGGCCCGCGCCTTCGCCGGCACGGTGTGCGTCTCCGCCGACACCGGCCACGCCGTCCACCCCAACTACGCGGAGAAGCACGACCCGACGCACCGCCCGATGCCCAACGGCGGCCCCATCCTCAAGGTCAACGTCAGCCAGCGCTACGCCACCGACGGCGCCGGCCGCGGCATCTTCGCCGCCGCCTGCGAGCGCGCCGGCGTGCCGTGGCAGTCCTTCGTCTCCAACAACGCGATGCCCTGCGGTACGACCATCGGCCCCATCACCGCCGCCCGGCACGGCATCACGACCGTGGACGTCGGCGTGCCGATCCTGTCGATGCACTCCGCGCGGGAGTTGTGCGGAGCCGACGACCCGCACCTGCTGGCCGGCGCGCTCAAGGCGTTCCTGGAAGGCTGACCGCGAAAACCCGTCATGAGATGTCCGCCTCCGGGTAGGCGAAGGTCTACCAGCCCCTAGGGCCAACGCAGTTCGGAGGCGGACATCATGGGCATCGGCGGTTGCATCGGTCTCATCGCGGTGGGGGCCATCCTCACCTTCGCGACCGACTGGCACATGGCCGGGGTCAACCTGGACCTGGTCGGCCTCATCATGATGGCGGTCGGCGTCATCGGCGTGGCCGCGTACGTCAGCATCTTCAAGCGGCGCCGGATCGTCGAGCCGATGCCGGTCGTCGAGGAACGGGACCGCCACTACCCGCGCATCTGACCGGCATGACGGCGCCTCAGGCGTCCATGCCCGCCAGCACCAGGGCCAGGCGGGTGTCCCCGTCGCCGGTCAGGCGCACGGGGACACCCCAGTCCTGCTGGTGCACATGGCAGGCGGGGAACTCGTTGTCCGGGTCGTCGTCGCACGAGGCGGCCATGGCCGACACGTGCAGCACCCCTTCCGCCACCTCGGCGTTCAGCACGAGGTCCCGGAAGAGGTCCGTTCCCTTCCCCTCGCCCTCCAGCAGCAGTTCGGGCGGGGTCGAGCTCACCAGCAGCCGGGTCGAGGGACCGTAACGCAGGTCCAGCTTCTGGCCGGTGGGCGCGGTGAAGACCACGTCCAGCCGCAGCGCCCCCGGCGCCACCTCCGTGGCGGGACGCTGCGTGCGGTGCGCCGCGGCCTCCACCCGCACGGCCTCCTCCGGCAGCCGCAGCCGCGTCAGACGGTGCCGCGCCGACTCCACGACCACCACCTCGTCGCCGTCCAGCACGGCCCCGGAGGGCTCGCGCAGATCGGTGGCGAGCGTGGTCACCTCGCCCGAGGCCGGGTCGAAACGGCGCAGGGCGTGGTTGTACGTGTCACTGACCGCGACCGAGCCGTCGGGCAGCGCCGTCACACCCAGCGGGTGCTGGAGCAGCGCCTGCTCCGCCGGGCCGTCGCGGTGGCCGAAGTCGAACAGGCCCGTGCCGACCGCGGTGCGCACCGCGTAGCCGTCACCGGCGTTTCGTTCCACCCAGCGCAGCGCGCTGGTCTCGGAGTCCGCGACCCACAGCCGGTCCCCCGCCGCCGCGAGTCCGGACGGCTGCGCGAACCACGCCTCGTCCGCCGGGCCGTCCACCAGGCCCTCGTTGGTCGTCCCGGCCGCGACGCGCACGGTCCCGTCCCGCGGGTCGTACGTCCACAGCTGGTGGACGCCGGCCATCGCGATCCACACCTTGCCGTCCCACCAGGCCACGTCCCACGGCGAGGACAGGTCCACCTCCAGCGCGGGGCCCGACGTCGCCGACCCCTGCCACCACTGCTTGCCCGTCCCGGCCACCGTCTCCAGGGCGCCGCTGTCCGGGTCGAAGCTGCGCAGCCGGTGGTTCACGGTGTCCGCGACGACCACCTTGCCGTCCGGGAGCAGCGCCAGGCCCTGCGGCTCGTTGAAGTCGCCCGGCTCGCCGATCCGCCGCAGCACGGTCTCGGTGTCCGGCGCGACCTCCACCAGCTGGTGCCGCGTCGAGTCCGAGACCAGCAGGTTCCCCGACGGCAGCCGCAGAGCCTTCCCCGGGAACCGCAGATGCGTCGCCACCGGCTCCGGCGGCACGTACGGCCCGTCCCCGCGCCGCAGCGTGCCCTTCGCCGCGTGCTCCTCCTCCAGCTCCGTGACCAGGGCCTCCAGCGCGTGCGCGTGGCCCTCCCCGGAATGCTGGGCGACGATGTAGCCCTCGGGGTCGATCACGGTGAGCGTGGGCCATGCGCGTACGGCGTACTGCTTCCACGTCGCCAGCTCGGGATCGTCCAGCACCGGGTGGTGCACCCCGTACCGCTCCACGGCGTCCACGACCGCCTGGTGCTCCGCCTCGTGCACGAACTTCGGCGAGTGCACGCCGACGATCACCACGGTGTCGCGGTGCTTCTCCTCCAGCTCCCGCAGCTCGTCCAGGACGTGCAGGCAGTTGATGCAGCAGAACGTCCAGAAGTCGAGAATCGCGATCGATCCCCGCAGGTCGGACAGGTTCAGCTGCTTCCCGCCGGTGTTCAGCCAGCCGCCCTTGCCGATCAGCTCGGGGGCACGGACACGGACACGGCGGGAGGCGGGAGCGGCGTCGTTCATGCTGCAAGGATGCCATCCGGGAAGCGTTCTCCCGGTGTCTGGCGGACGTCGTCCGCCTCCTCGGGCTCGAGGTCCCCGCGCGGCCGGAACCGGGTCGAGCGCCAGGTGGGGGACGGGCACTCCGCCGGATGAACGCACCCGCCCCCGGCCGCGGGTTCGCGCGGCCGGGGGCGGGTGGGAGCGGGCGTGGACGGGCGGCGGGACGGCTCAGCCGGCGACGGTGGAGGTCGCCTTGCTCGTGGCCGTACCGTTCGAGTGACCGGAGAGAACGGCACTCACCTTGACGGTGATCTTCTTGCCGCGCTGGGCGGACTTCAGGACCAGCGTGGACTTGGTCGCGCCCGAGATCGCCTTGCCGTTCGCATACCACTGGTAGCGGTACGAGGCCGGAGTCGGCGTCCAGGTGCCGCGCCCCGCCGTGAGCGTGCGGCCCACCTTCGCGGTGCCCGAGATCGTCGGGAGCTTGGTGGCCTTGGGCGCGAGGCCCTTGGCGACCGTGACCGCGGACGTGGTGGCGGAGCCGTCACTGCATCCCGCGCGGCGCGCGGTCACCGTCAGGGACAGCTTCTTGCCCGCCAGCGAGGCCGGAACCGTGTACGTGGATTTCGTCGCCCCCGAGATCGCCTTGCCGTCCGTCTTCCACTGGTAGGCGTAGGAGGACGGGGCGGGCGACCACGTGCCGGGGGCCGCGGTGAGCTTGACGCCCACCCGCACGGTGCCCTTGATCGCCGGCGGGGTGGTGGCCTTCGGGGCGAGCCCCTTGGCGACGGTGACGGCGGAGGTCGTGGCGGTGCCGTCGCGGTAACCGGCGCGGCGGGCCGTCACCGTGAGGGACAGCTTGGTGCCGAGCAGCGAGGACGGCACCGTGTACGTCGACCCGGTGGCACCGGAGATCGCCGTACCGTCGGCCTTCCACTGGTAGGCGTACGCCTCAGGCGTGGCCGACCACGACCCGGGGGAAGCGGTGAGCTTCTCGCCGACCCGGACCGTGCCCTTGATCGCCGGGGCGGTGGTGGCCTTCAGCGCGGGCTGCTCGGTGACGGTGAAGGTGCCTCGCGGGAACTCCCAGGAGTTGTGGGTGAGGACGCTGAGGCTCCAGGTGCTGGGGGTGACCCCGCTGAGGTCCAGCACGGCGGTCAGGGTCTTGCGGTCGGCCGAGACCGAGACCGTGGTGGCGGTGATCGGCGAGCTTCCGGACCGGTAGATCCTGACCTTGTCGTCCTGGTGCAGGGCGCTGCCCGTCACCGTGACGGTGGTCTTGCCACCGCTCGGACCCGTGGTCGGGGTCACCCCCGTGACGCCGATCTTCTCGGTGCCGCACGGCCCGAACGTACAGACCAGTTCGGCACGGTAGGAGGTCTGCGACGCCTTCTCCGGGAGGCCGAGGACGAAGACGCTCGGGGCCGCGTCCTCCGTGGACGGCCCGAACACCGAGCACCTGTACCCACTGGGGATGTAGAGACTGCAGCCGTTGTAGCCGGTCTTGTCGTACAACGCGGGCACCGCGGTGTACGTGGCGCCGGCGGTGTCGGTGACGGGGACATCGAAGTAGTCGCTGTAGGCGGTCGGCAGCGCCGCACAGAGGGCGGTGTGCTGCTCGTCCAGGGTGCCGGTGACGGGACCGTACCCGTAGCTGATGTTCGGGACCTTGACGCATTCGGGCGCCGGGCCCTCCGGCGTGGCGATGCGCAGGGCGTCGAAGCGGTAGGAGGAGGCGGCCTTCAAAGAGGACGGGACCGTGACCAGCACCTGGTACCCCGTCGAACCGGTTGCCGCGCACGAGGAGTTGGCGTGCGGGCAGACCGACTTACCGTCGGCGTCGAAGACGTAGGTGTTCGCGGTGCCGAGCGGATCGCGGACGTTGAGGTGCAGGGTGTCCCCGGCGCTCGCCGTGGTGACCTGCCGGCACTCCAACTCCCCCGGCACACCGAGTGCCCCGCCCGTGGACGGACCGCCCACCGCGGTCGCGGGGTTGGCGGTGCAGCCCTTCGCGGTCGCCGTGACGTCGCGGCGGGTGAGGGTGTACGTGGCGGCGGTGTCCCGGCCGGTGACCAGGACGGTGTGCGCGACACCCGGGGTGAGGCCGCAGGTGGTCCAGGTGAACAGGGAGGGCCCCGCGGAGCACACGTGCTTCCCGTCGGCATCCAGAACCGAGACCTGGGCGGTGGAGCCGGTTCCGGGTGCCGCCCGCAGTTGCAGGTTCTCCACCGCGCTGTGGTCGTCGGCCGGAATGGTCAGGCAGTGGGAGAAGACCCCGTCGCCGGTGCTGAAGCGGGCCGAGGCGGTCGCAGTGGTGAAGTCGCCGGCAGGGAGCACCTGACAGCCGCTCGTGACGTCCGTCCGGTAGAGCGCCAAGTCGTAGGGACCGGTGTCGGAACCGCCGTCCTCGGAAATCAGGGCGCGGAACGGCGCGGTGCCAGTGAGCTCACAGGTGCCCTCGTTGAGGCTCTCCCAGGAACAGCGCCCGACGCCGTCGGCGTCGACCACGACGGGGTCCGTGCGCGGGCCGGTCGTGCTCAGGGGCCGAAGCGCGGCCATCCGGGCGCCCGCGGGAAGGGGCAGTATCAGGCAGTCGACCTCGCCGACCTCGTCGAGTTCGCCATGGTAGGTGCCCAATCCGGCGGCCTGGCAGCCGGCGGAGGAGGAGCGGTCGAGGATGAGGGTCGACTGGTCGGTGATCACGGTGTAGTCACCAGCGGGCAGCTCGCAGGAACCGCAGACGCTCTTGCCGGCCCGGTCGTAGACGTCGGCCTCGGAGCGCCCGTCGGAGGAGACCTGATACACGTCGTAGCGTCCGGCCTTCGGCGCGGTGAAGACCTTGCATTCGGTGCCCGGGGTGGTCACCGTGGGCCCGGAGTCGAAGGTGTTGAGCGGGACGGACTCGCAGCCGGCCGGGTCCGACAGCCGACGAACGGCAACGGTGTGCTTGGCCGGCGGCCCTTCGCCGGTCCCGGTGACCTGGCTGAGTACCCGGTACGGGCCATCACCGGGCAGCACACAGCCGATGCTGTCGTCCTCGTTGAAGTGCGGGCAGATGCGCGCCCCGGTCTCGTCCGTGATCCAGGACGTGGCTCCGGCCCACAAGGTGGTGCCGTCCACATACAGCAGGACGCGCTCGCCCGCAGTGCCGGTGAAGGGCACGCACGCCAGGCCCAGCGGACCGGGCACGGAGACGTCCACGGCCGGGGTGTCCCACGACGTGGCGGTCTCCGGACCGCAGTCGGTGGTCGTGGCGAGTGCGACCACCGCGAGGTTGAACGTGTCCGTGGTCCACCCGTAGTTGACGACCTTCACGGTATAAGCGCCCGCGTGGGGCAGGTCGCACCAGCCCGGACTGCTCCATTGCGCGTCGTAGCAGTCCAGCGCGTCGGCGCCGTCGTACACATCGGCGCCGGTCTGACCATGGAGGTCATGCACCAGGACCCGGTGCAGCCCCGGCCGCTCGGCGGTGAAGGTGTAACAGACGGTGCCGTCCTCGGGGAGGGTCGCCGTGGCCACCGCGGACCCCGGGTCACCGAACGGCGCCAGCGGGAGCACGGCACAGTCACCGGGGTCGGCGGCGGTGTCGGCGTACGCGGGTGCCGCGCCCGCCGGCAGCAGTGCCAGCAACAGGGCCGACAGGACGAGCAGCAGTGCGGCGTACGGTGCGGGTCTCCCCGTTGTACGCGGGTGATGAGCCATTCCGTTCCCCCCGGAGCGGTCTGATGTGACGCATGGATGCGTCGGGCCGCCATGACGGCGGAAGACGTGGGCGTTGGTGAGCCGGAGGGGATGCTCGCACAGACGTTTCACAGCCGGCCCACCGGCCCCCGCCTGTCGCGGACTTCCGGGTCAGAGCGCGGCCAGGGCGGGCAGGCGGCGGGCCGTCGCGGCCGTGTCGCCGAAGTCGAAGCGCGACGCCGGGTCGAGGTCCGGGTAGCGGATGGTGAACGCGTCGGCGGGAAGCTCCTCGCCGGTCACCGACAGGTACGCGTCCCAGGCGACGGCGCGGTCGAAGGTCTCGCGGCCCTGGAGTATCAGCCGGCCGCGGAAGTAGTCGAAACCGTCGCCGGAGCAGCCGCCGTTGATCAGATGAGCGGCGGCCCACAGGGGCGCGCGGTAGGAAGCCGCCATGAGGTCCCACGGGGCCTGCTGCGCGGCGAGGATGCGCTCCGGGGACTGCTCGGCGAGCAGCCCGGAGGCGCGTGCGGCGACCGCGTCGGGGTCCGCGGGGTCGGGGACCTGGCTGCGGGCGTCGTGGATGAGCTGCCGGAACCGTCCGGTGTCCATACCGCCGGAGTCTGCCGGAGGGGTCTGACAGCGCGGGGGGTCAGGGTCGTAGGTCGCCCACGACGTCGGTGGTGGCGATGAGGCCGGAGTGGATGGTGGGGGCCAGGCTGGAGCTCGCGAGGCAGAAGCCGAGGAGCATGCAGAGCAGGGCGTGGGAGACCTTCAGCGACTTGGCGCGCAGGAGCACCAGCGTGAGGACTGCCAGCAGCAGGATCAGCGAGATGGATACCGCCATGGCCGTATGACGTCACAGATATGGCCCGCATGGGGGGCGACACGCCCGAGAAGGGCCCGGACGCACACACGTCCGGGCCCTTCTCGATGGTGTGACGGGGGGATCAGGCCCAGGTCATCAGGCGCTTGGGGTACTCCAGGATCGCCGCGACATCGGCGAGGACCTTGGAGCCGAGCTCGCCGTCGACCAGGCGGTGGTCGAAGGAGAGCGCGAGCGTGGTGACTTGGCGGGGCTTGACCTTGCCCTTGTGCACCCAGGGCATGTCCTTGACCGCGCCGAAGGCGAGGATCGCGGACTCCCCGGGGTTGAGGATGGGCGTGCCGGTGTCGATGCCGAAGACGCCGACGTTGGTGATGGTGACCGTGCCGCCCTGCATCGCGGCCGGCGAGGTCTTGCCCTCACGCGCCGTGGCGACCAGTTCACCGAGAGCGGCGGCCAGTTCGGGCAGCGTCCTGGCCTGGGCGTCCTTGATGTTGGGGACGATCAGGCCGCGCGGGGTGGCCGCGGCGATGCCGAGGTTGACGTATCCCTTGTGGACGATCTCCTGGTTCGCCTCGTCCCAGGCCGCGTTGATCTCCGGGTTGCGCCGGATCGCCACGAGCAGGGCCTTGGCGACGAGCAGGAGCGGGCCGACCTTGAGGCCGGTGAAGGCCGGGTCGGTCTTGAGCTCCTGGACCAGCCGCATGGTGCGGGTGATGTCGAAGGTGACGAACTCGGTCACGTGCGGCGCGGTGAAGGCGCTGGCCACCATCGCGGCGGCCGTGGCCTTGCGGACGCCCTTGATCGGGACGCGGGTCTCCAGGGGGGCGGTGCTCACCGTGGTCGCCGCGGTCGCCGTGGAGGCCGTCTCGAAGGCCGCCGGGGCCGCGGCGGCCGAAACGGTCGCGGGGGCGGCCGGGACCGCCGGAGCGGCCGCGTTCTGGACGTCCTCGCGGGTGATGGTGCCCTCGGGACCGGTCGGGGTGATCCCCGCGAGGTCCACGCCGAGGTCCTTGGCCAGCTTGCGCACGGGCGGCTTGGCCAGCGGACGCGCCTCGGCCGGCGCGAACACCGTCGCAGCCGCGGGCGCGGCCGGCGCGACAGGCACGACCGGGGCGTGTCCGTTGAGCTCGGCCTGAAGGGCGCCGGCGGCGGCACCCTGCGCCGGTACGGCGGCCTGCTTGCGCGGGCGGCGCTTGGTCGAGGACGCGGCGACGCCGTAACCGACCAGCACCGGCTGGCGCTTCTGCTCGGGCTCGGCGCCGGCGGAGGCCTGCGCGGGGGCGGCGGCCTGCGCGGGGGCGGCCGCGGCGGCCTGGGCCTCCTCCGCCTCGCCCTGGCCGGTGTCCACGGCGATGATCACCGTGCCGACGTCGACCGTCTCGCCCTCGGGGAAGCGCAGTTCGTGCACGATCCCGTCGAAGGGGATCGGCAGTTCCACGGCGGCCTTGGCGGTCTCGACCTCGCAGACCACCTGGCCGTCGGTGACCGTGTCACCGGGCTTGACGTACCACTTGAGGATCTCGGCCTCCGTGAGTCCCTCGCCGACGTCCGGCATCTTGAACTCGCGGAAGCGCTGCGGTGCAGCCACTGTCGTCACAACCCTCTCCTCAGAACGCCAGTGCGCGGTCGACCGCGTCGAGTACGCGGTCCAGGCCCGGCAGGTACTCCTCCTCGACCCGGGCCGGGGGGTACGGCGTGTGGAAACCGCCGACCCGCAGCACGGGCGCCTCGAGGTGGTAGAAGCACCGCTCGGTGATCCTGGCCGCGATCTCCGCGCCGGTGCCCAGCTGCACCGGGGCCTCGTGCACGACGACCAGGCGGCGGGTCTTGACGACCGAGGCCTGGATCGCGTCGAAGTCCATCGGCGACAGGGACCGGAGGTCCACCACCTCAAGGCTACGGCCCTCCTCGGCGGCCGCGGCGGCAGCCTCCAGGCAGACCTTCACCATCGGGCCGTAGGCGACCAGCGTGAGGTCGGTGCCCTCCAGGACGGTGCGGGCCTTGTGGAGCGGCGCGGGGATGGCCTCGGTGTCGACCTCGCCCTTGTCCCAGTAACGGCGCTTGGGCTCCTGGAAGATCACCGGGTCGTCGGATTCGATCGCCTGCTGCAGCATCCAGTAGGCGTCCTGCGGGGTCGACGGGGTGACGACCTTGAGTCCGGCGGTGTGCGCGAAGTACGCCTCGGGCGACTCGCTGTGGTGCTCCACGGCGCCGATGCCGCCGCCGAAGGGGATGCGGATGACGACCGGCAGCTTGATCTTGCCCAGGGCGCGCGCGTGCATCTTGGCGAGCTGGGTGACGATCTGGTCGTACGCGGGGTAGACGAAACCGTCGAACTGGATCTCCACGACCGGGCGGTAGCCGCGCAGGGCCAGGCCGATCGCGGTGCCGACGATGCCGGACTCGGCGAGCGGGGTGTCGATGACCCGCTCCTCGCCGAAGTCCTTCTGCAGGCCGTCGGTGATCCGGAAGACACCGCCGAGCTTGCCGATGTCCTCGCCCATGAGGACGACCTTGGGGTCGGTGTCCAGGGCCTTGCGCAGCGCCTCGTTGAGGGCCTTGGCGATGGTCATCGTTGCCATGTCAGTGGCCCTCCTCGAAGGCGGCGAGGTACTCGGCGAACTGGGCGCGCTCCTCGTCGACCAGCGCGTGTCCGTCGGCGTAGACGTTCTCGAAGATCGACATGGGGTCGGGGTCGGGCATGGCGCGCACGGCCTCGCGGACCCGCTTGCCCAGCGCCAGGCTCTCCTCCTCGATCCCGGCGAGGAAGGCCTCGTCCGCGAAGCCCTGCTTCTCCAGGTAGGCCCGCAGCCGCAGGATCGGGTCCTTGCTCTCCCACTGCTCGCGCTCCTCGTCGAGGCGGTAGCGCGTCGGGTCGTCGGAGGTGGTGTGGGCGCCCATGCGGTACGTGAAGGCCTCGACCAGCATCGGGCCCTGGCCGGAGCGGGCGTGCTCCAGGGCGGCGCGGGTGACCGCGAGCACCGCGAGGACGTCGTTGCCGTCCACCCGCACGCCCGGGAAGCCGTAGCCGGCGGCGCGCTGGTAGAGCGGGACGCGGGTCTGCTTCTCGGTGGGCTCGGAGATCGCCCACTGGTTGTTCTGGCAGAAGAAGACCACGGGGGCGTTGTAGACGGCGGAGAAGGTGAAGGCCTCCGCGACGTCGCCCTGGCTGGAGGCACCGTCGCCGAAGTAGGCGATGACGGCGGAGTCCGCGCCGTCCTTGGTGATGCCCATGGCATAACCGGTGGCGTGGAGCGTCTGCGAGCCGATGACGATCGTGTACAGGTGGAAGTTGTTCTCGTTGGGGTCCCACCCGCCGTGGTTGACCCCGCGGAACATGCCCAGCAGATTGACCGGATCCACCCCGCGGCACCAGGCGACGCCGTGCTCGCGGTAGGTGGGGAAGACGTAGTCGTCCTGCCGGGTCGCCCGGCCCGAGCCGATCTGCGCGGCCTCCTGGCCGAGCAGCGAGGCCCACAGACCGAGCTCGCCCTGCCGCTGCAGGGCCGTGGCCTCCGCGTCGAAGCGACGGGTCAGGACCATGTCCCGGTACAGACCGCGCAGCTCTTCGGGGCTCAGGTCGATGGAGTACTCAGGGTGCTCGACGCGATCGCCCTCGGGAGTCAGGAGCTGTACCAGCTCCGGCTCGGCCTCACGGCGCTTCGCGCCACCGCGGGTGCCCGTACGGGGCGTACGTGGCTTCGCGGCAGTGCTTTTCACGCTCACGCTTGCTCCTCCGTCTGTCCGGCCCCCGGGATCCGCCGGCGGCCAGTGCGGCTCCTACCGTCTCGTCGCGGCGCACGGGGTGTGTGCGGCACGGCCGAGCCGGGAGTGTTGATGGACCCGGCAGGCAGCCCTGCGAAGTGAACGTTACCCACACCTCCCGCTTTCGCGCGAAGAGGGTTTTACCTGCGGTTTTGGTTGGATTTCCTAGTAAATGAACGTTCTCGCAGGCCACCGGGACAACGGCACGTTATCCCGAGGATCGAATCTGCGTAAGAGGTCGGCTGTGGTCGGGTGTGCAACGCTGAAGTTGTGTCCGAAAAGTCGACAATCGCGGTATTCCTGCTCGACGATCACGAAGTCGTCCGGCGGGGCGTGCACGAATTGCTCTCCGCGGAACCCGACATCGAGGTCGTCGGCGAGGCCGGCACGGCCGCCGAGGCACTGGCGCGGCTGCCCGCCGTGCGGCCCGACGTGGCGCTGCTGGACGTGCGGCTGCCGGACGGCAGCGGCGTCGAGGTGTGCCGGGAGGTCCGCTCCCGGCAACCGGAGACCAAGTGCCTGATGCTCACCTCGTACGCGGACGACGAGGCGCTCTTCGACGCGATCATGGCGGGCGCGGCCGGCTACGTGCTCAAGGACATCCGGGCCAGCGACCTGGTGGGCGCCGTGCGGGACGTCGCCGCCGGGCGGTCGCTGCTGGACCCGGCCGCGACCGCCCGCGTGATGGAGCGGCTGCGCGGGGGCGGCGCCGAGCGCGCGGAGGACCGCCTGTCCGACCTCACCGACCAGGAGAAACGCATCCTCGACCTGATCGGCGAGGGGCTCACCAACCGGCAGATAGGCGAGCGGCTGCACCTGGCCGAGAAGACGGTCAAGAACTACGTCTCCTCACTGCTGGCCAAGCTCGGCATGCAGCGCCGCACCCAGGCCGCGGCCTACGTCGCCCGGCTGCACCCCGAGCGTCCGGAGCGCCCCGAGCGAGCCGAGCGCCCGGATGCCCCCGGCTCCCCGGGAACGGCCGGATCCTGACGGGTCACCGCCCGTGTCCGTCCGTATCGCGGACGTGAGCTGTCGCCGCATACACGTTGTATCTATGATGTGCGCATCATGAACCGCAGCCCTGTCGCGACCGCCGCCGCCGAGCCGGCCGCCAAGCAGCCACCCGCCGCCGAGCGGGTCTACACCCACGTCAAGCAGGCCGTCCTGGACCGCAGCTACGAAGGCGGCACCCTCCTGAGCGAGGGAGAGCTCGCCGAGGCCGTCGGCGTCTCGCGCACGCCGGTACGGGAGGCGCTGCTGCGCCTGGAGGCCGAGGGGCTGCTGAAGCTGTACCCGAAGAAGGGCGCGCTGGTGCTGCCGGTCTCCGCGCAGGAGATCGCCGACGTCGTGGAGACCCGGCTGCTGGTGGAACGGCACGCGGTGCTGAAGCTGGAGCCCGTCCCGGCGCGGCTGCTGTCCCGCCTGGAGGAGCTGCTGGAGGAGCAGCGCGGTCACGCGGCCACCGGCGACCTGGCCGCCTTCGCCATGGCGGACCGGAGCTTTCACGCCGAGATCGTGCGCGCGGCCGGCAACCGCATCTTGTCCCACCTGTACGACCAGTTGAGGGACCGTCAGCTGCGGATGGGGGTGGCGACCATGCACGCCGATCCCGGCCGCATCGCCAAGAACATCACCGAACACACCGAGATCCTCGACGCCTTGCGCGCCGGGGACGCCGGCGCGGCCGCCGCTCTGGTCGAACGCCATGTCAGCTGGGTGAACCACCTGGCCCGGGGGGAGTAATGGGGACGGTCGGCACCACCACCGGTGAACCACCCGGCGGCGTCAAGGCGGTCGGGGTGTGGAGCATCGGCACCCTGGTCTACATGGTCGCGGTCGTGCACCGCACCAGTCTCGGCGTCGCCGGCATCGACGCCGCCGAGCGCTTCCACATAGGCGCGTCCGCGCTGTCCACGTTCTCGATCCTTCAGGTGCTGGTCTACGCCGGCATGCAGATACCCGTCGGCCTGATGGTCGACCGGCTCGGCACCAAGCGGGTGCTGACCATCGGCGTCGTGCTCTTCACCGCGGGCCAGCTCGGCTTCGCCCTGTCGCACTCGTACGGCATGGCGCTCGCCGCCCGCGCGGTGCTGGGCTGCGGCGACGCGATGACGTTCGTCAGCGTGCTGCGGCTGGGCTCGCGCTGGTTCCCGGCCCGCAGGGGGCCGATGATCGCGCAGGCCGCGGCGCTGTTCGGCGTCGCGGGCAACCTGCTCAGCACCGTGCTGCTGGCGCGGCTGCTGCACTCCGCGGGCTGGACGCCGACCTTCGTCGGCACGGCGCTGGTCGGCGCGCTCGTCCTCGTCCTCGTCCTGCTCTTCATGAAGGACCACCCCGACGGCTTCGAACCCGCCCCCGCCGAGCACCACGGGCGCGGCTACGTGAAGCGGCAGATCGCCGCGGCCTGGCGGGAGCCCGGCACCCGGCTCGGGATGTGGACGCACTTCACCACGCAGTTCCCGGGCATGGTGTTCCTGCTGCTGTGGGGGCTGCCCTATCTCGTCGAGGCGCAGGGGCTGTCCCGCGAGGCGGCCGGCACCCTGCTGACGGTGGTCGTCGTGGCCAACATGGTCTTCGGGATGCTCTTCGGGCAGATCATCGGCCGCCACCACGGCGCCCGGATGCCGCTCACCCTGGGCGTCGTCGGCGCCACCGCCGTGATGTGGGCGGTGGTCCTGGCGTGGCCGGCCGAGCACGCCCCGCTGTGGCTGCTGGTGCTGCTCTGCGTCGTCCTGGGGACGTGCGGACCGGCGTCGATGATCGGCTTCGACTTCGCCCGCCCGGCCAACCCCCCGGAGCGTCTCGGCACGGCGTCCGGCATCGTCAACATCGGCGGCTTCACCGCCTCGATGGCCACGCTGCTGGCCATCGGCGTCCTGCTGGACGCGAGCGGCGGCGACTACCGGATCGCCTGGAGCAGCATTTTCGTCCTCCAGGCGCTCGGCGTCGCCCGGATCCTGCGGCTGCGCGGCAAGGCGGCCCGGCTGGAGCGGCAGCGGATCGCCGTCAGCCGCGTCGAGAGCGTCCACGTCCCGGCCGGGACATGAACGCCCTCTCCCGCCTCACTGCGTGACCGCGATATTGGCGAGGATCGCCTCGGCCAGCGCCTGGTCGCCCTCGATCTTCATCCGGTCCTCGACCGCCTTGGCCCGGGTGCGGCCGCAGGTCAGCCGGACGAAGGTCTCCCAGTCCATGGTCATCGTCACCGCGGGCCCCAGGGAGACGCTGCCGTCGATCGAGCCCTTGCCGTCGGCGTCGACCCGGACGGTGCGCATGAACTCCTGCTCCCCGTGGACGTCGAAGACGACCGCGGAACCGGCCGGGGCGGCCGCCCGCTCGGCGACGACCCGCGGCAGCTCGGCCAGGATCCAGTCGCGGGCGTAGGCCGCGGCGGGCGAGTCCAGGTTGCCCGGCTCGCCCAGCGCGCGGCGCAGGTCCTGCTCGTGCACCCAGACGTCGAAGATCCGCCACCTCAGCAGCGCTTCGAGGGTCATCTCCTTGCCCATCGGACCGCGGACGGTGTCCTGCGGCCCGCGGGTCTCGTTCCGCAGCTGGCGGGCACGGCGGATGATCGTGTAGTCGAGCTCCCCGAACACCTCGGGCGGGGTGTGGTGGCGCCGCTTGTCGACGGGCACCTCCACGTAGCGGGCGTACTCTGACGTCATGTGACGCAGATCGCTCGGAAGTGTGTGGATCGGGCGAGGATCGCCGAGCAGTTCGCATTCAAAACCGATCACGTGTGACACAACGTCACGGACGGACCAGTAGGGGCACTCGGTCGGCCGGTTCCATGCGCCCGCCGGAACGGGGCGGACCAACTCGGCCATGGATTCTATGGAGTGGGTCCAGGCGTCGATGTACGGCTGGAGCTGGCTGTGGACGGTGCCGGTCACGGGACCCCTCGACGGTCGGTGCGCGGTCGTGGTGTGCGCCTTAAATTACGCTGCGCAGTGACACCACGGGAGTGCTTTCGTGTGACGATCGTAGGCCCGGCAGGATGTCCCGACTCATGGGCGGTGGTACGGTGCGCGTTTCCCTGATCCAGATCGACGTCGACCCGGCGGAACCGGTGCACGCCCGGCGCGAACGCGCCGCCGCGCTCGTCCGG
>NZ_JBHXSO010000008.1:0-180607 GCF_042714775.1 Streptomyces sp. NPDC058691 | reverse complement strand
CCTGCAGGGGGCAACGGCCTTCGCCGTTCGCCGGGCCGCGCCCCGCTCACACGGCGTTGTCGGTGTTCTCCGTGTCGGCGGCGCTGTCCGCGTCGTCCTTTCCGGTCTCGTCCCGGTCGGCCTTGGCCACGTTGCCCTGGCCTGCGGTGCCGGTGTCCGGCTTCGGGGAGGTGTCCCGAAGGTAGGGGCCGGCGTCCTGGTCGCCCGCCTGCGGGTCGCGGCGCCGCAGATAGCGCTCGAACTCGCGGGCGATGGCCTCGCCGGAGGCCTCCGGCAGCTCGGCCGTGTCGCGGGCCTCCTCCAGGGTCTGCACGTACTCGGAGACCTCGCTGTCCTCGGCCGCGAGCTCGTCCACCCCGACCTGCCAGGCGCGGGCGTCCTCGGGAAGCTCGCCGAGCGGAATGCGGAGGTCGAGCAGGTCCTCCAGCCGGTTGAGCAGGGCCAGGGTGGCCTTCGGGTTGGGCGGCTGCGACACGTAATGCGGCACGGCGGCCCACAGACTCACCGCCGGGATCCCCGCGTGCGTACAAGCCTCCTGCAGAATGCCGACGATGCCGGTGGGGCCCTCGTAGCGGGACTCCTCCAGGCTGAGCGCCGTCGCCAGATCCGGGTCCGAGGTCACCGCGGTGACCGGGACGGGACGGGTGTGCGGCGTGTCGCCGAGCAGGGCGCCCATCACCACGACCATCTCGACGCCGAGTTCGTGGGCGAAGCCCAGGATCTCGTTGCAGAACGAACGCCAGCGCATGCTGGGTTCGATGCCCCGGATCAGGACCAGGTCGCGCGGCTTCGGGGTCTCGATGCGGACGACGGACAGCCGGGTCGTGGGCCAGGTGATCTGGCGTACGCCGCCGTCCATCCACACCGTGGGACGGTTGACCTGGAAGTCGTAGTAGTCCTCGGCGTCGAGCGCCGCGAACACCTCACCCTTGAACTCCCGGTCCAGATGCCCGACCGCGGCGGAGGCGGCGTCCCCGGCATCGTTCCAGCCCTCGAACGCGGCCACCATGACCGGGTCGATCAGCTCGGGTACTCCCTCGAGCTCGATCACCCAGCGCCTCCTTCCGGCCGGAAGAGGGATGGTGCCACCCCCGCCGGCTGCCGTTCCTTCGCGTGCTGCACCAGCCTACGGCTTCGCGGGACAGGTGCCGCCGCCTTCGTAGGGGGATGATCCCCAGCGTCACCGCCCGTACGCGTCCGGTCGTCCACCGGCCCCGCGGGCGGCAGCCGCGCGGCTCCCGGGCGCCGGATCGAGGCGGCCGTCGAACGGCCGTCGAACTCCATCCGGGCGCGGATTCATCGGATCCCTTTTCCCGATCACCTCGCCGGAGGACCGGACGGGGCCGGCGGCGCGGCTCAGAGGTCAGAGGGTCGAGCGCAGCCACTGCTCCACGCTCGCGACATGCACCGTCGCCCACGACCGCGCCGCCTCCGCGTCACGGTCGCGCAGTGCCCCGAGGATCGCCCGGTGCTCGTGCAGGGTGCGGCTGACCGCGTCCTCCTGGGTCAGCCCGCGCCAGATCCGCGCCCGCGTGGTGGGCCCGGACAGCCCGTCGAGCAGGGAGGACAGCACCGAGTTGCCGGCCGCCTGCACGATGCCGCGATGGAACTCCAGGTCGCACGCGACCAGCTCCTCGACCGACGGATCCGTCCCCAGCGCCGTCAACTGGGCCTCCAGGACGTCCAGCTGGGACTCCGGGATGATCGCGGCCGCGAGAGCCGTCGCCGCGGGCTCCAGTATGCGGCGCACGGCCAGGAACTCCAGCACGGTGTCGTCGCGGTGGAAGTCCACCACGAAGCTCATCGCTTCCAGGAGGAGTTGGGGATCGAGGCTGGTGACGTACGTACCGTCGCCCTGCCGCACGTCCAGGATCCGGATCAGCGAGAGCGCACGCACCGCCTCGCGCAGCGAGTTGCGCGACAGGCCGAGCTCGGCCGCCAGTTCGCTCTCCTTGGGGAGCCGGTCGCCCGGGCGCAGCGCACCGGAGACGATCATCCCCTTGATCTTCTCGATCGCCTCGTCGGTGACCGCCATGACCGCCCTCGCCTCCGGGACATCCGATGTATCGGGCCATTATGCCGTGTCGCGGGGAATCGGGAGCCCGGTCGGTCAGGCTTGCCGAAACCCCGGCCGCGGAGGGATCACCGGCAGACGCCGAAGGCCGTCTCCCGTACTCGGGAAACGGCCTTCTACCTGCGAAAAAACACCGTCGGGACGACAGGATTTGAACCTGCGACCCCTTGACCCCCAGTCAAGTGCGCTACCAAGCTGCGCCACGTCCCGGTGCCGATCGGCCGGGGTGGTGCCCCGGAAGATCACGTAAAGAGGAGAATACCCGAAGGTCGCTGATCAGCCGAATCGCTCGATACGGATGTGCCCGGCCGGCTGTCCGCCGTCCACCAGGAGACGGGACGCGTGCTCCGCGAAACCGTTGCCGCCGCACACATACGCCTCCCAGCCGCCCGGCGGCGGATCGGCCAGGTAAGGGGCCAGATGCGCGGCGCCGAGCCGGCCCTGCGAGCGGGTGAGGACGACGCTGGTCTCCGCGCCGTACTCGCGGGCGTAGATCAGGTCCTCGGGCGTACGGGCGGAGACGATCAGCCGCAGCGGCACGTCCAGCCCGCGCAGCCGGCGGTGGCGGATCATCGACATCAGCGGTACCACCCCGGAACCGGCGCCGAGCAGCAGCGCGGGCCGGTCGCCCGACCAGGCGAAGAAGCCGCTGTGCGGGCCGCGGACCTCGAAGGTGTCGCCGGGGCGGGCGACCGTGTGCAGATGGCCGGAGACCTCGCCGTCCGGGACGTGGTCGAGGGTGAGCTCGATGTGGCCGGAGTCGTCCGGCGCGGAGGCGAGCGAGTAGTTGCGCTGGGCCGTGTAGCCGTCGCCCGCCCTCAGGCGCAGCGTGAGGTACTGGCCCGGCAGGTGGCCCGCCCAGCCGGGCACCGCGAACCGGAACGTGGCGGCGCGCGGGGTCTCGCGGCGGACCTCGGTGAGCGTGGCGCGCCGCCACACCGCGCCGGCGGCCTCGGCGACCGCGACGCGGCCCGGGACGGCGAAGCGGGTCGGCGGGACGAAGGCGGGAGCGGCGAGGTCAGTCATGGGCGTAGCGCTGTTCCTGCCAGGGGTTGCCGCGGGGGTGGTAGCCGTTCTGCTCCCAGAAGCCGGCCTCGTCGTGGTCGAGCAGCCGGATGCCGGCGATCCACTTGGCGCTCTTCCAGAAGTACAGGTGCGGCACCACCAGCCGGGCCGGCCCGCCGTGCTCGGGGGCGAGCGGCGCGCCGTCGTGCTCGAAGGCGATCCAGGCCCGGCCGCCGGTGACGTCGGCCAGCGGCAGGTTGGCGGCGTAGCCGGTGTGCGCGTACGCCACGACGTGCGTGGCGGCGGGGGAGGGGCGCACCGCGGCCAGGAAGGCGTCCAGCGACACCCCGCCGAAGTGCGTGCCGAACTTGGACCACCCGGTCACGCAGTGGATGTCGCCGCGGTAGGCGGAGCGGGGCAGGGTCTGCGCCTCGTCCCAGGTCCAGGTGCGCGCGGACTCGACCAGGCCGTCGACGCGGAACGTCCACTCCGCCGCCGTCAGCCGCGGGGTGACCTCGGCGGACAGCACCGGCCACTCGTCGCGCGCGTCGTACTGGCCGGGCGGCAGCCGCGGGTCGCGGTCGGCGGCCCGGGCGCGGCCGGTGAAGCCGCGGGTGGGTTCCAGGGCGGAGGTCATGCGGGGTGCTCCTGCTCCAGTGCCTCCAGCGCGCGCAGGGCGGCCGGTTCGTCGAGGGTGAGCAGGGCGCGGTCGCGCATGAGGACGCGGCCGTCCACGACGGTGTCGCGCACGTCGGCCGCGGCGGCGGCGTAGGCGAGCATCGACCAAGGGTCGTGGCGCGGGGTGAGGTGCGGGCCGCCCAGGTCCAGGACGACGAGGTCGGCGCGCTTGCCGGGTTCCAGGGAGCCGAGGTGGGCGTCCAGGCCCAGGGCGCGGGCGGACTCGATCGTCGCCATCCGCACCGCCTGCTCGGCGCTCACTGCGGTGGGATCGCCGGCCGCCTTGTGGACCAGCGCGGCGGCCCGCACCGCGCCGAGCACGTCGAGGGTGTTGGAGCTGACGACGCCGTCGGTGCCGAGGCCGACGGTGACCCCGGCGGCCAGCAGGTCGGGGACGCGGGCGATGCCGCAGCCCAGCTTCAGGTTGGAGACCGGGCAGTGCGCGACCGCCGTGCCGGTTCTGGCCAGCGCGGCGATCTCGCTGTCCGACAGGTCCACGGCGTGCGCGAGGAGCACGTCGGGGCCGAGTACCCCGAGGGAGTCGAGCAGTTCCACCGGGCGCTTGCCGTGGCGTTCGACCACCATGGCGACCTCGGCGGCGTTCTCCGCCGCGTGGACGTGCAGCAGCGCGCCGTGCTCGCGGGCGAGCGCGCTGATCTCCACCAGCTGATCGGGGTCCAGGGTGTACGCGCTGTGCGCGAAGACCACCGGGCGGGTGCCCGGCGCGTGGGAGGCGCGCGCTGCCAGGCCGGCGGCGGCCCAGGGCATGCGGTCCTCGTAGGGGCGGCCGTCCGGCGGGCCGGGGACGTCCATGAACGTCGGGCCGGCCAGCAGCCGCCAGCCCGCCTCCCGGGCGGCCTCCTCGGCGGCCTCGTGGAACCAGTACATGTCCAGGCCGGTGGTGACGCCCGCGCGCACGCTCTCCGCCACCGCGACCCGAACCCCGGCCGCCACCGCCCGCGGCGACAGCAGTTCGGCCTCGCGGGGGATCACCCGGGCCAGGAACTCCTGCAGGTCCACGTCGTCGGCGCAGCCCCGCAGCAGGGTCATCGCCAGGTGGGTGTGGGTGTTGATCAGGCCGGGCAGCACCAGGCAGCCCGTCGCGTCGATCTCCTCGGCGGCCCGGTACGCGGCGCGCACCTCGGCCGCCGGGCCGACCGCCACGATCGCGCCGTCGCGCACCGCGACCGCCCCGTTCCGCACGAGGGTGCCCGTCGCGTCGACGGTCAGCACATCGCCGCCGTGCACCAGCAGATCGGCGTCCTGAACGCTCACTTCACGTCGCTTCCGTACTCGGTGGCCAGCAGATGCAAGGCGTCCAACGTTACCCGGCTGCCGCGGGCCACCCCCTCGGCGACCACCGACCGGTGCGGGTCGTAGCCTCCGGTCGCCTCGACGTCGACCAGGTCGTCCGCGTTCGCCCCGTCCACGACCAGCGCGCCGCCCGCGACCAGGCCCCGCGTGGAGGCGAGCACCAGGAGCGCCGACAGCTCCATCTCGATGGCCGCGATCCCGGCGGCCGCGTACGCCGCGCCCGGCAGCGGCAGGAAGCCCGGCTGGAAGGCCGCCCGCGTCCACACCACCCCGCGGTGGTGCGGCGCGTCCAGGGCCCGGGCCGCCCGCTGCAGGGCCAGTACCGCCTCCGGCGTCGCGAACGCCGGGTACTCCGGCGGCAGAAGCTGCTGCGTGACCCCGTCGTCGCGGACGGCCGCCTCGGCGATCACCAGGTCGCCGTCCCCGATGCCGGCCGCGATCGCCCCGGCGGTGCCCAGCCGCAGGATCGTGCGGACCCCGGCCTCCGCCAGCTCATGGAACAGCAGCATCGCCCCCGGTGCGCCCACGCCGTGCGAGGCGACCACGACGTCCGTGCCCTTCCACGTCCCGGTGAAGGTGCGGTACTCGCGGTGATGCGCCACCTCCCGTGCCCCTGCCAGCATCCCGGCAACGTCCGCCGCCCGCGCCGGGTCCCCCACGACGACCGCGTGCGCGGGCAGCCCCGAGCCGGGGACGCGGGTGATGGGCTGCGGATCGGTGGTCATCGGGCCTCCAGGCGTGGTTGGCGATGCCCCCGGACGCTACACGGACACGCCCGGCCGCCTCAGACGGCCCGTGGGCGCCTCGAGGGCGGCCGTTTCCTCGTTCATTTCTCCCCCTCGGAGAACTCCTGGTCCAGCACGGAGTGGAACAGCGCGGCGGCGTCCTCGCGGTCGAGTCCGCTCACGCGTGCCCGGCGCATCCAGCCGGCCAGCTCCGCCGCCAGGGGCGAGTCGGCAGGTGCGGCGCCAAGGGACTTCTGTACGAAGGTGCCGAGGCCGCGGCGGGCCACCACCAGGCCCTCGCGCTCCAGTTCGCGGTAGGCCTTCAGCACCGTGTTCGGGTTGACGACGGTCGTCTCGACGACCTCGCGGGCGGTGGGCAGCTGGTCGCCGGGCCGGAGCAGCCCGAGCCGAAGGGCCTGTTTGGTCTGATGGACGATCTGCAGGTAGGTGGCGACCCCGCTGTGCCGGTCGATCCGGAACACGACCACGCCTCAACCCCTCTTTAACTAATCAAGTAGTGAAAGAGTGTTTGATGGGGACGCCATTGTCAACCCGCGAAGTGGTGGGACGTGTTGGGGGAGCGGTGTCCGGCCATGCGAAGGGCCCGGGTGGGCGCGTGCACCAGCCGTTCGGCCTGTGCACGCGGCCCACCCGGGCCAGGGGGAGCGGAGTGTCAGCCGCGCCGGTCGGCGAGCAGGGCCTCCACGCGCGCGCGGACGTCCGCGGTGTCCAGCCCCCGCACCGTCAGGGTGGTGCGGCGGCGCAGCACGTCGTCCGCGGTCCGCGCCCACTCGTGGTCGCGGGCGTAGACGACCTGGGCCCATATCTCCGGGCCGTCGGGGTGGATGCGCTCGCCGAGCGCGGGGTCCTCGTTCACCATGCGGGCGATGTCGAAGGACAGTGCGCCGTAGTGGGTCGCCAGGTGACGGGCCGTCAGCGGGTCGATGCGGTGGCCCGGGTCGCGGTCCACCAGCAGCCGGTGGGCGACAGCGTTCGGGTTGGCGACCCCCGGCAGTGGCACCCGGCGCGGCAGTTGGTCCAGCGGCTCCATGTCCTCGTTCAGCGGGCCGCCGGGCAGCTTGGCGAGCTTGGCCATGACGGTGCGCCCGATGTGCCGGTACGTGGTCCACTTGCCGCCCGCGACCGAGAGCATGCCGCCACTGCCCTCGGACACGACCGTCTCGCGCTTGGCCTTCTCCACGCCGCCGGGACCGCCCGGCAGCACGCGCAGGCCCGCGAAGGCGTAGGTGATCAGGTCGCGGGACAGGTGCGCGTCCCGTACGGAATGGGCGGCCTCGTCCAGGATCTGCGCGATGTCGGCCTCGGTGGCCGCCACGTCGGCCGGGTCGCCCGTGTACTCCTCGTCCGTGGTGCCCAGCAGCAGCTGGTCCTCCCAGGGCAGCGCGAAGGTGATGCGGTACTTGTCGATCGGGGTCGCCATGGCCGCCCGCCACGGCGCCTTGCGCTTCAGGACGACGTGGGCGCCCTTGGACAGCCGGATGCTGGGCGCGACGCCCTTGTCCTCCATCTGCCGCAGGTGGTCGACCCACGGGCCGGTCGCGTTGAGCACCAGCCGCGCGTCGACGCCGAACTCGGTGCCGTCCAGCCGGTCCCGGAGGTCGGCGCCGGTGACCCGGCCGTGGGTGAAGCGCAGCCCGGTGACCTCCGCGTGGTTGAGGACGACCGCGCCCGCCTCGGCGGCCGCGCGCACGGTCATGACGGCCATGCGCGAGTCGTTCATCTGGTGGTCGTAGTAGACGGCCACGGCCTTCAGGTCGTCCGTGCGCAGCGCGGGGTTGGCGGCCGCCGCCCGGGACGGGGAGATGATCCTGCCCACCCCGTCGCCGAAGGCGGACAGCGCCGAGTAGGCGAAGACGCCCGCACCGAGCTTGGCTGCCCCGACCGGGCCGCCCTTGTAGACCGGCAGGTAGAAGGTGAGCGGGTTCACCAGGTGCGGGGCCACGTCCTTGGCCAGCACCCGGCGCTCCATGTGGTTCTCCGCCACCAGCTTGACCGCGCCGGTCTGCAGATAGCGCAGACCGCCGTGGACGAGCTTGGAGGAGGCCGAGCTGGTGGCGCCGGCGAAGTCGCCGGCGTCCACCATCGCGACCCGCAGCCCCGACTGCGCGGCGTGCCAGGCCACGGAGGTGCCCAGGATGCCGCCGCCGATGACCAGCAGGTCGTAGCCGGCGCGGCTCAGCAGTTCCCGGGTCTCGGCGCGACCCGGGTTCCGGCCGGCGATCGGATGCGTCCCGAGGCCCGGGACGTGCTGCAGGGTGGTCATGTCCGGTTCACTGCTCCTCTTCGATCCAGCCCATGGTCCGCTCGACGGCCTTGAGCCAGTCCTTGTACTCGCGGTCACGGACGTCGGCGTCCATCCGCGGGGTCCATTCGGCGGCGCGGCGCCAGTTGGCGCGCAGCTCGTCGGTGTCCTGCCAGAAGCCCACCGCCAGACCGGCGGCGTAGGCCGCGCCCAGGCAGGTGGTCTCGGCGACCAGGGGGCGCACGACGGGCGCGTCCAGGAAGTCGGCGAGGGTCTGCATGAGCAGGTTGTTGGCGGTCATGCCGCCGTCGACCTTGAGCGCGGTGAGTTCCACGCCCGAGTCCTTGGTCATCGCGTCGACGATCTCGCGGGTCTGCCAGGCGGTCGCCTCCAGCACCGCGCGGGCGATGTGCGCCTTGGTCACGTAGCGGGTGAGGCCCGCGATCACTCCGCGGGCGTCGGAGCGCCAGTACGGGGCGAACAGTCCGGAGAAGGCCGGCACGAAGTACGCGCCGCCGTTGTCCTCGACGGACATGGCCAGCGTCTCGATCTCGGCCGCCGTCTTGATCAGGCCCATCTGGTCGCGCATCCACTGCACCAGCGAGCCGGTGACGGCGATGGAGCCCTCCAGGGCGTACACCGGCTTCTGGTCGCCGATGCGGTAGCCGACGGTGGTGATCAGGCCGTTGTAGCTGTTGATCGGCTTCTCGCCGGTGTTCATCAGCAGGAAGGTGCCCGTGCCGTAGGTGGACTTGGCCTCGCCCTCGGAGTAGCAGGTCTGGCCGAACAGCGCGGCCTGCTGGTCGCCGAGCGCGGAGGCGACCGGCACACCGGCCAGAGCGCCGGAGGCTGCCTCGCCGTACACCTCGGCGGAGGAGCGGATCTCAGGGAGCACCGCGGCCGGGATGCCGAGGGACGAGACGATCTTGGCGTCCCAGTCCAGGGTGTGCAGGTTCATCAGCAGCGTGCGGGAGGCGTTGGTGACGTCGGTGACGTGCCGTCCGCCGTTGACACCACCGGTGAGGTTCCAGATCACCCAGCTGTCCATGGTGCCGAAGAGGATCTCGCCGGCCTCGGCGCGCTCGCGCAGCCCCTCGACGTTGTCCAGCAGCCAGCGGATCTTCGGACCGGAGAAGTAGGAGGCCAGCGGCAGGCCGGTCTCACGGCGGAAGCGGTCCTGGCCGACGTTGCGGCCGAGTTCCTTGCACAGGGCGTCGGTGCGGGTGTCCTGCCACACGAGGGCGTTGTGCACCGGCTCGCCGGTCGTCCTGTCCCACAGCAGCGTGGTCTCGCGCTGGTTGGTGATGCCGATCGCCTTGACGTCGGCGGCGGTGATGCCCGCCTTGGAGACGGCCTCGGCGACGACCTCCTGGACGTTGGCCCAGATCTCCGCGGCGTCGTGCTCGACCCATCCCGGCTTCGGGAAGATCTGCTCGTGCTCCTTCTGTCCGACCGAGACGATGCGGCCGTCCTTGTCGAAGATGATGCAGCGCGACGACGTGGTGCCCTGGTCGATCGCCGCGATGAAGGGGCCTTCGGTGTGGGCGTTGGTCACGGTGTGCTCCTCAAGTCCAAAGTCCGGTGGGTCGTCGGGTGCTACTGCTCAGAATGCGATCCGGTGGAGGCCTGCTGCGAGGACCGCGCCCACGATCGGGCCGACAACCGGTATCCAGGCGTAGCTCCAGTCCGAACCGCCCTTGTTCGGCAGCGGCAGGAGCGCGTGCACGATGCGCGGGCCGAGGTCGCGCGCGGGGTTGATGGCGTAACCGGTCGGGCCGCCGAGCGAGAGGCCTATGCCGACGACGACGAGGGCGACCATCAGCGAGCCGGTACCGGAGACGGCGAGGCCCTTGGTGAGATTCAGGGTCAGGATGAACAGCACGAGGACGAAGGTGCCAATGATCTCGGTGGCCAGGTTCTGCGCGACGTTGCGGATCTCCGGGCCGGTGGAGAAGATGCCCAGCACCGGGCCGGGGGCGGACGACGGCTGCTTCGCGGAGGCGGCGGCAGTGGCGGAAGCGGAAGCGGTGGCGGCCTCGGCGTGGGGGCCTTCGATGGCGCCGGTGATCTCGCCGTCGGTCAGGTGGGCCTGGAACTGGCCCGCATAGGCGGCCCACACCAGCGCGGCGCCGATCATCGCGCCGAGCATCTGGCCGGCCAGGTAGACCGGGACCTTGCTCCACTCGCCGGTGTCGACGGCGAGGCCGATGGTCACGGCGGGGTTGAGGTGCGCGCCGGAGAGGCTGCCCGAGATGTAGGCACCGGTCAGGACGGCGAAACCCCAGCCGAAGGTGATGGCGAGCCACCCGGCGTTGCGGGCCTTGGAGCTCTTGAGGGTGACGGCCGCACAGACGCCGCCGCCGAGGAGGATCAAGATGGCGGTACCGATGGTCTCGCCGAGAAAGATGTGCTCGCTGGACACGTGCGACTCCTTTGTCCTTCGTCCAGGGGAAGGCGAACCCTCGTCCCGTTCAGGGGTTCGCGGGCCTGTCACCAGGCCCCCCGGCGGTCCCACGGCCAGGTACACCGTACCGACTCCGTCGGCTGCTGTTCGACAATGTCGACCGCCGAACGAGAGTGTTCTCCTGCGCGACCGGATGCGTCAAGAGTTCGACAGTTTTCGGAACGGTCTTCCGGCCGGGCTCAGAACCGGCCGGCGCCCAGGTCGCGGGAGACCGCGCGGGCGCAGTCCCGCACCGCGGCGACCAGTTGGGCCCTGATGCCGCCGTCGTCGTCGCAGACCCGTTCGACCGCGCCGGTGACGGCGACCGCGCCGACCGGCATGCGGCGCCGGTCGTGGATGGGCGCCGCGATCGAGGCCACGCCGTCCCAGGTCTCCTCCAGGTCCGCCCCCCAGCCGCGGGCCCGTGTGAGGTCGAGCACTTCCTCGAACTCCGCGTCCCCGGTGACCGTGCGCGGTGTCAGCATTTCCCGCTTCATCTCGGTCGCCTCGCCGTGCGCGACCGGGTCGTACGCGGAGAGCACCTTGCCCAGCGCGCTGCTGTGCAGCGGGTGCATGGCGCCGACCTCCAGCACCTGGCGGCTGTCGTCGGGGCGGAAGACGTGGTGGACGATGAGCACGCCCTGCTGGTGGAGGACGCCCAGATAGGCGGCCTCACCGCTGGAGCGGGCGAGATCGTCGGTCCACACCAGGGCGCGGGCCCGCAGCTCGTGCACGTCCAGGTAGCTGTTGCCCAGCCGCAGCAGTTCCGCCCCCAGCTGGTAGCGGCCGGAGACGGGGTCCTGCTCGACGAAGCCCTCCTGCTGCAACGTGCGCAGGATGCCGTGCGCCGTCCCCTTGGCCAGGCCCAGCGAGGAGGCCACGTCCGACAGGCCGAGCCTGCGCTCCCCGCCGGCGAGCAGCCGCAGGATCGCGGCGGCGCGGCTGAGCGACTGGATGGGACCTGGCATGAACAACCCCTCCGTCAGGAACGACCACAATGAGTCGACAATGCTGAACACCGTCAGACGATGCCGACCACCATCATCCCAGAGATGAGTGTGGCACCACGGTCCGCCCCTCGGAATGCCCCGAGGCGGATCCCGTGGGCCCGGCTACGCTGGCCTGGTGCGTACCAGCGGAAGCGGTGCGCGCCAAGCCGACAGCCGTCGCACTCAGGGAGCACATCCATGGCTCAGCCGTCGTCGTATTCCTCCGAGGGAACCTCCCCGGCACACGCCCGCGCAGTGGCGCTCCGGGAGGCCTTCGCCCAACGGGTCGTGGTCGCCGACGGGGCCATGGGCACCATGCTCCAGTCGAAGAACCCGACGATGGACGACTTCCAGGGCCACGAGGGCCTGAACGACATCCTGAACATCTCCCGCCCCGACATCGTCCGGGCCGTGCACGAGGCCTACTTCGACGCCGGCGTCGACTGCGTGGAGACCAACACCTTCAGCGCCAACTACGCCGGACTCCTGGAGTACGGCATCGAGGAGCGCGTCCACGAGGTCGCCGAGGCCGGCGCCCGGGTCGCCCGCGAGGTCGCCGACAGCTACGCCACCCCCGACCGCCCCCGCTGGGTGCTCGGCTCCATGGGCCCGGGCACCAAGCTCCCCACCCTCGGCCATGTCGCGTACGGCACGCTGCGCGACGCCTATGAGCAGAGCGCCGCGGGCCTGCTCGCGGGCGGTGCCGACGCGGTGATCGTGGAGACCACCCAGGACCTGCTGCAGACCAAGGCCGCCCTCATCGGCGCCCGCCGGGCCCTGGACGCGGCCCACTCCGCCGCGCCGCTCATCTGCTCCGTCACCGTCGAGACCACCGGCACCATGCTGCTGGGCTCCGAGATCGGCGCCGCGCTCACCGCGCTGGAACCGCTCGGCATCGACATGATCGGGCTCAACTGCGCGACCGGGCCCGCCGAGATGAGCGAGCACCTGCGCTACCTCGCCCGGCACGCCGGCATCCAGCTGTCCTGCATGCCCAACGCGGGCCTGCCCATCCTCGGCAAGGACGGCGCGCACTACCCGCTGACCCCCGGTGAACTCGCCGACGCGCAGGAGGTCTTCGTCCGCGAGTACGGGCTCTCCCTGGTCGGCGGCTGCTGCGGCACCACCCCCGAGCACCTGCGGCAGGTCGTCGAGCGGGTGCGCGGCCACGAGGTCGCCGCCCGCGAGCCGCGCCCCGAGCCGGGTGCGTCCTCGCTGTACCAGACGGTCCCCTTCCGCCAGGACACCTCGTACCTCGCCATCGGCGAGCGCACCAACGCCAACGGCTCCAAGAAGTTCCGCGAGGCCATGCTGGACGGCCGCTGGGACGACTGCGTGGAGATCGCCCGCGAGCAGATCCGCGAGGGCGCCCACCTCCTGGACCTGTGCGTCGACTACGTCGGCCGCGACGGCGTCGCCGACATGAACGAGATCGCCGGCCGCTTCGCCACCGCCTCCACCCTGCCGATCGTGCTGGACTCCACCGAGCCCGAGGTGCTCCGCGCGGGCCTGGAGAGGCTCGGCGGACGCGCCGTGATCAACTCGGTCAACTACGAGGACGGCGACGGCCCCGACTCCCGCTTCGCCCGCACCACCCGGCTCGCCGTGGAGCACGGCGCCGCCCTGATCGCCCTCACCATCGACGAGGAGGGGCAGGCCCGCACGCCCGAGGCCAAGGTGGCGGTCGCCGAGCGCCTCATCGCGGACCTGACCGGCAACTGGGGCATCGCCGAGAGCGACATCATCGTCGACTGCCTGACGTTCACCATCGCGACCGGCCAGGAGGAGTCCCGCGGGGACGGCATCGCCACCATCGAGGCGATCCGCGAGCTCAAGCGCCGCCACCCGGCCGTGCAGACCACCCTCGGCCTGTCCAACATCTCCTTCGGCCTCAACCCGGCCGCCCGCATGGTGCTCAACTCGGTCTTCCTGCACGAGTGCGTGGAGGCAGGCCTCGACTCGGCGATCGTGCACGCCTCCAAGATCGTGCCCATCGCCCGCATCCCGGAGGAGCAGCGCGAGGTCGCCCTCGACCTCGTCCACGACCGCCGGCGGGAGGGCTACGACCCGCTGCAGCGCTTCCTGGAGCTGTTCGAGGGCGTCGACACCAAGTCCGTCAGGGCAGGCCGCGCCGAGGAACTCGCCGCGCTGCCGCTGGACGAGCGGCTGCAACGGCGCATCATCGACGGCGAGAAGAACGGCCTGGAGGCCGATCTCGACGAGGCCCTGAAGGCGCGTCCGGCTCTCGACATCGTCAATGAGACCCTCCTGGAGGGCATGAAGGTCGTCGGCGAGCTCTTCGGCTCCGGCCAGATGCAGCTGCCCTTCGTCCTGCAGTCCGCCGAGGTGATGAAGACCGCGGTCGCCCACCTCGAACCGCACATGGAGAAGTCCGACGCCTCCGGCAAGGGCACCATCGTGCTGGCCACCGTCCGCGGCGACGTGCACGACATCGGCAAGAACCTCGTGGACATCATCCTGTCCAACAACGGCTACAACGTCGTCAACCTGGGCATCAAGCAGCCGGTCTCGGCGATCCTCGACGCCGCCCAGGAGCACGCGGCCGACGTCATCGGCATGTCGGGCCTGCTGGTGAAGTCCACGGTGATCATGAAGGAGAACCTGGAGGAGCTCAACCAGCGCGGCCTGGCCGCCCGGTTCCCGGTGATCCTCGGCGGCGCCGCCCTCACCCGCGCGTACGTCGAGCAGGACCTCCACGAGATCTACGAGGGCGAAGTCCGCTACGCCCGCGACGCCTTCGAGGGCCTGCGGCTGATGGACGCGCTCATCGCGGTCAAGCGCGGCGTCCCCGGCGCCACGCTCCCCGAGCTCCGGCAGCGCCGCGTGGCCCGCCGGGAGGGGCAGGCAGGCGATGCGGCGGCCCAGGAGGCCGAGGAGAACCGCGGCCAGATCCGCTCGGACGTGGCCACCGACAACCCCGTCCCCACCCCGCCGTTCTGGGGCTCACGGATCGTCAAGGGCATCCCGCTCAAGGACTACGCGTCCTGGCTCGACGAAGGCGCGCTGTTCAAGGGACAGTGGGGCCTGAAGCAGTCCAGGACCGGCGGTCCGGACTACGAGGAGCTGGTGGAGACCGAGGGCCGGCCGCGGCTGCGCGGCCTGCTGGACCGCATGCAGAGCGAGGGCCTGCTGGAGGCGGCCGTCGTCTACGGCTACTTCCGCTGCGTCTCCAAGGGCGACGACCTGATCATCCTCGGCGAGGACGGCGCGGAGCGCACCCGCTTCACCTTCCCGCGGCAGCGCCGCGGCCGCCGGCTGTGCCTGGCCGACTTCTTCCGCCCGGAGGAGTCCGGCGAGACCGACGTGGTCGGCCTGCAGGTGGTCACGGTCGGCAACCGGGTCTCGGAGGCCGCCAACAAGCTCTTCGCCGCCGACGCCTACCGCGACTACCTGGAGCTGCACGGACTGTCCGTCCAGCTCGCCGAGGCGCTCGCGGAGTACTGGCACGCCCGGGTCCGTGCCGAGCTGGGCTTCTCCGGGGAGGACCCGGGCGCCATGGAGGACATGTTCGCGCTGAAGTACCGCGGCGCCCGCTTCTCCCTCGGCTACGGGGCCTGCCCCGACCTGGAGGACCGGGCCAAGATCGCGCAGCTGCTGGAGCCCGAGCGGATCGGGGTGCGGCTGTCGGAGGAGTTCCAGCTCCACCCGGAGCAGTCCACCGACGCCATCGTCATCCACCATCCGGAGGCGAAGTACTTCAACGCGCGGTAACGGGTCATACGTCGTACACTGGACGATCCGAACGGCACCTGGCCGGTCCCACGCCCCCACCACCCTGGGCGCGAGGCGACCGGCCTTTGTGCCCCCTGGCCACCGAAGGATGTGGGGCGCATGACCAGCGGTATTCCCGTCACCGAGACCCGGCCGGCCCGGGACGCGGGCCTGCAGGCCGTCCTCCTGGACATGGACGGCACGCTGGTCGACACCGAAGGCTTCTGGTGGAACGCGGAGGTCGAGGTCTTCGCACAGCTCGGCCACGTCCTGGACGACACCCACCGCGAGGTGGTCGTGGGCGGCCCCATGGCCCGCAGTCTGGGACACCTGATCTCGGTCACCGGGACGGACGCCACCCTCGCCGAGCTGTCCGCGCTGATCAACCTGCGTTTCGTCGAGCTCATCGGCCGGGGAGTGCCGCTCATGCCGGGCGCGCAGCGCCTCCTCACCGAACTCGCCGCGCACGGTGTGCCCGCCGCCCTGGTCTCGGCCTCCCACCGCCGCATCATCGACGCCGTCATGCTCTCCATCGGCCCGGAGCACTTCGCCTTCTCCGTCGCCGGGGACGAGGTGGTCCAGGGCAAGCCGCACCCCGAGTCCTATCTGCACGCCGCCGCGCGCCTCGGGGCCGACCCCGCGCGCTGCGTGGTCGTGGAGGACACTCCGACCGGGGTCCGCGCCGCGGAGGCGGCCGGCTGCCAGGTGGTGGCGGTGCCCTCCGTGGCCCCGATCGAGCCCGGGCCGGGGCGGGCTGTCGTGGCGTCGCTCGAAGCCGTCGACGTGCCTTTTCTGCGCTCTCTGATTACGGCCGTTCACTGAGCGTCGCCATAAATTGAGTGGAAACTCTGGGCGTCCGTCCGCTCATTTTCCGTGACGTTTCGCGGGTGCCGAATTCTTTACCGGCGGCCCGCGTTCCGCGTGATACTTTTCACGTCGGCGGATGTCGACAGTGCCGACCGGACGTGCTTCGGCTCGTCAATTGATGGTGCTTGTAGTGCTGTTGTGTCCGTATTGGGGCGCGGAGGGCTGTTCGTTCCGCTGTCCGGATATCGGTGCACCACTCCCTGTTATCCGCCTGTGACGCGGGCTCAACTTCTTCGTGTCAGAGGGCGGTCGGCCGGAATGCCGGGCACCGGCAATTTTGGGTATCGTCGCCCCGCTCAAGACTGCGCGGCCGAGGGCCGGAAGAGGGAGAACAACGAGGATGAATCGCAAGCTGCTGGTGCTCCCGGCCGTGATGGGCCTCGCCGCGCCCGTACTCGCCGGATGCGGTGATTCGAGCGCGGGAAGCGGCGGCGGCGACACGATCGTCGTCGGCACCACCGACCACATCGCGGTGTCCAAGGAACTGCCCTCTCCCGTGGACCCGGCCACCTCGTACGACGGCGGCACGTACACCTTCTTCCAGAACACCTTCCAGATGCTGCTGGGTTACGAGCGCAGCGCGACGACCCCGTCCCCGGACGCGGCCAAGTCCTGCGGGTTCTCCGACACCAAGTCCGAGACCTACCGCTGCACCCTGCGTGACGGCCTGACGTTCTCCAACGGGCACGCGCTGACCGCCGAGGACGTCAAGTTCTCCATCGACCGCGTGATCAAGATCAAGAGCGACTACGGCCCGGTCAGCCTCCTGTCGAACATCAAGAGCGTCGAGACCCCGGACGACAAGACGGTCGTCTTCGACCTCAAGGCCTCCGACGCCACCTTCCCTTACAAGCTGGCGACCCCGGCCGCGGCCATCGTCGACAGTGAGGTGTACCCGGCCGACAAGCCGCTCGACGGCTTCCAGATGGCCGGCTCCGGCCCCTACAAGCTGGACTCGTGGGACGACGACAAGGCCGTCCTCAGCGCCAACCCCAGCTACAAGGGCATAGTCGGCAAGCTCAACAACAGCAAGATCGAAGTCCACTTCTTCAAGACCTCGGACGAGATGAAGCAGGCGCTCGTCGACGGCAAGATCGACGTGGTGAACCGCACCTTCAACTCCGAGCAGATCACCGAGTTCGGGCAGAACAAGTACCCGGGCGTCAAGCTGACGGAAGCCCCCGGCAACTCCGTGCGGTACATGTTCTTCAACCTCAACGACCCGTCGGTGAAGCAGAAGGCCGTCCGCGAGGCCATCGCCCAGCTCGTCGACCGCGACGCGCTCACGCGTGACGTGCTCCAGCGCACCGCCACCCCGCTGTTCGGCGCCGTGCCCACCGGTGTCACCGGCCACAGCAACTCGTACTTCAACACCTACGGGGAGCCCAGCCGCGACAAGGCCGCCGGGACCCTGTCCGCCGCCGGCATCACCACGCCGGTCAAGCTGACGTTCTCGTACACGACCGACCGGCCCGCCACCCCGAACAAGCAGGAGGCGTTGAACCTGCAGAAGCAGCTCAACGACAGCCACCTGTTCGACGTGACCATCAAGGGCACGCCGTGGAAGACCTTCCTCCCCGGCGCGGTCAAGGGCCAGTGGGCGATGTACTCGCTGAGCTGGCTCCCCGACTTCCCGGACGGCGACACCTTCATCGCGCCGTTCTTCGCCGAAGGCTTCCTCAACCTGAACTACCCCGGCGGCGACATCAAGAACACGCTGCTGCCCAGCACCCGTCAGTCCGCCGACCGCGGGACGACGGACAAGGACTTCGTGAAGATGCAGGACATCCTCGCGAAGGACCTGCCGATGATCCCGCTGTACCAGGACAAGCAGTACATCACCACGCGCGACAACGTCACCGGCGCCGAGTGGCTGCTCAACACCTCCTCCACCGCCCAGTTCTGGGAGCTCGGACGAGGCGTGACGGGCTGAGCCCGCACCTCATGCGTACGGCCCCGGGCGTTCCCGCCCGGGGCCGTACGCATGAACAGCCGCGCTACTGAGCCCCGGGGCGCACCAGGCCGCTCTCGTAGGCGTACACCGCCGCCTGCACCCGGTCGCGCAGCGCCAGCTTCGTCAGCACGTGACCCACGTGGGTCTTGACGGTCGTCTCGCTCACGAACAGCTCCGCCGCGATCTCGGCGTTCGACAACCCCCGCGCGACCAGCTTCAGCACCTCGACCTCACGGTCGGTCAGGGTGTGCAGCGCCTGCGGTACCGGCTCCTCACCCGACGGCAGCCGGCCCGCGTACTTGTCCAGCAGCCGCCGGGTGATGCTCGGCGCGAGCATCGCCTCGCCCGCCGCGACCACCCGGATCGCCTGCACCAGTTCGTGCGCCGGGGCGTCCTTCAGCAGGAAGCCGCTGGCGCCCGCGCGCAGCGCCTCGACCACGTACTCGTCCAGGTCGAAGGTGGTCAGCACCAGTACCTTCGCCGGGCCGTCCCGGCCGGGGCCGGTGATCTGCCGGGTGGCCTCCACCCCGTCCATCCGCGGCATGCGGATGTCCATCAGCACGACGTCCGGCTGCAGAGCCCGCACCTGCTCCAGAGCCTGCTGGCCGTCCCCCGCCTCACCCACCACCGCGAGTTCCGGCTCCGCCTCCAGGATCATCCGGAAACCGGTGCGCAGCAGCGGCTGGTCGTCGACCAGCAGTACGCGAATGGCCACGTGATCTCCTCAGCTCAGGAATCCCCATTCTTCCCCACCACCGCCAGCGGGTACGGCGGGGGAGTGCCGCCGAACGACGGGCAGATCGCCTGGTGGTCGCACCAGTCGCACAGCCGGCTCGGACGCGGCCGCCAGTCGCCGGACTCCGTCGCCTGCCGGATCGCCTGCCACAGCGCCTCCAGCTTGCGCCCCACCGCCAGCAGGTCCTCCTCCGACGGGTCGTACGTCAGCACCTCACCGCTGCCGAGGTAGACCAGCTGCAGCCGGCGCGGCACCATTCCGCGCAGCCGCCACAGCACCAGCGCGTAGAACTTCATCTGGAACAGGGCCTCGTCCGCGTACTCCGGGCGCGGGGCCTTGCCGGTCTTGTAGTCCACCACGCGCAGGTCGCCGGAGGCCGGGGCCACGTCGAGACGGTCGATGTAGCCGCGCAGCGTCAGTCCCGACTCGAGCTCGGTCTCCACGTACAGCTCGCGCTCGGCGGGCTCCAGCCGTGTCGGGTCCTCCAGCGAGAACCACCGCTCCACCAGCCCGGCCGCCCCCTCCAGCCACTCCGCCAGTTCCTGCCCCTCCTCGGCGGAGAACAGCTCCGACAGTTCGGGACGCTCCCCGAGCAACCGCTGCCACTGCCCCGGCACCATCGCCCGCGCCCGCTCCGCCGTCCGCTCGGTGGCCGGCGAGTCGAAGAGCCGCTCCAGCACCGCGTGCACGACCGTGCCCCGCGCGGCGGCCGGGCTCGGCTTCTCCGGCAGCTTGTCGATCACGCGCAGCCGGTACAGCAGGGGACACCGCATGAAGTCGGCGGCGCGCGACGGCGACAGTGACGAAGGAGCGGCCGGCGGCCTCCGCGGCGTCGGGGGAACGGGTTCGATGCTGGTGCCCATGGCAGGACCCTATGGGGTCGCACCGACAGCCGGTGTCGGCTCCGGGCAGCCGGGCAATACCATCGACGTCGGACCGACAGCAAAACGAGGGGAACCAGTGAGCGAGAGCCAGCAGTCGCCCGAGGGCGGCGAGCAGACTCCCGGAGCCGACGACGGCACCGGCAAACGCCCGGCCGGCCCCGGCGGCGGGATCCTCATGGGTCGCATCTTCGGCGTGCCCGTGTACGTCGCCCCCAGCTGGTTCCTGGTCGCGGCCCTGATCACCTGGGTCTTCGGCGGTCAACTCGACCGCGTCCTGCCCGAACTCGGCGCCTTGCGCTACCTCGTCTCGCTCTTCTTCGCGGTCGCCTTCTACGCCTCCGTCCTGGTGCACGAACTCGCCCACACCGTCGCGGCGCTCCGCTTCGGGCTGCCGGTGCGCCGCATCCAGCTGCAGTTCTTCGGCGGCGTCTCCGAGATCGAGAAGGAGTCCGACACCCCGGGTCGGGAGTTTGTCCTCGCCGGCGTCGGGCCGCTGCTCTCGCTCGTCCTGGCCGGGGTGTTCTACCTCGGCATGCAGGGCGTGGACCCGGGCACCGTGCCGGGCGTGCTGCTCGCCGGGCTGATGATCAGCAACCTCCTCGTCGCGGCGTTCAACCTGCTGCCGGGGCTCCCGCTGGACGGCGGACGCATGCTGCGCGCGGTGGTCTGGAAGATCACCGGCAAGCCCATGACCGGCACCGTCGCCGCCGCCTGGATCGGGCGCTTCCTCGCCATCGCGGTCCTGGTCGGCCTGCCCCTGCTGTCGTACGCGGGCGGCCTCAGCGACGGCACCGGCGACGCCACCGGCTTCGACTCCCTCACCGACGCGCTGCTCGCCGCCATCCTGGCCGCGATCATCTGGACCGGCGCCGGCAACGCCCTGCGCATGGCCCGGCTGCGCGAGCACCTCCCCGAGCTCCAGGCGCGCACCCTCACCCGGCGCGCCCTGCCCGTCGCCTCCGACACCCCGCTCTCCGAAGCCCTCCGGCGCGCCAACGAGGCCGGGGCCCGCGCCCTGGTCGTCGTCGACGGCCACGGCACCCCCACCGCCGTCGTCCGCGAGGCCGCGATCGTCGGCGTGCCCGAGCACCGGCGCCCCTGGGTCGCCGTCGCCGGCCTCGCGCAGGACATCAAGCCGGGCATGAAGGTTTCCGCTGAACTCGCGGGAGAGGACCTGCTGGACACACTGCGGGCGACACCGGCCACGGAGTACCTGGTGGTGGAGAACTCCGGCGAGATCTACGGCGTGCTGTCCACAGCAGACGTCGAAAAAGCCTTCCTCGCCGCCATGGCCCGGCCCTCTGTTTAGGGGCTCGGTTCGCCTCCGGGGCGCTCTGAGTGGCTGTCGACAGTCGATCATGCTCGGTCGCTCGTCCCTCGCGACCTCCGCGTGTTCTCCTTTTCGACAGCCACCGCGCCCCTTCGGCTCACTCGCCAAGGCGGCCACAGACGGTTCGGGGCCGGCCCCACATGCACCTGCTGCCTGGCGAGTGAGCCGAAGGGGCGCGCGCCTGTCGAAAGGGAGAGCACGCGGAGGCTCCGAGGAACGAGGAGTCGAGCATGGTCGACCGTCGACAGGTGCAGAGGGCGCCCCGGAGGCGAACCGAGCCCTAAAAAAAGACCGGTAGGGTGGGGCCATGTCCGAACCGACCGGTGCCGCCCGCCGTCGCGGGCCCTTCAAGGTCGGGGACCAGGTCCAGCTCACCGATCCCAAGGGACGCCACTACACGTTCACGCTCGAAGCCGGGAAGAACTTCCACACCCACAAGGGGTCGTTCCCGCATGACGAGCTGATCGGCGCCCCCGAGGGCAGTGTGGTCCGAACCACGGGAAACGTCGCCTATCTCGCGCTGCGCCCCCTGCTCCCCGACTATGTCCTGTCCATGCCCCGCGGCGCCGCCGTGGTCTACCCCAAGGACGCGGGGCAGATCCTGTCCATGGCCGACATCTTCAGCGGCGCGCGCGTCGTGGAGGCCGGCGTGGGCTCGGGCTCGCTCAGCATGTTCCTGCTGCGGGCGATCGGTGACGAGGGCATGCTGCACTCGTACGAGCGCCGCGCCGACTTCGCCGAGATCGCGACGCAGAACGTGGAGCGCTACTTCGGCGGTCCGCACCCCGCGTGGCAGCTCACCGTCGGCGATCTCCAGGACAACCTGAGCGACGTCGACGTCGACCGCGTCATCCTGGACATGCTCGCGCCCTGGGAGTGCCTGGAGGCCGTCTCCAAGGCCCTGGTGCCCGGCGGGATCCTGTGCGCCTACGTGGCGACGACCACGCAGCTCGCCCGGACCGTCGAGGCGATCCGCGAGCACGGCACGTTCAACGAGCCGTCGGCGTGGGAGACGATGGTGCGTACCTGGCACGTCGAGGGACTGGCGGTGCGTCCGGACCACCGGATGATCGGGCACACCGGGTTCCTGCTGACCGCCCGTCGGCTGGCGGACGGAGTGGAGCCCCCGCTCCGGCGCAGGCGCCCCGCGCCCGGCGCGTACGGCGAGGACTACACCGGTCCGGGCGCCGGCCGGACCTCGGGCAGGACCGCCAAGGCCGCCGGGGCGACTGAGCCCAGTGGGCCCCGTGACACCGATGAGGCAGCAGAGGCTGCCGAGACGACGGAGTAACCGCCCGCTGTCGTCAGCGCCGCCGCCGGGATTCCGGCGGCGGCGTTTTTGTGTCCCCCTCCGTGTCTCCTGCCACATACGTCATATGACGTACCGATAAAAGATCTGCGACACACGGGACCCGGTCGTACCGGCTGCCCCTGCGCTGTGGCAGCATGCTGGCCACCCCGCTCGACCAACTCCACAGGAGACAGGCGCGTGCAGCCACTCGCAGGGCCGGCCCTTCCGCACACCCGGGCCCGTTCGGTGCACTGGATCACCACGGCCGCGGTCATCGCCGCCGTCATAGGCAGCGCCGCACTGGTGCAGCCCGCCGGGGCTTCCACCGCGAGACGGCCGGCCGCCGGTGTGAAGGCCGCCGTCCCCGCCGTGCCCCCGCCGGACCCGAAGGCCGCCCACTACACGATGAACTGCGCGGGCGCGCCGGTGGACGTGGTCGACCGGGCCTCCGGCGACCTGGACGGGGACGGGCGCCCGGAGACGGTCGCGGTCGCGCGCTGCCACTCGGAGACGGGAACGCCGCCGAGCGGTCTGTACGTGCTCTCGGCGGGCGCCACACCGGGCGCCGCGCCGCGGATCGTGGACACTCTGGTCGACCCCAAGGAGCAGCGGTCCTTCAAGGGCCTGCGGATCGAGGACCGAAAGGTTCGCGCCACCGTCCTCGGCTACTCCTCGGACGACATCCCGCGTTGCTGCCCCGACCAGATGCGGGACTACAGCTGGGAGTGGCGGTCCGGAACCTACTACGAGATCCCGGGACCGCTCGCGAACAGCGTGTGAAAGATCACTCCGCGGCGGGTCCGTACAGTTCTACACTGTCCGAAACCCGACGTACATGAATACATTCGCCAGGACATTCCCTGGCCGAATCCACCACATCGGTCAGCAACGGCAGGGGTACCGGGACGGACGCCCCGGGGGCCTGACGCAGCTCGTCGTCGTCACCCTTCACGTAGGCGAGCCCGTCGATGTCCAGCTCGAAGACCTCAGGCGCGTACTGCACACAGATGCCGTCTCCGGTGCACAGGTCCTGATCGATCCAGACCTCAAGCGCCTCGGCGACTTCGTCGCTCACGTGTATCTCGCCTGCCGTTCATCGTTCGGGAAGGGACCGCCCCTGACGGGCGTTGACCGAACCGACGATACAACCGGCCGCTTTCGGATGGTGATGGCTGGGTATCTCCCTGGCACGAGGACGTGCGCAAGGGTGAAGATCGGACACACTCGGGACGTCTTTGTGATCTAGGGGTTTCAACCCCTACTGGCCCAGGTAGGGTCTGGAAGCGTCCAGCTCCCCTTGGAGGAGGTGAGGACCGTGGCGGCCCACGACGACGACATCAACCGTGGCGGCCGACCCGCTCGTGGATCGGAAGACCCCATGAGCCAGGTCGCCTTTCTTGAGCAGGAGATCGCCGTCCTGCGACGTAAGCTCGCCGACTCTCCGCGGCACACGAGGATTCTCGAGGAGCGGATCGTCGAGCTGCAGACCAATCTTGCGGGTGTCTCCGCTCAGAACGAGCGGCTGGCCAACACCCTCCGCGAGGCCCGCGACCAGATCGTGGCCCTCAAGGAAGAGGTGGACCGGCTGGCACAGCCCCCCGCCGGATTCGGCGTGTTCCTGCAGGCGAACGACGACGGAACGGCGGACATCTTCACCGGCGGCCGCAAGCTGCGGGTGAACGTCAGTCCGTCGGTCGAGCTGGACGACCTCCGGCGCGGCCAGGAACTCATGCTCAACGAGGCGCTCAACGTGGTCGAGGCCATGGAGTTCGAGCGCATCGGAGACATCGTCACCCTCAAGGAGATCCTTGAGGACGGCGAGCGAGCCCTGGTCATCGGGCACACGGACGAGGAGCGGGTGGTGCGGCTCGCCGAGCCGCTGCTGGACGGCGCCCTCCGCGCCGGCGACGCGCTGCTGCTCGAACCGCGCTCGGGATACGTCTACGAGCGGGTGCCCAAGAGCGAGGTCGAAGAGCTCGTCCTCGAAGAAGTGCCCGACATCGACTACCGCCAGATCGGCGGCCTGCGGAACCAGATCGAGCAGATCCGCGACGCAGTCGAACTGCCCTATCTGCACGCCGAGCTGTTCAAGGAGTACGAGCTCCGCCCGCCGAAGGGCGTGCTCCTCTACGGCCCCCCCGGCTGCGGAAAGACGCTGATCGCCAAGGCGGTCGCCAACTCCCTTGCCAAGAAGGTCGCCGAGGTCACCGGGCAGCCCCAGGGCAAGAGCTACTTCCTGAACATCAAGGGTCCCGAGCTGCTGAACAAGTACGTCGGCGAGACCGAGCGGCAGATCCGCCTGGTCTTCCAGCGTGCGAGGGAGAAGGCGAGCGAGGGCACCCCCGTCATCGTCTTCTTCGACGAGATGGAATCGCTGTTCCGGACCCGTGGGTCCGGCGTCAGCTCGGACGTGGAGAACACCATCGTCCCGCAGCTGCTCGCCGAGATCGACGGTGTCGAGGGACTGGAGAACGTCATCGTCATCGGCGCCTCCAACCGCGAGGACATGATCGACCCCGCGATCCTGCGGCCCGGCCGCCTGGACGTGAAGATCAAGATCGAGCGGCCGGACGCCGAGGCGGCCAAGGACATCTTCTCCAAGTACCTGGTCGCGACCCTGCCGCTGCACGGGGAGGACCTGTCCGAGCACGGCGAGTCCGCCGAGGCCACCGTCGACGCCATGATCCAGTCGGTCGTCGAGCGGATGTACTCGGAGTCCGAGGAGAACCGCTTCCTGGAGGTCACCTACGCCAACGGTGACAAGGAGGTCCTGTACTTCAAGGACTTCAACTCCGGCGCGATGATCCAGAACATCGTGGACCGGGCCAAGAAGATGGCGATCAAGGCCTTCCTCGACCACAACCAGCGGGGTCTGCGCGTCTCCCACCTGCTCGCCGCCTGCGTGGACGAGTTCAAGGAGAACGAGGACCTGCCGAACACCACCAACCCGGACGACTGGGCCCGCATCTCCGGAAAGAAGGGCGAGCGGATCGTCTTCATCCGCACGCTCGTCACCGGGAAGCAGGGCGCCGACACCGGTCGCTCGATCGACACCGTCGCCAATACGGGTCAGTACCTGTAACGCGACCACCCTCCGGCTGCGGGTGCCCACGCAGGGGCACCCGCAGCCGGACTGTTTCACCCCGGCATAACCCAAGAAAGCGCGTAATGATCTCCCCACCACCGTCATCGCGTTCTAGGCTCATCGGTACCGCCCGAGGGCCATGTGCGGGGCGGTACTTGAGCGACCGGGCCGGCACGGCCCGGAGCCGGGCAAGGAGGGCCGCATGACCGTACGGCGAGTAATGGGCATCGAGACGGAGTACGGGATCTCCGTCCCGGGCCACCCGAACGCCAATGCCATGCTCACCTCGTCCCAGGTCGTCAACGCCTACGCGGCGGCGATGCACCGGGCGCGCCGCGCCCGCTGGGACTTCGAGGAGGAGAATCCACTGCGGGACGCCCGCGGCTTCGACCTCGCCCGAGAGGCCGCGGACTCCAGCCAGCTCACCGACGAGGACATCGGCCTGGCCAATGTGATCCTCACCAACGGTGCCCGGCTCTACGTCGACCACGCCCACCCGGAGTACAGCTCGCCGGAGGTCACCAACCCCCGCGACGCCGTGCTGTGGGACAAGGCCGGCGAGCGCATCATGGCCGAGGCCGCCGAGCGGGCCGCCCAGCTCCCCGGCGCCCAGCCCATCCATCTGTACAAGAACAACACCGACAACAAGGGCGCGTCCTACGGCACGCACGAGAACTACCTGATGAAGCGGGAGACCCCCTTCTCGGACATCGTGCGCCACCTGACGCCCTTCTTCGTCTCCCGCCAGGTCGTCACCGGCGCCGGACGGGTCGGCATCGGCCAGGACGGCCATGACCACGGCTTCCAGATCAGCCAGCGCGCCGACTACTTCGAGGTCGAGGTCGGGCTGGAGACCACCCTCAAGCGTCCGATCATCAACACCCGCGACGAGCCGCACGCCGACGCCGAGAAGTACCGCCGGCTCCATGTGATCATCGGCGACGCCAACCTCGCGGAGCTCTCGACCTACCTCAAGCTCGGCACCACCGCCCTGGTGCTGTCGATGATCGAGGACGGCTTCATCAACGTCGACCTCGCCGTCGACCAGCCGGTCCGCACCCTGCACCAGGTCAGCCACGACCCCACGCTGCACCGGCTGGTCACGCTGCGCAGCGGCCGCACCCTCACCGCGGTGCAGCTCCAGATGGAGTACTGCGAGCTCGCCCGCAAGTACGTCGAGGACCGCTTCGGCACGGACGCCGACGAGCAGACCAAGGACGTCCTCGGACGGTGGGAGGACGTGCTCAACCGGCTCGAGAGCGACCCGATGAGCCTGTCCCGCGAGCTGGACTGGGTCGCCAAGCGGGAGCTGCTGGAGGGCTACCGGCGCCGGGACGGCCTCGAGTGGGACGCGGCGCGCCTGCACCTGGTCGACCTGCAGTACGCCGACGTGCGCCCCGAGAAGGGGCTGTACAACCGCCTGGCCGCCCGTGGGCGCGTCCAGCGGCTGCTCACCGACGAAGAGGTCGACCGGGCCGTGGGCAAGCCCCCGGAGGACACCCGGGCCTACTTCCGCGGACGCTGCCTCGAACAGTACGCGGACGACGTCGCCGCGGCCTCCTGGGACTCGGTGATCTTCGACCTGCCGGGCCGTGACTCCCTGCAGCGGGTGCCCACCCTGGAGCCGCTGCGCGGCACGCGCAACCACGTCAAGGAGCTGCTGGACCGCTGCCGCACGGCGGAGGAGCTGGTGAGGATCCTGTCCGGCGGCTGATCAGGGCTGAAATCCTCCCGAACCGGGAATCATCGGGGTGGCCCCCGGACGTTGGGTGATAGCGGGGGCCGAAGTCAGACCCTCCTTGTAGGGTCTGATCTCGTAGGACATGGAACCGAGCGGGGTGAGGGACACATGGCTACCAAGGACACCGGCGGCGGACAGCAGAAGGCCACACGTTCGACCGAGGAGGTCGAGGAGACCGCGCAGGACGCGCAGGGCACCTCCGACCTCAAGGACCGCCACGAGAAGCTGTCGGACGACGTGGACTCCGTGCTCGACGAGATCGATGACGTGCTCGAGGAGAACGCCGAGGACTTCGTGCGTTCGTTCGTGCAAAAGGGCGGCCAGTAACACACCCGGCTCGCCGTCGAGCGGCACGGGAGGGGCGCGTACGCCGCGCCCCTCCCGTCGGCCGCCCTGGGGGCGTTCGTGTGTGTGCCCGGTTTCCCAACTCCTGCCCCGCGGCATGTGGATCGCGATCACCTCACGGGTAGGGTGCGAGCAGTGCCACACCCAGAACTGCTGCGCCACGCAGTGGACTACGTGGAAGGAAACGTGTGGAAGCCAACACTCGTAGCACCGGGCGTCTACCGGCCGCCTTCCTGACGCCCGGCTCGTCGTCGTTCGTCGATTTCCTGGGCGCGCACTCGCCGGCGCTGCTCCCGGGCAACCGTCCGCTGCCGCCCTTGCAGGGCGCCATCGAGCTGCCGCACGGCACCACGATCGTGGCGGCGACCTTCGCCGGCGGCGTGGTGCTGGCCGGTGACCGGCGCGCCACGATGGGCAACATCATCGCGCAGCGCGACATCGAGAAGGTGTTCCCGGCCGACGAGTACTCGGCGGTCGGCATCGCGGGCACGGCCGGGCTCGCCGTGGAGATGGTCAAGCTGTTCCAGCTCGAGCTGGAGCACTACGAGAAGATCGAGGGCGACGTCCTCTCCCTGGAGGGCAAGGCGAACCGCCTGTCGACCATGATCCGGGGCAACCTCGGCATGGCGCTGCAGGGCCTGGCCGTGGTCCCGCTCTTCGCCGGTTACGACACCGACCGCGGGAGGGGCCGGATCTTCTCGTACGACGTGACGGGCGGCCGCTCCGAGGAGCACGGCTTCGCCGCCACCGGTTCCGGCTCGGTCTTCGCCCGCGGCGCGCTGAAGAAGCTCTACAAGCCCGACCTCACGGGCGAGCAGGCCACCACCCTGGTCGTCCAGGCGCTCTACGACGCGGCGGACGACGACTCGGCGACCGGTGGTCCCGATCTGGCACGCCGCATCTACCCGATCGTCACGGTCATCACCGAGGACGGCTTCCGCAAGCTCACCGAGTCCGAGAGCCAGGAGATCGTCCGCGCCGTCCATGAGCGGCGGATGGAGCAGCCCGACGGCCCGCGCGCCGAGTTGCTCTGAGCCCGGACGTCCTCAGATGCACCCGCAAACGACAGAAAGGGACGGATAGCCGGTGTCGACGCCGTTCTATGTCTCACCCCAGCAGGCCATGGCCGACCGCGCCGAGTTCGCCCGCAAGGGCATCGCGCGCGGGCGCAGCGTCGTCGTTCTGCAGTACACCGACGGCATCGTCTTCATCGCCGAGAACCCGTCCCGCGCACTGCACAAGGTCAGCGAGATCTACGACCGCATCGCCTTCGCCGCGGTGGGCAAGTACAACGAGTTCGAGAACCTGCGGATCGGCGGGGTGCGCTACGCCGATCTGCGCGGTTACACCTACGACCGTGACGATGTGACCGCCCGCGGCCTGGCGAACGTCTACGCCCAGACCCTGGGCACCATCTTCTCCAGCGTCGGCGAGAAGCCGTACGAGGTGGAGCTGATCGTCGCGGAGGTGGGTTCCGACCCCTCCGAGGACCAGATCTACCGGCTGCCGCACGACGGCTCGATCGTCGACGAGCACGGCGCGGTGGCGGTCGGTGGCAACTCCGACCAGATCGGCACCTATCTGGACCAGCGGCACCGTGACGGCATGACCCTCGCGGAGGCGCTGAAGCTGGCGGTGGAGTCCCTGAGCCGGGACAACAACGGCAGCGACCGGCAGCTCACGGCGGAGCAGCTGGAAGTGGCGGTGCTGGACCGTACGCGGCCGCAGCAGCGCAAGTTCAAGCGCATCCTCGGCCAGCAGCTGTCGCGGCTGCTGGAGGAGGAGGGCCCCGCTGGTACGGCCGCCACGGCGGACAAGGCCGCGCCGGCCACCGCGAACGACGATGACGACGACCTTCCGGAGCTCGACGAGGACGTGTGAGTCCGCGTATCCGCGTCTGAAGCAGTCCGCGCACGCCCCGGCCGCCCCAGTGGTGGCCGGGGCGTGCGCGTGCGTGCCGTCACGCGTCCCGTGGAGGGGCGGTGGAGCCGCGGACGACCAGGTGGACGGGGAGTTCGGCGCCGGTGGCCGGGCGGCCCGCCAGGGCGTCCAGCAGGGCGGTCATGCCGCCGGCGCCGACCGCCTCGGCGGGCAGGCGGACCGTGGTGAGTTCCGGCTCGATCGCGGTGGCGAGCGCGAAGTCGTCGTAGCCGGTCACCGAGATGTCGTCGGGGACCCGCAGCCCCAGGCGCCGCAACGCCTTGCAGGCGCCGACGGCGAGGACGTCGTCGTCGCAGACCACCATGGTGGGCCGGGCGCCGGGGCGGGCGAGCAGGCGCTCGGTGGCCTGCCGGGCGGCCTCGGGGTCGAGGGCGGAGTGCTCGGTGGCGGGGGCGGTGCCGAGGACTTCGGCGAGCGCCTGGGCGCGCACCCGGAAGGTCCAGGTGTCGATGCCGGCGGCGAGGTGGGCGACCCGCTCCGGGCGGTGGCCGAGGGCCAGCACATGACGGGCGACCTGCCGCATCCCGTCGGCGATGGCGAGGTTGACGGTGGCGGCGGCGCCCGGTTCGGCGGGGTCGGCGTCCAGCATCACCAGGGGCAGCCCGCCCTCCCCGATGGCGGCGAGCGCGTCGGCGGCCATGGAGGAGGCGATGATGCCGTCCAGCGCGGCCTGGGCCGAGCCGAAGGGGTCCCGGGCCGGCCCGACGCCCTCGGGGGACGGGTAGAGCACGACGCCGAAGCCGTTCTCCTCGGCCACGCGGGCGGCGCCGGTGTAGATCCGGGCGAAGTACTCGTTGGTGATCGAGGGGACCACCAGGAGGGCGGTCCTGGTCCGGCCCAGGCGCAGGTTGCGCGCGGCGATGTTGGGCCGGTAGCCGAGTTCGCGGGCCTGCGCGCGGACGGTGTCGGCGGTGCGCTCGGACACACGGCCGCGCCACTTGCCGCCGAGCACGAGGGAGACCGTGGCCTGCGACACCCCCGCGGCCCGCGCGACGTCCCGGGAGGTCGGACGCGCTGTGTCGGTCACCTTCGGGAGCTCCTCTCGTCTGCTCTGCCCGGTTCACCGCTGGACCGGTGGACTGCGGCCATGGTACGTATGACCCAGCACGTTATACGTACAACTAGGCGAAGGGACGGCCATGGCGACGGGTTACGCGGACCTGCTGCGCGCGCCGCACGCGATGCGGCTGCTGGCCGGCACCCTGATCGGCCGTCTTCCCAACGCCACGGCCGCGCTCGGGATCGTGCTGCTCACCCGGGCGCAGGGCGGCGACTTCGCCCTCGCCGGCGCGCTGTCGGCGGTCTACGGCATCGCCAACGCGGTCGGCCAGCCGCTGCTGGGCCGGGCCGTGGACCGTCTGGGGCAGCCCCGCGTCATGCTGCCCGCCGCGGTGGCCTCGGCCGCCGGGATGACGGTCTTCGCCCTGGCCGGGATCCACCCGCTGCCGCCGGCCTACGCGGCCATGTTCGTCGCAGGCTTCTTCACCCCGCCGCTGGAGGGCGGTCTGCGGGCGCTGTGGCCCGGGGTGCTCGAGCGGCCCGACCGCGTCCACGCGGCCTACGCCCTGGACGCCGCCGCGCAGGAGGTCATGTTCGCGGTGGGGCCGCTGCTGGTGACCCTGCTGGTGGCCGGATTCTCCGAGGCGGCCGCGCTGCTGTGGATCGCGGCCGTGGGCGTGGCGGGGGCGGTCAGTGTGGTGGCCTCGCCGCCTTCGCGGGCGTGGCGCTCGCAGCCGCGGGTCCCGGACTGGCTGGGGCCGTTGCGCTCGCGCGGCATCGCGGTCCTGGTCGCCTCCTTCTTCTTCGTCGGCCTGGCCCTCGGTTCCATCGCGGTGGCCGCCGTCGCCTACGCCGACGACCACGGCGGCGGCATGGTCTCCAGCTACGTGCTGTCCGGCACCGGATTCGGCGCGCTGGTGGGCGGCGTGGTGTACGGCGCCCGGCGGTGGCCGGGGATACCCGAGCGCCGGCTGCGGGTGCTGATGGCGGGCCTCGCGGTCTGCTACCTGCCGCTCGCCCTCGTGCCCGGCGTGGCCCTCATGGCGGCGCTCGCGGCCCTGTCCGGACTGTTCCTTGCGCCGTCGCTGGCCTGTGCGTTCGTGGTGGTGGACCGGCACGCCCCGGCGGGCACCGTCACCGAGGCGTTCTCATGGATCGTCACCGCGTTCGGAGTCGGCGCGGCGGTCGGCACCGCCGCCTCCGGGCCCGCCGCCCAGTACGGCGGAGCGGTGGCGGCGTTCACGGTGGCGGGGGCCGCCGGACTGGCCGCGCTGGCGGTCCTGCTGGCCGGCGGCCGCCCGTTGGCGCTGCCAAACCCGGCAAGCGGGACAGAAAAAGATCGAATCGCCGCGGCCCAAGACGGTTTGAGGTCCACGCATCAGGCGTAAGGTCTCAGCATGGACCGCCGCATTTTCGGGCTGGAGAACGAGTACGGCGTCACGTGCACGTTCCGGGGACAGCGGCGTCTGTCCCCGGACGAGGTGGCGCGGTACCTCTTCCGCCGTGTCGTGTCATGGGGTCGCAGCAGCAACGTCTTCCTCCGCAACGGCGCCCGCCTCTACCTCGACGTGGGGTCCCACCCGGAGTACGCCACTCCCGAGTGTGACAACGTGACAGAACTGGTCACCCACGACAAGGCGGGCGAGCGCATCCTCGAAGGGCTCCTCGTGGACGCCGAACGGCGCCTGCACGAGGAGGGCATCGCGGGTGATGTCTACCTCTTCAAGAACAACACCGACTCCGCCGGCAACTCCTACGGCTGTCACGAGAACTATCTCGTCGCCCGCCACGGGGAGTTCTCCCGCCTCGCGGACATCCTCATCCCCTTCCTGGTCACCCGGCAGCTGATCTGCGGCGCCGGCAAGGTGCTGCAGACCCCGCGCGGCGCGGTCTTCTGCGTCAGCCAGCGCGCCGAGCACATCTGGGAGGGCGTCAGCTCCGCCACCACGCGCTCCCGGCCCATCATCAACACCCGGGACGAGCCGCACGCCGACGCCGAGCGCTACCGGCGCCTGCACGTCATCGTCGGCGACTCCAACATGTCCGAGACGACCATGCTGCTCAAGGTCGGCGCGACCGACCTCGTCCTGCGCATGATCGAGGCGGGCACCGTCATGCGGGACCTCACCCTGGAGAACCCGATCCGGGCCATCCGCGAGGTCTCCCACGACATAACGGGACAGCGCAAGGTGCGCCTCGCCTCCGGCCGGGAGGCCTCCGCACTGGAGATCCAGGAGGAGTATTACTCCAAGGCGGTGGACTTCTGCGAGCGTCGCGGCATCCGCAACGGGGTCATCGAGCAGGTCCTCGAACTGTGGGGCCGGGCCCTGGAGTCGATCGGCAGCGGTGATCTGGACCGGATCGGCACCGAGATCGACTGGGTGATGAAGTACCGGCTGATCGAGCGGTACCGGGCCCGCGACAACATCACCATGTCGCATCCGCGCATCGCGCAGATAGACCTCGCCTACCACGACATCCACCGTCGCCGCGGGCTCTACTACCTGCTGGAAAAGCGGGGGCAGGCCAAGCGGATCTGCAACGACCTCAAGATCTTCGAGGCCAAGTCGGTGCCCCCGCAGACCACCAGGGCCCGGTTGCGCGGCGACTTCATCCGCCGCGCCCAGGAGCAGCGGCGCGACTTCACGGTCGACTGGGTGCACCTGAAGCTCAACGACCAGGCGCAGCGCACGGTGCTGTGCAAGGACCCCTTCCGGTCCGTCGACGACCGGGTGGAGAAGCTGATCGCCGGGATGTAGCACAAGAGCGTGAAGGCAGACGCGGGGCCCCGTCGGTGTTCGTACGGGGCCCCGCGCACGCCGTAGAGTGGCGCGCACGCCAGATACACAAGATCGACCTGATGGGGATCCCTGTGCGCCGACGTTCTCTCCTCCTCGCCGTGCCGGCCGGCCTGCTCACGCTCGCGGGCTGCGGTGACGACAAGTCCGACAAGGTCAAGCCCGGCGCCTCCCCATCGGGTTCCGGTTCCGTTCCCGCGGCCGACGTCAAGATCGTCGACGGTCCGCTGCCGGGCATCACCGCCGGCACGAAGTTCGGCGAGAAGCCGACCGTCGCCAAGGGGCCGGGCAACCCGAGCGGTGACCTGGCGGTCAAGACCCTCATCCAGGGCGACGGGGCCGTGGTCGCCAAGGGCGACTACCTCCAGGCGAACTATCTCGGCCAGATCTGGAGCACCGCCAAGGTCTTCGACAACTCCTACGACCGCGGCGCGCCGGCCGTCTTCCCGATCGGCGTGGGGCAGGTCATCCCCGGCTGGGACAAGGCCCTGGTGGGCAAGAAGGTCGGCGACCGCGTCGAGCTGGCCATCCCGCCGGTCCTCGGCTACGGAACGCAGGGCAACGCCCAGGCCGGTATCAAGGGCACCGACACGCTGGTCTTCGTCGTCGACGTGGTGAACACCTTCGGCGCCAAGAGCTCCGCCCAGGGCAAGGCCGTGCCGCAGGGCGACGCCGCCCTGCCCAAGGTCGGCACCAACACCGACGGCCAGGCGCCCACGATCGACGTCCCCAAGGGCGCCGCGCCGACCAAGCTCGTGTCCGACTACGTCATCGAGGGCACCGGCCCCGCGGTGAAGGCCGCCGACAACCTGCTCGTGCAGTACAAGGGCGTCCTGTGGGAGGGCGGCAAGGAGTTCGACTCCACGTACTCCCGCGGCCAGCTCGCCTCCTTCTCGCTCCAGCAGGTCATCAAGGGCTGGCAGCAGGGCTTGGTGGGCAAGAAGGCCGGCAGCCGTGTGCTGCTCGTGGTCCCGCCCGCCCTGGGCTACGGCAACAAGGCGCAGAGCGGGATTCCCGCCAACTCCACGCTGGTCTTCACGGTCGACATCCTCACCGTGATGTAAGACTGTGCAGGTTGTCCGCCATTCCAAGAGGAGCACGTACGTGAGCATCGACAAGCCCGAGATCGACTTCCCGGGCGGCGAGCCCCCGGCCGACCTGGAGATCAAGGACATCTGGGAGGGCGACGGCGCCGAGGCCAAGTCCGGACAGAACGTCACGGTCCACTACGTGGGCGTCGCCTTCAGCACCGGCGAGGAGTTCGACGCCAGCTGGAACCGCAACTCGCCCTTCACCTTCCCCCTCGGTGGCGGCCGCGTCATCAAGGGCTGGGACAAGGGCGTGGAGGGCATGAAGGTCGGCGGCCGTCGCCAGCTGACGATCCCGGCGCACCTCGCCTACGGCAACCAGAGCCCGACCCCGGCGATCAAGCCGGGCGAGACGCTGATCTTCGTCGTGGACCTGCTGTCGGTCTGACGGACCGTACGGCGTCCCTCGCCCAGTGGAGCCCCCGCCGCCGGCAGTGCCGGTGCGGCGGGGGCTCCGCCGTGTCCGGCCCCGCCGCCGAGGGCCCCCGGCGAGCAGGCCGCTTTCGCTTTTGCCGGGCGGCGCCGTCGCGGTACGGTCTCGATCGAGAGCTGAAGAGGAAGAAGGTTGCGTCGAGTGGCCATTGCCAAGGCCGAGCGGCTGATGAACCTGGCGCTGTGCCTGATGAACACCCGGCGCCCGGTCAGCAAGCGGGAGTTGCGCGCCTCCATCGAGGCCTATCACGAGATCGGTTCCGACGAGGCGTTCAACCGCATGTTCGAGCGGGACAAGGACGACCTGCGTGAACTCGGCATGGTCATCGAGACCGTGGAGAGCGTCGACGGCGAGATCGGCTACCTGGCCCGGCGCGACCGCAACCGCCTTCCGGAGATCGCCCTGGACGCCGAGGAGGCCGCCGCGCTGAGCCTGGCCGCCAAGGTGTGGCAGCAGGCCCGGCTCGCCGAGGCGGCCAGCGGCGCACTGCAGAAGCTGCGCGCCGCCGGTGTGCCGTTCGACGACGCCGACGCGGACTCCGCCGATGCCGACGCCGGCTCGCGCGACCCGGCCGTCTCCGGACACAGCGCGCTGGAGCCCCGCATCCCGGCGCCCGAGCCGGCCTTCGAGCCGCTGATGCTCGCCACCCGCGACCGCCGCCCGGTCGCCTTCGACTACCGCAAGGCCAACGCGGTCCGCCCCGAGCCCCGCCAGGTCGAGCCCTGGGCGCTGGAGTGCTGGCGCGGCCACTGGTACCTGGCCGGCTGGGACCGCGACCGAAGTGCCGTGCGGGTGTTCCGGCTCTCGCGGATCACCGGCCGGGTGCGCACCCGCGGCGGTACCTTCACCGCCGAGGTGCCCGACCACGTGGACGTGCGGGCCGCCGTCGCCAGCTGGGCCGGCGAGGGCGCGACCGCGACCGCCCGGATCCGGCTGCGCCGCGACTCCGGCTACCCGTTGCGGGCGCGGGCGGTGGAGACGCTGCCGGTGGACGCCGACTGGGACGAGCTGGAGATCCCGTACGGGCACGGACTGGACGCCTGGCTGGTGGAGTTCGGCCCGGACGTGGTCGTGCTGGAGCCCGCCGAGCTGCGGGCCGACGTGGTGGACCGGCTGCGCGCCGTCGCCAAGGGCTGAGCGGGGGAGAAGGACGAGATGGCGAACGCGATCGACCAGACGCGCCGGATGCTGTCCCTGGTCACGTATCTGCGCGAGCGCCCCGGCGCCCGGGTGAGCGACGTGGCCCGCGCGTTCGGGGTCACCGAGGCCGAGCTGATCGGCGACCTCAACGTGCTGCCGCTGTGCGGCACCAGCTTCCGCGGCGGTGACCTGCTCGACATCGACACCGACGGCGAGCGCATCTGGTGGCACAACGTGGACGACGTCGCCCAGCCGCTGCGGCTGGCCGCCGACGAGGCCGCCGCGCTGCTGGTGGCCGCCCGGGCCGTCGCCAATCTGCCCGGGCTGCGGGAGAGCGACCGGCAGGCGCTGCTGCGCGCCACCGCCAAGATCGAGGGCGCGGCGGGAGAGGCCGCCGGTGCTTCGTCGCGTCTCTCGGTGACCTTCGAGTCCGAGGGCAGCGTCTTCGCCGACGTCGACCGGGCGATCGCCGAGCGGCGGCGGCTGTGGATCCGCTACTACTCGCCGGCCCGGGACGAGCTCACCGAGCGCGAGGTCGACCCGATCCGGCTGTTCGCCGTGGGCCACACCTACTTCGAGGGCTGGTGCCGCCTGTCGGAGGACCGGCGCACCTTCCGGCTCGACCGGGTCGCCGAGATCCGGCTGCTGGACGAGGCGAGCGACCCGCCGCGCATCGAGCCCCGGGACCTGTCCCAGGGACTGGTGCAGCCGGCGGGCGACGACCCGGAGGTCGTGGCCGAGGTCGGTCCCGGCGGCCGCTGGGTCGCCGAGTACTACCCCCACGACCGCGCCGAGGAACTGCCCGACGGGGGCCTGCGGATCACCCTGCGCACTCCCGACCCCGGCTCGCTGCGCCGGCTGGCGCTGCGGCTGGGCCGGGACGGCCGCATCGTCTCCCCGGCCGACCTGGTCACCAGCGCCCGGGACGCCGCCACCCAGGCCCTCGCGGCCTACGGTGAGTGACGGAGGGCGCGGTCATGACGGACACGGCGGACCGGGCGGACCGGGCGGACGCATCCGGCACCTCCGGCGCTGGCGATGCCGCCCGCGACGGCGATCCGGCCCCCGGGGCGGTCTTCCGGGCCTCCTGCACCGAGTGCCGGGGAAGCTTCGAACTCACCGCGGGTGACCTGCGGCTCGCCATCGGCGGCAGCCACCGGACGACCTTCTACTCCTTCACCTGCCCCGACTGCGGCACCTCCGTCCGCAAGCCCGCGGGCGACCGCATAGTGGAGCTGCTCACCGACGGCGGCGTGCGCACGATGCGCCTCCACCTCGGCTGAACCGCTACGCTCGGCTGCCATGTGGTGGCTCTACCTGTACGTCGGCCTCGCGACCGCCGGCATCCTCGTCCTCGGTGTCCTCGGCATCCGCGTGTACGCCGAGGTGCTCGGTCTCGCCCGTCAGGTGGGGCGCAGCAGCGCCGATCTGACGCGCGCCGCCGAGGAGTTGCAGCGGGCGGCGGATCCACTGGCCAGGGAGGCCGGCGAGTTCTCCCGGCCGTGAACTCCGGCCCATTACCGAGGAGTACCACCGCGAGCACCACCGCCTGACGGGCTCTCGTTCTCAGCGGCCCCGGGGAGTACGCTGCAGATCGCGGCCCCACACGAGCGCGGCGGGGGCCGCAACTGTACGGATGCCGGGTGATTGCCACACGTTTACTCCCGCACGTTACGATCCCTGGCAGAGTGATCGACGGGCGTACCGCGCCCGCAGGTCACAGACAGGTACCCATGCCGCCTCGGTGAGAAGGTAGACGCAAATGTTCGGACGGCTCGGCCCCACCGAGATCATTCTCATTCTGGTCGTCATTCTGCTGCTCTTCGGCGCCAAGCGACTGCCTGACATGGCGCGCGGCCTCGGCAAGTCGATGCGCATCCTCAAGAGCGAGGCGAAGGCGATGAAGAACGACGACGCCGCCCCGGCCGAGCAGCCGGCGGACGCCCCGCAGGCCGCGCCTCGTACGATCCAGGCGGCGCCCGGCGATGTCTCCAGCGCCCGCCCGGTGAACGAGACCCCGCAGCAGCAGACCCAGCACACCCAGAGCTGACCGCACGGCACAGGCACGCGGAAGCCGACCGGGACGGCGGCGACCGCCCGAATTGAGGACGTGGGTTGCTCAAGTCCGCCCGCCAGCAGCAGGAGAGGGACCCCGAGGGGCGCATGCCCCTCGTGGAGCACCTGCGTGAACTGCGCAACAGGCTCTCCAAGGCGTTGCTCGCGATCATCGTCGTCACGGTCGTCGCCGCCTTCTTCTACAACGAGATCATCGAGTTCTTCACCAAGCCGGTGCTGGAGTCCGTCGGCTGCGCCAGCTCGTTCAGCGAGCTGGCCAAGCAGACGGAGGGCACCTGTGCCCGGATCACCATCAACGGTCTGCTGACGCCGTTCACCCTGGCGCTGAAGGTCTCGCTCATGGCCGGTGTGGTGCTCGCCTCGCCGATCTGGCTCTACCAGCTCTGGGCGTTCCTGGCACCGGGCCTGCACCGGCACGAGAAGAAGTACGCCCTCTCCTTCGTCGCCGCGGGCTTCCCGCTCTTCCTCGGCGGCGGCTTCTTCGCCTACAAGGTGCTGCCGACCACCGCGCGGGTGCTGATCGGCTTCACCCCCGGGGGCATCGACAACCTGCTCCCCCTGGACGACCTGCTCGATCTCGTCACGCGCATGGTCGTCGTGTTCGGCCTCGCCTTCGAGATGCCGCTGCTGCTGGTACTGCTGAACTTCGGCGGCGTGGTCACCGGACGGCGGATGCTGGGCTGGTGGCGCGCGATGATCATCGGCATCACCGTCTTCGCGGCGGTCGCCACCCCCAGTACCGACCCGCTGACGATGATGGCGCTGGCGGGCCCGATCTGGGTGCTGTACTTCCTGGCCGTCGCCGTCTCGCTCCTCAACGACAGGCGCAAGCGACGCGCCAACCCCGACGCCGACCTCGACGACGACGAGGCGTCCGCGCTCGACCTCACCCCCGAGCCCGTCGGGGCTCCGGTGCCCGAGCAGGCGTCCCCCGTGGACGACGACGTCCGGCCGGGCGGACGCGGCTTCGACGACGCCACCTGACAGGGGCGGTGACGCGCGGTAGGGTCCGCGCGTGACCAGCGAGATCACCCTCATCGTCAATCCCACCGCGGGCCGCGGCCGGGGCGCGCACGCCGCGTCGCCGGCCGTCCGCGCGTTGCGCGACGCGGGCCACACGGTCCGCACGGTGACCGGCGCCGACGCCGCCGACGCCCTGCTCAAGGCCCGCAGGGCGGTCGAGGGCGGCACCGGCGCGCTGGTCGCCGCCGGGGGCGACGGCATGGTGTCCCTGGCGCTGCGCGCGGTGGCCGGGACCGGCACCCCCATCGGCGTGGTCCCGGCGGGCACCGGCAACGACTTCGCCCGCGCGGCCGGGCTACCGCTGGGCGACCCCGCGGCGGCCGGGCGGCTGATCGCCCGGGCGCTGAAGGAGGGGCGGACCCGGGAGATCGACCTCGGGCGGGTGGGCGAGCGCTGGTTCGGCACCGTCCTGGCCTCCGGCTTCGACTCCCGCGTCAACGACCGGGGCAACCGCATGCGTTACCCGGCCGGGCGGCTGCGCTACGACGTCGCGATGCTCGCCGAACTGGCGACGCTGCGCCCCATCCCGTACCGGGTCACCCTGGACGACGGGCCGGAGCGGGAGATCGAGGCGACGCTCATAGCGGTGGGCAACGGATCCTCGTACGGCGGGGGCATGCGGATCTGCCCGGACGCCGCGATGGACGACGGCGTCTTCGACATCTGCGTGGTGGGCCCCTGCTCCCGTGGCACCCTGCTGCGCGTCTTCCCCCGCGTCTTCCGGGGCACCCACACCACGCACCCCGTCGTCACCGTGCACCGCGCGGCGAAGGTGACGCTCGCCGCCGCGGACCTCACGGGCTACGCGGACGGCGAGCGCCTGGGGCCGCTGCCGCTGACCGCGGTCGCGGTGCCCCGGGCGGCGCGCCTGCTCGCCGGGGTGTGAGCGCCCGCCCGGAGAGCGGGCGCGCCGCGTCACAGGTCCAGGACCAGGTCCTGCGGCGGCTGAGCGCAGCAGATGAGGACATTGCCCTCGGCGGGCGCGTCGACCGGGTCCGGCTCGTAGACGACGCGGCCCGACAGCAGCGCGGTCTCGCAGGTGTGGCAGACACCCGTGCGGCACGACCAGCGCGTGGGCACGTCGCAGGCCTCGGCGAGCTCCAGCAGCGTCCCGTAGCCGGGGTCCCAGGGCACGTTCAGGCCGCTGCGGGCGAAGGACACCGTGGGCCCGGCCGCCGGGCCGGGCGGGTGCGCGGGCTGGTGCGGGGCCTTCGCCGGGCCCTGTGCGATGCCCGGAGTGATCGCGGACTGCGACCCGAAGGCCTCCGTGCGGATGTTGCCCGGCGCGAGCCCGCAGGCGCTCAGGGCCTCGCTCATGTCCGTCATGAAGGCGTCGGGCCCGCAGATGTAGGCCTCCGCGTCGGCCGGCGGGGCGAGTGCGCGCAGGACGTCCGCCGTGAGCCGTCCCGCCGCGGTGTAGTCGGTCCCGGGGCGGTCCTCCGCGCGCGGCCTGCTGTACGCGACGAACGTCCGGCTGCCGGGCAGCCGGGCCAGCAGGTCGCGCGACTCGGCGGCGAAGGGGTGGTGGAGGCCGTCCCGGGCGCCGTGCACCCACCACACCGGCCGCGCGGTGTGCGCGTCGGCCAGGGCGTGCAGCATCGCCAGCACCGGCGTCGCTCCTACGCCCGCGGACACCAGGAGGACCGGGGCGTCCCCCTGGGCCAGGGTGAAGGCGCCGCGGGGCGCGGCCACTTCGAGCACGTCGTCCACCTTCAGGTGTTCGTGCACATAGGTGCTGGCCACGCCGTGCGGCTCCTGCTTCACGCTGACCCGGTACGCCGCCGCGCCCGGCCGGCCCGACAGCGAGTAGCTGCGGATCACCGGCGGCGCGTCCGGGCAGGGCCGCATCCGTACGGTCAGGAACTGTCCGGGCAGCCCCGGCGGCAGCGGCCGGCCGTCGGTCGCGGCGAACGTCACCGAGGAGATGCCGCTGCTCTCCGCGGCGATGGCCGCCACCCGCAGCGACCGGAAGCCCGGCCACGCGGGCGGCGGGCTGACGCTTCCCGCGGTCAGTCCCGCGTTGCCCCCCGTCGTGCCCGGTTCCCGCTCCTCCGCCAGCAGGGCCCGCATCGAGCCCTGCCAGCCGGGGCTCAGCGCCGGGATGCGCAGGGCGCGTTCCACCTGGGACCGTTCATGGCCCGGCAGATAGAGCACCGCGTCGATCTCCGCGACCGTCATCGCCTCCGGGCCCGTGGCGAGCTTGACGATCTCGTCGCCCGCCGCCACCTCGCCCTCGGTCAGCACGCGGAAGTAGAAGCCGGGCCGGGCGTGGGAGACGAGGAGCGCCGCCATCCGCGGCTCCTCCATGCGCAGGCCCACCCGGTAGCAGGTCACCCGGGGCTGGGTCACCTCGAACTCCGCGGTGCCGATGCGGTAGCGGTCGCCGATGCACACCTCGTCGTCGGGCAGTCCGTCCACGGTGAAGTTCTCGCCGAACTGGCCGTAGGAGAGGTCGTCCCGCTTCAACTGCTCCCGCCAGTGACGGTAGGAGTCGAGCTGGTAGACCAGCACCGCCCGCTGCTCACCGCCGTGCCCGGCGAGGTCCCCCTGTCCGTCGCCGTCCAGATTGAGCCGCCGGACCGTGCGCCGGCCCGTGACGGGCCGTTTCCAGACGCCGGTGTGCGTGATCCGGCCGCGCCACTCGACGTCCTTGGGCAGTCCGACGTTCACGGAGACCAGGGTGGCCATGGGGGTCCTCTCCCTCGTCGGGGCGGGGTCCCGACTCTGCCACGCTAATAGCGTGCCGATTCTTCGCAAACCGGACGTGAGTCGTCCCGTGGAGACGGGCAGGGTGCGCGGACGGTAAAAGATCAGTCGGGTGTCAGTGGTGCCGGGTAGTCTCGTTTTCAAGATGAACGACGAGATGTCTCCCGCCGAGCGCTACGCGGCGTCCAAGGTCCGGGCCGCCGAGCAGGCCACCGCACTCGCGGGCTTCCGCGAGCTGTACGACTTCGCCCTGGACCCCTTCCAGATCGACGCCTGCCGGGCGCTGGAGGAGGGCAAGGGCGTGCTGGTGGCCGCGCCCACCGGATCGGGCAAGACCATCGTGGGCGAGTTCGCCGTCCACCTGGCCCTGCGCGAGGGCCGCAAGTGCTTCTACACCACGCCCATCAAGGCGCTGTCGAACCAGAAGTTCACCGACATGGTCAAGCGCTACGGCGCCGAGCGCGTCGGCCTGCTCACCGGTGACAACAGCGTCAACGGCGACGCACCCATCGTGGTCATGACCACCGAGGTGCTGCGCAACATGCTCTACGCGGGCTCCCAGGCGCTCGACGGCCTCGGCTACGTGGTCATGGACGAGGTGCACTACCTGTCCGACCGCTTCCGCGGCGCGGTGTGGGAGGAGGTCATCATCCACCTCCCGCAGTCCGTGACGCTGGTGTCGCTGTCCGCGACCGTCTCCAACGCCGAGGAGTTCGGCGACTGGCTCGACACCGTGCGCGGCGACACCGAGGTCATCGTCTCCGAGCACCGCCCCGTTCCGCTGTGGCAGCACGTGCTGGCGGGCCGCCGGATGTACGACCTCTTCGAGGAGCGGCAGGGCGCCACCGGCCCCGCCCCCCAGCGCGCGGTCAACCCGGACCTGGTGCGCCTGGCCCGCATGGAGAACCAGCGCGCCTTCAACGGCCGCGACCGCCGCGCCGGCAAGGTGCGCGAGGCCGACCGCGAGCGGGACCGGCGCCAGCAGCGCCGGGTCTGGACGCCCAGCCGGGCCGAGGTCATCGAACGGCTGGACGCCGAGGGGCTGCTGCCCGCGATCACGTTCATCTTCAGCCGGGCCGGCTGCGAATCCGCCGTCCAGCAGTGCCTGTACGCCGGGCTCCGGCTCAACAGCGACGAGAACCGGGCCAAGGTCCGGGCCATCGTCGAGGAACGCACCAAGTCCATCCCCGACGAGGACCTGCACGTCCTCGGCTACTTCGAGTGGCTGGAGGGCCTGGAGCGGGGCATCGCCGCGCACCACGCGGGCATGCTGCCGACCTTCAAGGAGGTCGTCGAGGAACTCTTCGTCAAGGGCCTGGTCAAGGCGGTCTTCGCCACCGAGACGCTGGCGCTGGGCATCAACATGCCCGCGCGCTCCGTCGTCATGGAGAAACTCGTCAAGTGGAACGGCGAGACCCACGCCGACGTCACTCCCGGCGAGTACACCCAGCTCACCGGGCGGGCCGGCCGCCGCGGCATCGATGTCGAGGGCCACGCCGTCGTGCTGTGGCAGCGCGCCTTCGACCCGGCGCACCTGGCGGGCCTGGCCGGCACGCGCACGTATCCGCTGCGGTCGTCCTTCAAGCCCTCGTACAACATGGCGGTCAACCTGGTCGGCCAGTTCGGGCGGCACCGCTCTCGGGAGCTGCTGGAGACCTCCTTCGCGCAGTTCCAGGCGGACCGCTCGGTGGTGGGCATCTCCCGGCAGGTGCAGCGCAACGAGGAGGGTCTCGAGGGCTACAAGGCCTCCATGACCTGCCATCTCGGCGACTTCGACGAGTACATGTCGCTGCGCCGGCAGCTCAAGGACCGCGAGGCGGAACTGTCCCGCCACGGGGCCAACCAGCGGCGGGCGGCCGCCGCCGAGGCGCTGGAGAAGCTGCGGCCCGGCGACATCATCCACGTCCCGTCCGGCAAGTTCGCGGGCCTCGCTCTCGTTCTGGACCCCGGCGTGCCGGCCGGCCGCAGCCCCGGCCAGCACAACCGGCACGACCAGTTCCACCAGGACGGTCCGCGCCCGCTGGTGCTGACCGCCGAGCGCCAGGTCAAGCGGCTCGCGCAGATGGACTTCCCGGTGCCGGTCGAGCCGCTGGACCGGATGCGGATCCCGAAGTCCTTCAACCCGCGCAGCCCGCAGTCCCGCCGCGACCTCGCGTCCGCCATGCGATCCAAGGCCGGTACGGCCGGCATCGCGCCGCAGCGGCCGCGCCGCGAGCGCTCCGCCGCCGCGGACGACACCGAGATCGCCCGGCTGCGCACCGCCATCCGCGCGCACCCCTGCCACGGCTGCGACGAGCGCGAGGACCACGCCCGTTGGTCCGAGCGCTACCAGCGGCTCGCGCGCGACACCAAGCAGCTGGAGCGGCGCATCGAGGGGCGGACGAACACCATCGCCCGCACCTTCGACCGCATTTGCGCCCTGCTCACCGACCTCGGCTACCTGGAGGCCGACCAGGTCACTCCCGACGGACGCAGGCTCGGCCGGCTCTACGGCGAACTCGACCTGCTCGCCAGCGAATGCCTGCGCGACGGCGTGTGGGAGGGCCTCGACCCCGCCGAACTCGCCGCCTGCGCCTCGGCCCTGGTCTACGAGTCGCGGTCCGCCGACGACGCGCTGCCGCCGCGGCTGCCGTCCGGCAACGCCAAGCAGGCGCTCGGCGAGATGGTCCGCATCTGGGGCCGCCTGGACGCGCTGGAGGAGGAGCACCGCATCAACCAGGCCGAGGGCGTCGGCCAGCGCGAGCCCGACCTCGGCTTCGCCTGGTCCGCCTACCGCTGGGCCTCCGGCCACGGCCTCGACGCGGTGCTGCGCGACGCGGACATGCCGGCCGGCGACTTCGTGCGGTGGACCAAGCAACTCATCGACGTGCTCGGCCAGATCGCCGGCGCGGCCCCGGAGGGCGGCCAGGTGCGGCGCAACGCCCGCAAGGCGGTCGACGGACTGCTCCGCGGCGTCGTGGCCTACTCCTCGGTGGGGTGAGCCCCAGCCGTCTCCGCCTGCCTGTCGCCGGAGTGCGAACGTGAACGTGCGCGCTGAGACGGCTCCGACGGCTCTGGCGGCGGTTCAGGACCAGTCGATCGGGCCGTCGCGGTCGATGAAGCGTCCCGAGCCGGCGCCGGGCCCTTCGGTCGCGAGGCGGACGATCGCGTCGGTGCCTTCGGTGACGGACTGCGGGCCGCTGTGGCCGTTGAGATCGGTCGCCGTGTAGCCGGGATCGGCGGCGTTGACGCGAATGCCCTCAAGGCCCTTGGCGTACTGGGTCGTCAGCATGGTGAGGGCCGCCTTCGAGGCGGTGTAGAGGGGCGCGACCACCGAGGACTCGATTCGTGAGGTGTCGTGGGTGATGGCGAGCGACCCCATCCCGCTGCTGACGTTGACGATGACCGGGTCCGGCGACCGGCGCAGCAGCGGGAGGAAGGCAGCGGTCGTCCGGACCACGCCGAAGACGTTGACGTCGAAGACGCCCAGGGCGTCCGGGCCGGTCAGCTCGCCGGGATCGCCGTGCGGACCGTGGACGCCGGCGTTGTTGATCAGAACGTCGATCACGCCCTCGTGTGCGGCGACGTCGGCTGCCGCGGCGCTGACGGAAGCGTCGTCGGTGACATCGATACGGACGAATCGGGCGCCCAGCCCGGCGGCGGCCGCACCGCCCCGTTCCGGGTCGCGGGCTCCCATGATCACGGTGTGGCCGAGTGCGATGAGGCGGCGGGCGGTTTCGTGGCCGAGCCCTTTGTTGGCTCCGGTGATGAACGTGGTGGTCATGAGTTGATCGTCGCCGACGCACAGGTGCCCGGCCAGGGACGTTCTGCCCGTAGGAATGCCAGTACCACCGACGGGATGGGTTGAGGCAGGATGGATGACATGGCGGCGAAGGACGGGGCTGGGCTGGGCACGACGATCCGCGCCTGGCGGGACCGGCTGTCCCCGTCGGCCGTTCCGGCACCGCCGCCGGGCCGCACGCGCCGTGCGGCGGGGCTCCGCCGCGAGGAACTGGCCGAACGCGCCGGCATGTCGGTCGATTACCTGGTGCGCCTGGAGCAGGGGCGGGCCACGGCCCCCTCGGTGCAGGTGGTCGCCTCCCTCGCCAGCGCCCTGCAACTGTCCACCACGGAACGTGATCACCTCTACCGCATGGCCGGGCTGGCCCCTCCGAATGACGATCCGATCCCTGACGGCATCCCGAGGGGCGTCCACCGCGTGCTGAACCGGCTCGGAGACGTCGCGGTCGCCGTCTTCGCCGCGGACTGGCGAATGATCTGGTGGAATCACGGCTGGGCCGCGCTGCTCGGCGATCCGTCGGACACGCCGGCGGAACTGCGCAACTTCGCCCGCGAGAGATTCCCGGTGGGTTCCGGCGAGGCGCGCATCGCCTTGTGGCCGGTCTCCGTGCGGGACAGGGAAGGTTCGGACCTCGCCATCGTGTCCGACCTGCGCCGCGCCACCGGCCGCTTTCCCCATGACGCGCGTCTGGCGGAGCTGATCCGGGTGCTGACCGAGGGCAATCGGGAATTCGCCCGGCTGTGGGCGAGCGGCACTGTGGCCGCGCACCGCGAGGACCGCAAGACGATCGGGCATCCTCGGGTCGGGCCCGTGGAAGTGGACTGCGATGTCCTGACCGACGGCGATTCCGATCTGAAGATCGTGATCCTGACCGCCTCGCCCGGCAGCGCGGACGAGGCCAAGTTGCGGCTCGCCATGGCTGCCGGCATCGACAGCGCGCCCTCTTCCGTCATTTGACGGTACGTCACTGAAGCGGTGTGGGTCTTCGGCCGCGTGACGCCGAGGGTTCGAGGGGTTCCGGGTCCGCGGAAGGGGACGGCAGCACGGCGTGGCCGGGCCGGGGCCGGGACGGCTGTGCGAGCATCGGGTGATGAGCGGTACGGGACGGCGGGTCGGGCGGCCGCGGGCGCAGGCGCGGCCGGAGAGCGGGTTGCCCACCCGGGAAGAGCTGCTGGAAGCGGCGGCGGAGCTGTTCACGACGCGGGGCTACGCGGCCACGACGACGCGTGCGGTCGCCGACCTGGCCGGATTGCGGCAGGCCTCGATGTACCACTACTTCGCCGGCAAAGAGGATCTGCTCGCCGCGCTGCTCGAGGGCACGGTGGGCCCTTCCCTGAAGCTGGCCGCCCTCCTGACCGGCCGGGACGACGCGTCCGCCGAGGCGCGGCTGTGGGCGCTGTGCCGTGCGGACGTGGCGCTGCTGTGCGACGGGCCGCACAATCTGGGCGTTTTGTATCTGCTCCCCGAGGTGGTGCGGGCCGAGCGCTTCGCCGGGTTCCGTGCGGTACGGGACGAGCTCAAAGCCGCCTACGCCGCGCTGCTGGCCGCCACCTCGGCCGGTGCGCGACTGCCGCCCGCGGCGTTCGCCGTCCGCGCGGACCTCGTGTTCGGCCTCATCGAGGGCGTGATCCTGATCCGCCGCGAGGCACCGATCCCCGACGCCGAGGCGTTCGCCTCCGCGACGGCTGACGCCGCCCTGCGGGTCGCCGGCTGCCCGGAGGAGGTCATGGCCCGCTTGCACCGGGAGGGCGAGGCGCTGCTGGCCGCGTGCAGTGCGTGAGGCGCGCGGCCAGGTCCACCAGGTCCGGCAGGCGCAGGACCCGCCCCGGCCACCCGGGCATCGGCACGTGCAGGGGGTCGGTCCACCGCGCCGGGACCGCCCCGAGTCCGTGGACCGCGCCCGCCAGCGTGCCGGTGACCGCGGCGACCGTGTCGGTGTCGCCGCCGAGGTCGATCGCCGCGCGCACCGCGTCCTCGTAGCAGCCGGTCGTCCGCACCGCCCAGAGCGCGGAGCCGAGGCAGGGCCAGACCGCGCCGTTGAACTCCGTGGCCAGGCGCGGGTGCCAGTCCGGCGCGAGCACGGTGGCCCACCGCTGCCGGAAGGGGTCGGCCACCTGCGCCAGGGCGTCGGCCACAGTCGCGGGCGCGACCGGGTCGCCGCCGTCGAGGGCGACGCGCACCAGGTCGTGGAGGATCGCGCTGCCCTCCCAGGCGGCGCGGTCGCCGTGGGTGAGGGCGGCGACCCGGCGGGCGGCGTCCAGGGAGGCCGCCCGCCCGTGCCCGGCGAAGTGGACGGCCGCGGGGGCCGCGCGCATCAGGGCGCCGTTGCCCGCCGCCCGGTGATGGGTCCGGTAGTGCGAGGCGGCGGCCAGGTCCCAGGGTTCGCCCGAGGTGAGGACGACCTCGGTCTGCAGCCCGATGTCCTTGGGATCCGCGGCCGCCCAGCGCCGGAAGCGGGTGAAGAGGTCGGGCAGGTCCAGCGTCCCCCGTTCCAGCAGGGAGTCCGCGACCAGCACGGCCATCTGCGTGTCGTCCGTGGCCTCGCCGGGATCCCAGCCGCCGCCCCCGCACATCTCGCCCCCGCCGCCCGCATGTGGAAAGCGCGCACGTGGGAAGCGCGCACTGAACGCGCCCTCCGGGCCGAACTCGAAGGGCGCGCCCAGTGCGTCGCCGACCGCCGAGCCCACGACGGCGCCGGCGGCTCTTTCCGTACGTTCCGTCACATCGTCAGCCTACGAACCCTCAGGCCGGGGGTGGGCGGCGGGCCGACGGGCAGGGGTCTGCCGGGGAGTCAGCAGAACCGGTTCCAACCGGAGTTGTAGCCGTCGCGGTAGCCCCTCCGGTAGTCGCGGTTGTCGCGCCGGGGGTCGTAGGAGTCCCGGTAGTCGCGGCAGCGCGGCCGGGAGTCGCGAGAGTCCTGACGCCCGTCGTCGTAGCCGTCCCTGAAGCCCCGCCAGTACCTGTCGTTGGATGCCTGCGGGGCCATGGTGTCGGAGGACGGGGCCGCGGCCGCCGCTGCCGGCGTGGCCGCGGCGGCTTGCGACGCCGTGGCCGGCAGGAACGCCACGGCACCTGCCGCCACCGGGGCAACGAGCAGGGCGAGAAACTGCTGTGCGCGCATGATGTCCCCTTCCGGAAGCCGGAACGCGCATGTGACGCGCCGTCCTGGCCGAGGCGGCCGATGCGGCGGCCTGCCGGGCGGACGCGGTGGAGAAGCCGAGGTGTGCCATCGTCAAAAGGTGGGCCGGAGCCGTGTCCTTCGTGGCCGGGGCACCGTCGGCACTGTCCGTTCTTCGACCGTAGCGAGACGGGTGTGATGTGTCCACTTGTGGGTGGATTGTCTTGTGGGGCGGGTGGGTTGGAGTCGCAACCACCACGGCCACCGGGTCCACCGGGTCCACCGGGTCCGCCGGGGGCGGCGCGGGGCGCCCTCGCGGCGCGGACACCAAACGGCCCCTGGAGCTGTCTCCAGAGGCCTGCTGTCATGTCTTCGGTCGGTGCCTCACGCGGTGCAACGGCACGCGCTGCGCGAGCTGATACGTCAACGGCCCGGCCGGCCGTGCGAGTCGGCGCACTTGGGGGCCCGTTCACGGGCCCTGACGATCGACCTCGGTGAGCCGGCCCACCAAGCGCGGGGTGGTACGTGAGGGGGGCCTAGCCGAATTCGCCCTCGCGCACACCGTCCCGGAACGCTGCCCACTCACCCGCCGTGAACCGCAGTGGCGGCAGCTCCGTGTTGTTCGAGTCGCGGATGGCGACGGCGCCGTCGCCGAGGTCTGCCACCTCGACGCAGTCGACCCGGTAGGGGCTCTTGCTGCTCTTGATCCAGCGCGCTTCCGTCAGGTCGCGCGTGTACAGTTCCGACTTTCTCGCTTGCATCAGAAACTCCGTTCGAGATTCGATCGGATCTTCCCCCTTCCCACCCTTGTCCCGTCCCTCCGCCTCCGCAACCGGCGGGGGTCGACGCGCGCATTCGCGATGTATCGCGCTTGTCAGGTCACGATACTCGCGATATGTTCGGCCACGGATATACGGAAGCGAGGTGTGCGGGCATGGCGACGCGGCGCAAGCTCGGCAATCCCCTGGCGCTGGCCGTGATGGCGACGCTCGGCGAGCGGCCCATGCACCCGTACGAGATTGCGCAGGTGCTCCGGCAGCGGGGCAAGGAGCAGAGCATCAAGATCAATTACGGCTCGCTCTACACCGTCGTCCAGAACCTCGAGAAGCACGGTTTCGTGGAGGTCACCGGCGTCCAGCGGCAGGGCAACCGCCCCGAGCGCACGCTGTACGGCCTCACCGACGCCGGCCGCGAGGAGATGCACGACTGGCTCTCCGACCTGGTCGCCGTCCCCGTCCGCGAGTACCCGTCCTTCGAGGCCGCCCTGTCGTTGCTGCTCGTCCTGCCCGCCGACGAGGTGGTCGGGCTGCTCACGGAGCGGGTGGCCAAGCTGGAGGTCCAGGCGGCCGCCGTCCACGGCGTGCTCGCCCGGCTCCGCCGCGACCTGCCCAGGGTGTTCCTCATCGAGACCGAGTACCAGGTCCACATGATCGAGGCCGAGGCGGCCTGGATCCGCGGCTTCCTGGACGACCTCGACAAGGGCGCCGTCTCCGGGGCGTCCGAGTGGCGGCACTGGCAGGCGACCGGCGAGATGCCGGACACCTGGACCGGGATCGACGAGCTGACCCGGGACGGCGCGGCCGCCCGCCACTTCAGGGAGGAACTGGACAAGCTCACACCCCCGGAATGAGAGAACCCCCGGTGGGCCGCTGCGGGAACAGCGGCCCACCGGGGGCGGAACCCCGGACCGGACACCCGCGGGAACGAATGCCAGGCGATCGAGGTGCGGCACACCCAGAGTAGCCCGGCACTCCTCCTGTCGATCGGTCCGTCGCAGCACACCGACACACACCGAGACGCATCGATATGTCGACACATCGACACAGACAGGCGGAGGAATCTGTCATGAGTACCCGCGCGCCCGCGATCGCGGCGCACGACCTCGTCAAGACCTATCCCGGGGACGTCCGGGCTCTGGACGGCATGGGCATCACCGTGGAGCCCGGCACCGTCTTCGGACTGCTGGGCCCCAACGGCGCCGGCAAGTCCACCACCGTCAAGATCCTGACCACTCTGGCCCGGCCCGACTCGGGAACGGCCGTCGTGGCCGGTCACGACGCGCTGCGCCACCCGGACCGGGTACGGCGCGCCATCGGCGTCGTCGCCCAGAAGTCCGGTGCCGACCCGGTCGCCACCGGCGCGGAGAACCTGCTGCTGCAGGGCCGGCTGTACGGCCTGCGCGGCGCCGGCCTCACCGGCCGGGTCGAGGAACTGCTGGCCCGATTCGACCTCGTCGACGCCGCCAAGCGCCAGGTCAAGACGTACTCCGGGGGCATGCAGCGGCGTCTGGACGTCGCGCTCGGCCTGGTCCACCGGCCCGAGGTGCTCTTCCTCGACGAGCCGACCACCGGTCTGGACCCGGAGGCGCGCACCGCGATGTGGGAGGAGATCACCCGGCTCGCCGGCGACGACGGGCTGACCATCCTGCTCACCACCCACTACCTGGAGGAGGCCGACCGGCTCGCCGAGCGCGTCGCGATCGTCGACCGCGGCCGGGTGGTCGCGGAGGGCACTCCCGACGGGCTCAAGGGCGAACTGCGCGGCGACGCCGTGCACGTGGAGCTGCGCGAGCCGGCCGGTCCGGTCGACGCCCATCTGCTGGAGACCGCGCTGACCGAGTTCGCGGGCGTACGGGAGGCGGTGCTCGACGGGCGCCGGCTCAGCGCCCGCGCCGACGACGGCGGTGCCGCGGTGCCGCAGGTGCTCGCCGTCCTGGAGCGCGAGGGGGCTGCCGTCGCCTCCGTCACCGTCGCCCGCCCCTCGCTGGACGACGTCTATCTGCGCTATGCCGGACGCCGTTTCGCCGATGCCGACGCCGGTACCTCCTCCGGCGCGGCCGCCGGCGCCCCCAACGTCCCCGCGACCGCCGGTGGTGCGCGATGAGCGCGATGACCGCGACGGGCACGGCCCTCACGCAGACCTGGTACATGACGCAGCGTCAGCTGATGGCGGTCTTGCGTCAGCCCGCCTACCTGCTCATCACCTTGGTGCAGCCGGTGATCTGGCTCTTCCTCTTCGGCGGGCTCTTCCGCCGGGTGGTGGAGCTGCCCGGTTTCGGCGGGGGCTCCTACCTGGACTACCTCGTGCCGGGCGTCGTCGTGATGAGCGCGCTGTCCTCCAACATGTGGGCCGGGATGGGCACTTTGGAGGAGATCGAGCGTGGGACCCTCAACCGGTTCCTGACCACCCCGGCCAGCCGGGCCGCCCTGATCAACGGCAACGTGGTCGCACAGGGGCTGAGCACCGCCGTGCAGTCGGTCGTCATCGTGGCTCTGGGCAGGCTCGGCGGCGCCGAGTACCCCGGCGGGGTCGTCGGACTGCTGGTGCTGTTCGTGGCGTCGGTGCTGCTCGGCACGCTGGTGGGGGCCTTCTCCAACGCCATGGGGATGCTGGTGCGGCAGCGCGAGAGCATCATCGGGATCAACACCTTCCTGCTGCTGCCGCTGACGTTCCTGTCGTCCGCCTTCATGGCGCCCGCGCTGATGCCGCCCTGGATGCGGCACGTCGCGGACTTCAACCCGATGAACTGGGCGCTGGTCGGGGGCCGTTCGGCGATGGCCGACACTCCCGACTGGGGCGGTGTGCTCAGCCGGGGCGGCGCGCTGGCCGTCGCCGCGGTCGCCGCGGTGTGGCTGTCGACCCGCACCTTCCGCGCGTACCAGAAGTCGGTCTGAGCCCGCCCTCTCCAGGACGACGGCGAGGCGTGACCCCCTGCGGTCGGGGGTCACGCCTCGTGCGTACCTGCGTACCTGCGTCCGCGCGGGCGGGCGGTCGGCGGTGTCAGGAGGCCAGGGCCGTCGGGACTTCCTGCTCCTCCTCCACCCGGCGGTTCCAGTCCGCCTTGGAGGCCTGCCAGCCGTCCTCGTCGTGGCCGGCGCGCCAGTAGCCGGAGATCGACAGCCGCTCGCGCGGCACCCCGTGCTCGACGCGCAGCAGCCGGCGCAGCTGCTTGACGAAGCCTGCCTCGCCGTGGACGAAGGCCTGCAGGTCCCCCGCCGGGAACTCCAGCGCGTGCACCGCGCGGAGCAGGGCCTCGCCGACGCGGCCGGTGCCTCGGTGCACCCACGTGATCTCGGCGTCCCCGGGGGTGGGGAGCTTCTGCTCCTCCTCCGGCCCGGCGACCTCCACGAACACATGGGCGCGGGCGCCCTCGGGCAGTCGTTCCAGCGAGGCGGCGATGGCGGGCAGCGCGCTCTCGTCGCCCACCAGCAGATGCCAGTCGGCCGCCGCGTCGGGCACATACGCGCCGCCGGGGCCGAGGAAGAGGATCTCCTCCCCGGGCCGGACGCGGGCGGCCCACGGGCCGGCCAGGCCCTCGTCGCCGTGCAGCACGAAGTCGACGGTCAGCTCGCAGGCCTCGGCGTCCCAGCGGCGCACGGTGTACGTCCGGGTGCGCGGCCACTGCTCGCGCGGGAACTCGGCGCGGATCGCCTGGATGTCGAAGGGCTCCGGGTAGCTGACGCCCTCGGCCGGGAAGAGCAGCTTGATGTAGTGGTCGCTCCAGTCGCCCACGGGAAAGCCCGCGAGTGACCCGCCGCCGAGCACCACACGGATCATGTGGGGGGTCAGCCGTTCCACGTGCTGCACCTGCGCGCGGTTGAGCTGCGGCTTCCTGCGCACCGGACGGTCTGCCATGAACACACTCCTCACGATGGTTAGGCAAGCCTAACTCATGGTCACCCCGGAATGCGACGACTACCGGGAAGGTCTTGCGTTCTCATCGGCCCCCGGGCCCCCGACTCCCGCCCCCCTGACTCCCGACCCCCGCCGCCTCAGCCCGCCTGCGCGGCCCCCAGCACCGTGAGCAGCCGCTGCAGCGCACCGCCCAGCCCCCAGCGCTCGCCCAGAGCCGCCAACTCCCGCGGGTGGCGCGGCTCGCGCGGGAGCCGCGGGTCGAAGGCGGGCAGCGGCACGTCGCCGGCGACGTGGACGACCTTGGGCGCGACGGCGACATAGTCCGCCGCCTCCTGAAGGCGCTTGCGCTGCGCGGGGGTGATCTTCGAGGCGGGGTCGTGGGCGGCGGCCATGATCCCCGCCAGGTCGCCGTACGCGTCCAGCAGCTTGGCCGCGGTCTTCTCGCCGATGCCCGGCACGCCCGGCAGGCCGTCGCTCGGGTCGCCGCGCAGTGTCGCGAGGTCGGCGTAACCGGGGCCGTCCACCCCGTACTTGGCTCGCAGCCAGGCCTCGTCGACCAGGTCCAGCGCGCCGACACCCTTGACCGGATACAGCACGCGCACCCCCCGCGCGTCGTCCACGAGCTGGAACAGGTCGCGGTCGCCGGTGACGATGTCCACCGGCCCGGCCGCCGCCCCCGCCAGGGTCCCGATCACGTCGTCGGCCTCGTACCCCGCGACACCGACCCGGGCGATGCCGAGCGCGTCCAGCACCGCCTCGATCACCGGCACCTGCGGCGACAGCGTGTCCGGTACCTCCTCGATGTCCGAGCCCTGCGGGACTTCCTCGGCGACGCGGTGCGCCTTGTACGAGGGGATCAGGTCCACCCGCCACTGCGGACGCCAGTCGGCGTCCATGCACGCCACCAGGTCACCGGGGGAGTGGTCGGCGACCAGGCGGGCGATGAAGTCCAGCAGACCGCGCACGGCGTTGACCGGCGTGCCGTCCGGGGCGCGCACCGAGTCGGGCACCCCGAAGTACGCGCGGAAGTAGAGGCTGGCGGTGTCGAGGAGCATCAGGCGTCGAGTCACATGCCGATGATGCCGCAGACCTCGGACACCGGAGACACCGTGACCTCGGTCACGGAACGGTTTGCTCCGCTTGTGCCGGGGCAGCCGCCGTCCCGGAGCGGGCCAGGAACGTTCCACGACCTGGGTGCGGGGGCAGCAGGTCGTCCTCCGTACGACCCGAGAGGTGTATGTGTACCGGCTGCAGGCAGAGCATCTGTACAAGGTGTTCGGCCCCGACCCCGAGGACGGCGTGCGTCGTCTGCGGGAGGGTGCCGGACGCGACGAGCTGCGCGAGAGCGGCACGACCGCGGCGGTGATCGACGCCGGCTTCGACGTCCACGAGGGTGAGATCTTCGTCGTCATGGGGCTGTCGGGCTCCGGCAAGTCCACCCTGCTGCGCACGCTCAACGGGCTGCTCCCCCCGACCTCGGGGCGGGTGCTCTTCGACGGCCGCGACCTCACCGCGCTCTCCCCGCGCGAGCTGCGCCGGGTGCGCTCGCACGGCATCAGCATGGTCTTCCAGCACTTCGCGCTCTTCCCGCACCGCAACGTGCTGGAGAACGCCGCGTACGGCCTGGAGGTGCAGGGCGTCGGCCGCAAGGAGCGCGAGGAGCGCGCCGCGCGGGCGCTGGAGCTGACCGGGCTGGCCGGCTGGGGCGACTCCTGGCCCGACGAGCTGTCCGGCGGCATGCAGCAGCGCGTCGGCCTGGCCCGCGCCCTGGCCACCGACGCCGACGTGCTGCTGATGGACGAGTCCTTCAGCGCCCTCGACCCGCTCATCCGCCGCGACATGCAGGACCAGCTCCTGGAACTGCAGCGCGCCCTGAAGAAGACCATCGTCTTCATCACCCACGACCTCAACGAGGCCATGCGCCTCGGCGACCGCGTGGCCGTCATGCGCGACGGCCGCATCGTGCAGATCGGCACGCCGGAGGACATCCTGCTGCGCCCCGCCGACGACTACGTCGCCTCCTTCGTGCACGATGTCGACCGCTCCCGCGTGCTGACCGCCGGCACCGTCATGGAGCCGCCGTCCGGCCCGGACGCCGGCGGCTGCCGCTGCGAGAGCGTCGAGCCGCGGACCCCGCTCGTCGACGTCCTCCCCGTCAGCGCCCGCGTGCCGCACCCGGTCGCCGTCCGCGACAAGAACGGGGATCTGGTCGGCGTCGTCGCCCAGGAGCGGCTGCTCGCCTGCCTCGGCTCGTACGACGGGCCGCCCGCCGCCTGCACCGACGAGGCCGCGCCGGACGCGCCGGACATGGCCGCGCCCGGTGCGCCCGCGCAGGCCCCGAAGGAGGCGGCGCGTGCCTAGGCTGCCCCTCGGCGACTGGACGGACAGCGCCGTCACCTTCCTGCGCGACCATTTCGGTCCGCTCTTCGACCTCATCAGCGGGGTCGTCTCCGGCATGTACGACGGCCTGGACGCCGTCCTGCAGGCCCCCGCGCCGCTGCTGCTCGCCGGCATCCTGGCCGTCCTGGCGCTGTGGCTGCGCGGGGTGACCGCGGGGGTGCTGTCGTTCGCGGGCCTGGCCGTCGTGGTCTCCGTCCAGCAGTGGGACGAGGCCATGGACACCCTGTCCCTGGTGCTCGTCGCCACCGTCATCACCATCGTGCTGGCCGTGCCGCTGGGCATCTGGTCGGCGCGCAACCGCACCGTCTCCGCCGCGCTGCGGCCGGTGCTCGACTTCATGCAGACGATGCCCGCCTTCGTCTACCTGATCCCCGGCATCTTCTTCTTCGGCGTCGGCCAGGTGCCCGGCATCATCGCCACCATCGTCTTCTCACTGCCGCCGGGCGTGCGGATGACCGAGCTCGGCATCCGCCAGGTCGACGGCGAACTCGTCGAGGCCGCCGAGGCGTTCGGCACCACCCCGCGCAGCACCCTGCTGCGGGTGCAGCTGCCGCTCGCGCTGCCCACGATCATGGCCGGCGTCAACCAGGTCATCATGCTGGGCCTGTCCATGGTCGTCATCTCCGGCATGGTCGGCGGCGGGGGCCTGGGCGCCTCCGTCTTCACCGCCATCAGCCAGGTCGACATCGGCCTCGGGTTCGAGGCGGGCCTGTCGGTGGTCATCCTCGCCATGTACCTCGACCGCGTCACCGGAGCGCTCGGCAGCCGCGTCTCACCGCTCGGACGGCGCGCGCTCGCGGCGGCCGCCGCCCCGCGCCGGTCCCGGCTGTGGGCCTACCGTCCGCACACCTCCGTGGCCGTCGTCGGCGTCGTCGTCCTCGCGCTCGTCGCCGGCGGCATGAACATGCTCGGCGGCAACGGGGACGACAAGCCCGCCGTCTCCGGCGCCGAGAACGTCGGCAAGGGCCGTCAGGTCGACATCGGCTACATCCCCTGGGACGAGGGCATCGCCTCCACGTACCTGTGGAAGGAACTGCTGGAACGCCGCGGCTACCGGCCGAAGGTCACCCAGTACGACGTCGGCGCGCTCTACACCGGCATGTCCGCCGGCCGGGTCGACTTCGAGACCGACTCCTGGCTCCCCGTCACACACCAGTCGTACTGGGAGAAGTACAAGAACCAACTCGACGACTACGGCTCCTGGTACGGCCCCACCTCCCTGGAGCTCACCGTCCCCTCCTACGTCAAGGGCGTCGACTCGCTCGCCGGCCTCAAGGGGCAGGGCAAGCGGTTCGGCGGCCGGATCATCGGCATCGAGCCCGGCGCCGGGATGATGAAGATGCTCAACGACACGGTCCTGAAGAAGTACGGCCTGGAGGGCGAGTACAAGGTCACCACCGGCTCGACCGCGAGCATGCTGGCCCAGCTCGACCGCTCCATCAAGGCGAAGGAGCCCGTCGTGGTCACCCTGTGGTCCCCGCACTGGGCCTACAGCGAGTTCCCCCTGAAGAAGCTGAAGGACCCGCTCGGCGCCTGGGGCAAGGGCGACGGTATCCACACGCTCGCCCGCGACGGCTTCGCCGCGAAGGAGCCCGCCGTGGCCCGCTGGCTGAAGGACTTCACGCTCAGCGAGAAGGAGCTCACCGGGCTGGAGGCCGCCGTCCACGGCGCCGGCCAGGGCCACGAGCAGGACGGCGTCCGCGACTGGCTCGCCCGGAACCCGTCGGCCGAGAACCGGCTGGCCCCGGTGGGGTCCCGCTGACCCCGCCCGCCTGACCCGCCGCCTGACCCCACGCGCCCCGGACGGCGCGGTACCCGGATCCCCCTCCCTCAGTTCCGGCGGCCGCGCCGTCCGGCCGTCCCCGCACGCCGGGGCTCGATACGGTGGGCATATGACCCGTCGCGACTCCGGCCCGGCACGGCGTGTGGTCTCCCTCGTGCCCTCGCTCACCGAGGCGGTGGCGACCACGGCCCCCGCGCTGCTGGTGGGCGCGACCGACTGGTGCAGCCACCCGCCCGACCTGCGCGTCACCCGGGTGCGGGGCACCAAGAACCCCGACATCGAGCAGATCGTCCGGCTGGAGCCGGACCTGGTGATCGCCAACGAGGAGGAGAACCGCGCGCCCGACCTCGGCGCGCTCCGGTCCGCCGGACTCGACGTGCTGGTCACGGAGGTGCGCAGCCTGCCGCAGGCCTTCGACGAACTGCACCGCGTGGTGGTCGGGGCCCTGGGCCTGCCGCGCCCCGCGTGGCTGGACGCCGCGGAGAAGGCGTGGGGCACGGTGCGCCCCGTCCCCCGGCCGCGACGGGCCGTGGTGCCGGTCTGGCGGCGCCCCTGGATGGTGCTCGGCCGGGACACCTTCGCGGGCGACCTGCTGGCCCGGCTCGGCGTCGAGAACGTTTACGGCGGCCACGAGGAGCGCTACCCGCGGGTCCCGGCCCAGCAGCTCAACGCCGCGGGCGCGGACCTCGTCGTCCTGCCCGACGAGCCGTACCGCTTCACCGCCGACGACGGCCCCGAGGCGTTCCCCGGCCTCCCCGCCGCGCTGGTCAGCGGCCGCCACCTGACCTGGTACGGGCCTTCGCTCGCCGAGGCCCCGGCGGTCCTGGCGGCGGCGCTGAACTGACGGGCGCAAGCCGCCCGACGGCAGGCGAAGGGCCCCGGCCGGGTGCGGCCGGGGCCCTTCGGCGCGGTGTGCCGCTGTCAGCCGCGGCCCACGGACGCGAACGCCGTGTGGCCCGAGCCGACGCGGTAGACCGCCCGGCCGTCCTGGACGCCCAGGTATGTGGCCCGGCCGCCGGAGACGGTGTAGCGGCCGCCGTCCACCACCGGCAGGGCGACCGTCGCCGTGACGTTGACCGGCACGTCGACCGAGGTGTCCACGCCGTGCCGCTTGCGCGCCCAGCTGACGCCCACCGTGCCGCGCTCGGTCCACTGCGTACCGGAGGCGTGGCTCACCCCCGCGTCCGCCGGGGCGATCCGCACCGAGGAGCCGCCGGCACCGGTGACGGTGAGGCCGAGGACGCCCTCCAGCACCCCGACGGCTCCCGCGCCGCCCCAGCCGTGCGACATGCTCTCGCTGTTGCTCTGCGAGACCTGGGCCGGCGTGCAGGCGCTGGTGGCGCAGCCCGGCGTCCACTGCTCCCACAGGAAGGTGCCGCCCTCGGCGAGGACCTGGGCCGGTCCGTCGGCGGAGGGGTCGGTGAGGATCCGCACCAGCGTGTCCGGCCGGTCGGCCACCCGCAGCGCCTCCAGCAGGGTGCGCAGCGTCATCGGGCCCTGCTGCATCCCCAGCGCGTCCATGCCGTCGCCGAGTGCCGCGTACTCAGACGGCTCGGCGACGCCGTAGGCGACCGGGAAGCTCTGCGCGTGCTCGCCCCGGTGGTCGATGCGCGAGCCGTCCGCCGTCAGGCCGTCCGACCACAGACCGCTCGCGGTGTCCCGCAGTTGGGCCCGCATCGCGGTGGTGAGCCGCTCCGCCCGGTCGCCGTAGGCGGCCCCGGTGGCGTGGTCCCCGAGCGCTTCCGCGGCCTCGGCGACGGAGCGCAATGCGCCGACCCCGAGGGCGTTGACGACGGTGCGGTCCACGTTGCCGTCGGTGACATAGCCGTAGCGCATGGGCGCCGGCCAGTCGATGATGCCGTGCAGGTAGGCGCCGCTGCCGCCGGGCAGGTCGGCGACCAGGCCTCGGTCGTCCACCGCCGACCAGATGTAGTCGGCGACGTTGCGCATCACCGGGAGCGCCTGGGCGAGCAACTGCCGGTCGCCGGTGGTCCGGTAGTAGCGCAGCACCCACTCGGGGAACATCTCGGTGTAGTCGGGGATGTCGCGCTTGGCGTCCCCGTTGGGGTAGACGGCGTTCATCCCGCCGTTCGGCCAGTAGCGCGCCTGCGAGTTCATGAAGGACACGATCGCCTGGCGGGTCAGGCTGCGCTCCCCGCTCGCGGTCATGGTCGCGAAGGACTCGTCCACGGTGTCGCCGAGGAACTGGCCCTTCTCGCGGGTCGGGGTGTCGAGGAAGACGTTCTGCGCCGACTGCAGCGCCGAGCGCTGCATCAGGTCGAAGACCTGGTCCAGGGTGCCGTCGCTGCTGCGGAAGGTGGCGTCGTGCCCGGCGTCGGTGTTCTGGACGACGGCGCTGATGTCGTGCGCCGTCAGCTTCTCCCCGGGGTCGCTGATCTGCAGGTAGCGCCACCCCCAGTAGGTGAAGGGCTGCGCGGTCTGCCGGCCGTCCTTCTCGGTGTAGAAGAAGCGCATGTTGCTGCCCTGGGTGTCCAGACCGGACGTCCCCGCACGGGAGTTCTCCACCCAGCGGCCGGCCGCGTGCTCCTCGCGCAGCGGGCGGTCCAGGGTGACGGTGGTGCCGTCCACCGCGGCGACGGTGCGGGACTCCGGGTGCCCGGCGCCGTATCCGTCGGCGGGGGCGTCGACCGTGATCGCGTCACCGGCATGGACGTTCGCGGTGCTCGCGAGCGTCACGGCGCTGTCGCCCTTCGCCGCGGCCGCGCTCAGCGTGGAGTTGCTGCGCCGGTAGCTGGTGGTGAACGTCAGCTGCTTGCCCGCGGTGCCGGAGGCGAACCGGACGGAGGGCACCGCGGCGTACACCTTCCCGAAGTCGGCGAACACGGTGCCGTCGGGCAGGCGCAGCACCGAGACGGGGTGGACGGTGCGCTGCGCCAGGTGGGCCTGGAGGGCGGACAGATGGGTGAAGGCGCACGGCGAGGAACCGCCGGAGTACGCGGCGCAGCTGACGGGGTTCGGGCGCGGGTGCGTGCCGATGACGGTGGCGGCGGCCCACGCGCTGTCGTCGTAGCCGGCGGTGTCCCAGCCGGTCATTTCGGCGGTGGCGTCGTAGTACTCGACACGGTCGCCGGAGTCGCTGTTGCGGTACGTCAGGGTGTCGACCCGCTGGGGGTCGTAGCGGTGCACCTTCCAGCTGCCGTCGGACACCGCCACGTCACGGCTGCCGTCGGCATGCTCGACGACCACCTTGACCAGCGTGCCCGAGGGGCCCTCGGGGCTGCCCGGACCGTTGGCCCGGCCCTGGCACTTGCACGACCAGTAGTGCGTCAGCACGCCGAGGGCCAGTTCCTGGCCGGCCTTGACACCCTGCACGGCGGCGACGTCGTAGAAGCCCTCGCCGGCGTACTCGTACGACGAACTGCGCTGCACCTGCGCGCCGTTGACATCGACCTCCCAGTCCCCGGCGGCCGCGACCCAGACCCGGGTGCGGACCACGGGGCTGCCTGCGGAGACCCGGACGACCTTGCGGGCCGCCGTCCACTCGTTGGCGGCGTCGTTGCCCGTGGCGGGGCGGCGGATCCACTGGGCGCCGGACCAGTCCTGGTCGCCCAGCCCGGCGCCGAAGGACGCCTCACGCGAGTAGGGGGAAGCCGCGCCCGCGCGGTCCCAGGTCCTGACCTGCCACCGGTAGGTGGCGCCGGGGGCCGGGGCGGGACCGCCGTAGGGCACCCAGGACTGCTCGGAGCCGGCGACCTTGCCGCTGTCCCAGACCGTGCGCCCGCCGGAATCGCGCACGACGATGCGGTAGGCGGTCTGGATCTCGCCGGGGTCCTTGTCCTGCGGCAGCCAGCCGAACCGGGGCGCTCCGTCGACGGCGAGGGGATCGGTCCGGTCGTCGACCGTCAGGCCGGCGGGCGCTTCCGGGGCGTGGTTGCGGGGCGCCCGGTCGGCGAAGGCCTGGGGCGTGCCCGTGAGCACCATGCCGAGGGCCAGCGAGAGCAGCGTGAGCCGGCGAACGAGGGATGAACGTCGTTTCATGAACAGCTTCATGAACACCTCATTGGTATCGCGACGCGTTTGAACGTTTCAATCCATGGGCGTGCAAAGGGGCGGCGCGCTGGGGGCGGCCGTGGTCGCAAGTGGTGGGGGTAGGCGCGGGCGTGACATGTGATTGATACGTTTCAATCACATTTCCGGAGCCTATGAAGCGTGGCGGTCCACTGTCAACGGTCGTGCGCCGGCAGAACCCCCGCGTCCCGGCCGCGCCGCCGCCGACTCTAAGGTGATCCGCATGAGTGACCTGCGCATGCGCCCCGTGACGCCCGCCGACCTGCCCGAGGTCGTCGCGATGTTCGCCGACGACGAGCTCGGCAGGAGCCGCGAGACCCCCGACGACATGGCGCCGTACCTCGCGGCGTTCGAGCGGGTCGCCGCGGACCCCGGGCAGCACGTCGTCGTCGCGGAGCAGGACGGCCGGCTCGTGGGCGTGCTGCAGCTGTCGGTGATCCCCGGGCTCTCACGGCGGGGCGCGACGCGCTCCGTCATCGAGGCGGTGCGCGTGCACCGTTCCGCCCGCGGCAGCGGCCTGGGGACGGCGATGATCGAGTGGGCGGTCGAGGAGTCCCGCCGGCTGGACTGCGCGATGGTGCAGCTGACCTCCGACGTCTCCCGCACCGACGCGCACCGCTTCTACGAGCGGCTCGGCTTCACCGGCTCCCACGTCGGTTTCAAGATGCAGCTGTGACCAGCGCCCGCATCACCCGCGCGTCCGAGTCGTCCATCTCCGGGTGCCACTGCACCCCCAGCACGAAGGCGCCGCCGGGCAGCTCGACCGCCTCGGTGGTGCCGTCCTCGGCGTAAGCGGTGGCCAGCAGCCCCCGGCCGAGGGTGTCTACCGCCTGGTGGTGGTAGGTGGGCACGGAGACGGCCTCCGGCACGGCCGCCGCGTAGCGCGTCCCGGGCACCGGTTTGACGATGTGGCCGCCGAAGGCCCCGGCGGCCGGGCCGCGATGGCCGTCCAGGTGCTGGACGAGCGTGCCGCCCAGGGCGACGTTGAGCAGCTGCATGCCGCGGCAGATGCCGAGCAGCGGCACACCGCCGTCCAGGGCAGCACCGATCAGGGCGAGTTCCCAGGTGTCGCGCTCGCGGGCCGGCGGGTCGGTGCGCGGGTCGCGCTCCGCGCCGTAGTGCACCGGGTCGACGTCCGGGCCGCCCGCCACGACGAGCCCGTCCAGCCGTGCCACGGTCTGCGCGGCGGCCTCGGGCCCGTCCGGCGGGAGCATCGCCGCGAGCCCGCCCGCGCGCTGCACCAGCAGCGGATACCCGGCCGGCAGCAGGGCCGCGGGCAGTTCCCAGGCACCCCAGCGGGCGGAACCGACCCAGTAGGTGCTGATCCCGATGAGCGGACGGGCCACAGGAGCCTCCCGGCGACGCGCGGATTTCTTCCCGCACCGTACCCAACGCGCCCTCCCGGCCCGTACTTTTGGATCACCTGTCGGCCGGTAGGAGAGGTGACCACCCGTGGAGCACCGAACAGCCCCGCTCAGCACCCACGACCTGAGGCGTCTTGTCGACACCGGGGAGGTCGACACCGTGGTCGTCGCGTTCGCGGACATGCAGGGCCGCCTCCAGGGCAAGCGCTTCGCCGCGCGGCACTTCCTCGACGACGTCCTGGAGCACGGCACCGAGGGCTGCAACTACCTGCTGGCCGTGGACGCCGACATGAACACCGTCGACGGCTACGCCCTGTCCTCCTGGGAGCGCGGCTACGGCGACTTCGCCCTCCACCCGGACCTCGACACGCTGCGCCGCACCCCCTGGGACGCGGGAACCGCCCTGGTCATCGCGGACCTGCGGCTGCTCGACCACGACGCGGCACCGGTCGGCCCCTCACCCCGGCAGATCCTGCGCCGTCAGCTGGAGCGGCTCGCCGAGCGCGGCTGGACCGCGTACGCCGGCACCGAGCTGGAGTTCATCGTCTTCAAGGACACCTACGAGCAGGCCTGGAACAGCGGCTACCGCGACCTGACGCCCGCCAACCAGTACAACGTGGACTACTCCCTGCTGGGCACCGGCCGCATCGAGCCGCTGCTGCGCCGCATCCGCAACGAGATGGGCGCGGCCGGGATGCGCGTGGAGTCGGCCAAGGGGGAGTGCAACCTCGGGCAGCACGAGATCGCCTTCCGCTACGACGAGGCCCTGGTCACCTGCGATCAGCACAGCGTCTACAAGACCGGCGCCAAGTCGATCGCGGCCCAGGAGGGTTACTCGCTGACCTTCATGGCCAAGTACAACGAGCGCGAGGGCAACTCCTGTCACATCCACCTCTCGCTGCGCGACGAGGACGGCACCCCCGTCTTCGCGGGCGAGGAACCCGGCGCGATGTCGGAGACGATGCGCCACTTCCTCGCCGGGCAGCTCGCGGCGCTGCGCGACTTCTCCCTGCTCTACGCGCCCAACATCAACTCGTACAAGCGCTTCCGGCCCGGGTCCTTCGCCCCGACGGCCGTCGCCTGGGGCCCGGACAACCGCACCTGCGCACTGCGCGTCGTCGGGCACTCCCCGGCCGCGCTGCGCCTGGAGAACCGCGTGCCGGGCGGCGACGTGAACCCCTACCTGGCCGTGGCCGGCATGGTCGCGGCGGGCCTGTACGGCGTGGAGAACAAGCTCGCCCTCCCGGAGCCGGTCACGGGCAACGCCTACGCCGCGGACGGCGTGGCGCACGTGCCCACCACGCTGCGCGAGGCCGCCGCGCTGTGGCAGGACAGCCCGATCGCGCGGGCGGCCTTCGGCGACGAGGTCGTCGAGCACTACGCGAACATGGCCCGCGTCGAACAGGACGCGTACGACACCGCCGTGACCGACTGGGAGCGCTACCGCTCCTTCGAACGCATGTGAGGCCCGCAGTGCCCGATGTGCTGGACGCCCTGGAAGTGCTCAATCCGGCCACCGAGGAGGTGATCGCCACCGTCCCCGCGGCCGGTCCGGGGGACGTGGACACCGCTGTCGCGCGCGCCGCCCGCGCCCAGACCGCCTGGGCGGCCCTCGCCCCGGCGGACCGGGCCCGGCTGCTGCGCCGCTTCGCGGCCGCGGTCGACGCCCATACCGAGGAACTGGCCGCCCTGGAGGTGCGGCAGGCCGGTCACACGATCGGCAACGCGCGCTGGGAGGCCGGCAACGTCCGCGACCTGCTGGAGTACGCGGCGGGCGGGGTGGAACGGTTGATGGGACGTCAGATCCCGGTGCCCGGCGGTATCGACGTCACCTTCCTCGAACCGCTCGGCGTCGTCGGCGTCATCGCGCCCTGGAACTTCCCCATGCCCATCGCCGCCTGGGGCACCGCCCCCGCGCTCGCGGCGGGCAACGCGGTGATCCTCAAGCCCGCCGAGACCACCCCGCTTACCGCGCTGCGGCTCGCGGAGCTCGCGCTGGAGGCCGGTCTGCCCGAGCACCTCTTCCAGGTGCTGCCGGGGCGGGGCCCGCTCGCGGGCGCGGCCCTGGTGGAGCACCCGGGCGTCGCGAAGATCGTCTTCACCGGCTCCACCCGCGTCGGCAAGCAGATCATGGCCGCCTGCGCCGGCACCCTGAAGCGGGTCACGCTCGAACTCGGAGGCAAGTCGCCCAACATCGTCTTCGCCGACGCGGACCTGGAGAAGGCGGCGGCGACGGCCCCCATGTCCTTCCTCGACAACGCCGGGCAGGACTGCTGCGCCCGTACCCGCATCCTCGTGCAGCGCACGGCCTACGACCGGTTCATGGAGCTGCTGGAGCCCGCCGTCCTGGCCGTCGGCGTCGGCGACCCGGCCGACCCCGCGACCGGCATGGGGCCGCTGATCTCCGCGCTGCAGCGCGACCGGGTCCGGGAGTACGTGGCCGCCGAGGCGCCCGCGGCGATCCGCGGCACCGCGCCGGAGGGCAAGGGCTTCTGGTACCCGCCGACCGTGCTCGCGCCCGCCGGCCCGGGGGAGCGCGTGGCGGTCGAGGAGGTCTTCGGCCCGGTCGCCGTCGTCCTGCCCTTCGAGGACGAGGCCGACGCGCTGCGGCTGGCCAACGCCACCCCGTACGGCCTGTCGGGCTCGATCTGGACCCGTGACGTCGGCCGCGCCCTGCGGCTCGCCCGGGGCACCGCGGCCGGCAACCTGTCGGTCAACTCCCACAGCTCGGTGCGCTACTGGACACCGTTCGGCGGCTTCAAGCAGTCGGGACTCGGGCGCGAGCTCGGCCCCGACGCGCTCGCCGCCTTCACCGAGACCAAGAACGTCTTCATCAGCACGGAGGAGTGATCCCGGCAATGACGCAAGCAGAAGCGGCGGTGTGCCGCCGCCTGGTGGGCCGGACGGCGGTGGTCACCGGCGCCGGCAGCGGCATCGGTCTGGCCTCGGCGCGCCGGCTGGCCTCCGAGGGCGCCCACGTGGTGTGCGGCGACATCGACGAGAGCGCGGGCAAGGCGGCCGCCGAGGAGGTCGGCGGCCTCTTCGTCGAGGTCGACGTGACCGACGCCGAGCAGGTGGAGGCGCTGTTCAAGAGCGCGTACGACACCTACGGCTCGGTCGACATCGCCTTCAACAACGCGGGGATCTCGCCCCCGGACGACGACTCGATCCTCACCACGGGCATCGACGCCTGGCGCCGCGTGCAGGAGGTCAACCTCACCTCGGTCTACCTGTGCTGCAAGGCGGCGCTGCCCTACATGCAGCGGCAGGGCAAGGGCTCGATCATCAACACGGCGAGCTTCGTGGCCGTCATGGGCGCGGCGACCTCGCAGATCTCGTACACCGCCTCCAAGGGCGGCGTGCTGGCCATGTCGCGCGAACTGGGCGTGCAGTTCGCCCGCGAGGGCATCCGGGTCAACGCGCTGTGCCCGGGGCCGGTCAACACCCCGCTGCTGCGGGAGCTGTTCGCCAAGGACCCGGAGCGCGCCGCCCGCCGCCTGGTGCACATCCCCGTCGGGCGCTTCGCCGAGGCGGAGGAGATCGCGGCCGCCGTGGCCTTCCTCGCCAGCGACGACGCGTCCTTCATCACGGGTTCGGAGTTCCTGGTCGACGGGGGGATCGCCGGGGCGTACGTGACCCCTCTGTAATCGGTGGTCTGACGGGAATCTTAAGGCCTGGGCCTTAGGGTGACGCCGTGACCATGACGACCCCGCCCGGCTGGTACCCAGAGCCCGGGCAGACAGGAAACGGCCCGGCACTCGAGCGCTGGTGGGACGGGTCCGACTGGACCGAGTACACCCGCAGCGCCCCGGTGCCCGCCCCGGCGTTCGGCGCCGGGGCGCCGGGCTATCCGCCGTACCCCACGGCCTTTCCCCCCGCCCCCCGCAAGCGCCGCGGCGGCCTCATAGCCATCGCCGTCGTCGCCGCGGTCGTGGTGGCCGGCGCGGTGGTCGGCGGCCTCGTCGCCCTGGGCAAGGGCGGCGGCGACAGCGCGGACTCCGCCCGGCCCGCCCCCTCCCTCACGGCTCCCGGTCCGGGCCGTGACGGCGGCGGCCCGGACGGCATCGGCCCCGAGGATGGCGGCCCCGGCGGCGGCCCGTCGAACGTGCCGAAGAGCGACCCCGGTTTCGCCCTGGACGCGGTGGACGGCATCAGCCTCCCCGTCCCCGACGGCTGGACGGGCGGCACCAGCCGGTACGGCCTCGCGGAGCTCACGGTGGGCGAGTACACCTGCCCCGGCGACGCCTCGAACACCTGCGTGCGCGGCGGCGTGTTCTCCATGCCCGCCTCGTCCGTGAAGCTGAAGTCCACCACCGCCGAGGCCGCGGCCAAGGAGGACATCGCCGGCAATGCCGAGGAGTCCTACGGCGGCAAGATCTACGGCGGCATCACCGCGCACACGCAGTTGCTGTCGCAGAAGGTCACCGTCGCCGGCGAACAGGGCTACCTGGTGCGCTGGAAGGTCGTGACGCAGAAGGGCGACGACGGCTACGTCCAGTCGCTGGTGTTCCCCTCGCCCGCGGACCCGGCGAAGCTCGTCCTGATCCGCGCCGGCTTCGACATCAACGACAAGGCGCCAGGACTCTCCGTCATGGACGAGATCGTCAAGGGCATCAAGGCCGCCGGCTCCGGCGGCGGCACGGGCATCTGACCCGCCCGCCGTGGAGCCCGCGCCCCGCTTCCGTACGCGCCGGTGCCCCGGCGCGTACGGTCTTGCCCTCGGCGACCTTCCCGCGGCCTCAGAGGAACGTCTTCCCCTCGCCGCGGTACGTCGGGACCGTCGCGACCACCCGGTCGCCCTCCACCAGCCGCAGCGTGTCGAACCGCTCGCACAGCTCGCCCGCCTTGGCGTGCCGGAACCACACCTTGTCGCCGATCAGCAGATCGTCCGCGGCCGCCCCGATCAGCGGGGTCTGCACCTCGCCGGGCCCCTCCTGGGGGTCGTAGCGCAGTCCCTCCGGCAGATACGGCACCGGCAGCCGGTCCGCGCCCGCCGCGCCCGAGGCCGGGTAGCCGCCGCCGAGCACGGTCACCACCCCGACGCCCGGACGCCGCACGACCGGCTGGGCGAACAGCGCCGCCGGGCGGCCCCGGAACGAGGTGTAGTTGTCGAACAGCCGCGGCACGTAGAGCCCGGAACCGGCCGCGATCTCCGTCACCGCGTCCTCGGCGGCCGTGCTCTGCACACTGCCCGTGCCGCCGCCGTTGACGAACTCCAGCCCCGGCGCGACCTCCCGCACCGCCCGTACGACCTCGGCCCGCCGCGCCGCCAGCTCCCTGCGCGCCCGCTCCTGCATCAGCCGCACCGCCCGTGAGCGCAGCGGACGGCCCGCGATCGCGTCGCCCACCCCGGCCACATGCCCCTCGTACGCCATGATCCCGACCAGGCGGAAGCCGGGCCGCCGGGCCACCTCGCGGGCCAGCGCGGCCAGTTGGGCGGGCCGGTGCAGCGGGGAGCGCAGGGCGCCGACGCGGACGCGGCCGCCCAGCATCCGCAGCGCGGTGTCCATCTCCAGGCAGACCCGCACGATCTCCGAGCCGCCGGCGCGGGAGGAGTCGATCAGGTCCAGTTGCGCCACGTCGTCGACCATGACCGTGACGGCCGTCGCCAGTTTCGGGTCCGAGGCCAGTTCGGCGTAGCCGGCGCGGTCCGCGGAGGGGTAGGCGAGCAGGATGTCGTCGAAGCCCGAGCGGGCCAGCCACACCGACTCCGCCAGCGTGAACGACATGATCCCTGCGAAGCCCTCGCGATCGAGCGCCCGCTCCAGCAGCGCCCGGCAGCGCACGGACTTCGAGGCCACCCGTATCGGCTTGCCGCCGGCGCGTCGCACCAGGTCGGCGGCGTTGGCGTCGAACGCCTCCAGGTCCACGACCGCCACCGGCGCGTCGAGGTCGGCGGTGGCCCGGTCGTAGCGGGCCCGGTCTGCTGCGCGATCCGACATGCGCGCAGCTTGCCAGAATGCCCCTACCGAGCGGTAGGGGCAAGTGATCCGTACTCACACCGCGCCGGGCCGCCACGACCAGTAGAGTGACGCCGCAGGTCCAATGCGCGAACAGGCCGTGTCCGAACCGGCCGTGAGGGGGCACCGGGTGAGCACCGGTTTCGACAGCGGGGGAACCACCCCCCGGCCGAGCTGGTCACCGCGCCCGATACCTCCCACCACCGCCACCTGGCCCCCGCCCGGGTCCACCGCCTGGCCCCCGGCCGCCGCCCCCGCCGCCGCGCCTCCGCCGCCCGCTCACCCGCCCGCCGTCGCGTGGTCCTCGCCCGTCCCCCAGGCCGCCCCGCCCCCGCGCCCGACGGGGGTCCCGGCCCATGCCGCGCAGGGCCGGCCGCGCGCGGCCACCGCCGCACTGTGCCTGGTGCTCGGCCTCGGGCTGCTCGGCGGAGCCGCGGCCGGCGTGTGGATCAACCATGAGCCCGCGACACCCGCGCCCACCGCCGCGCAGATCAGCTCGCGGCAGTTCGCCCAGGCCCGCGCCCTGTGGCACAGCACGCCCGTCGACGCGCTCTTCCCACCCGTGCTCAACGGCCGCGGTGCCGGCCCCGGCGGCGCCGACCGCACCTGGACGCGGATCGGCGTGGCCCCGCCGAGCGGCTGCGCCGAGGCCTTCGATCCGCTGCTGGCGAAGGTGCTGCGACCGGCCGGCTGCGTGAAGCTGCTCCGTGCCACCTACACCGACGCCGCGGCCGGCGCGGTGACGACGGTGGGACTCCTCGTCGCCTCGGCGGACGCCCCGGTCATGCGGAGGCTCCACGACCGCTGGACCTCTCAACACCTCGGCTCCCGCACCGATCTGATGCCCCGTCCGGTCGCCTTCCCGGGAACGGTGTCGGCCGGCTTCGGCGACAAGCAGCGCGCCACCTGGACGGTGGACGTCGCCACCGACCTGCCCGTGATCGTGTACGCGGTCAGCGGCTTCGCCGACGGCCGCGAGACCGGCGTCCCCCAGCCCGTCGCCTCCGCCGTCGCCGACGGCGCCACCGCGGCCCCCGCCCAGGCCGGCCTCGGCCATGACGCCAAGACCCTCGCCGACTCGGTCGCCACCCGGGCCCGGCACGCCGCGCAGTCGCTGACGGCGTCCCCGTCGGGGGGCACGCGATGAGGGCCGGCGCGCTGCGACGCGCGGCGGCCTCCGTGGTGGCGGCCGCCGGGCTCGCCCTGGTCCCGGTCGCCCCGGCGCACGCGGACGCGGTGCGGGACGCGGACTGGGCGCTGGACGCCCTGCACGCGCAGGACGCGTGGCGGACGACGAAGGGCCGCGGCGTCACCGTCGCCGTCCTGGACACGGGCGTGGACGACTCGCACCCGGACCTGGCGGGACAGGTGCTGCCGGGCAAGGACCTGATCGGCTTCGGCGACGGCCGCGGGGACAGCGCCTGGGCACGGCACGGCACCGGCATGGCGGGCATCATCGCGGGCCACGGCCATGGTCCCGACGACGCGGACGGCGTGATGGGCATCGCCCCGGAGGCCAAGATCCTCCCGGTGCGCGTGATCCTGGAGGACAAGGACCCGCAGCGCAAGAAGGCCCGCACCACCCGCGGCGGGGCGCTGTCCGAGGGCATCCGCTGGGCCGCCGACCACGGCGCCGACGTCATCAACCTCTCCCTCGGCGACGACAGCCGCACCGCGCACCCCGAGGCCCAGGAGGACGACGCCATCCAGTACGCCCTGCGCAAGGGCGTGGTCGTCGTGGCCTCCGCCGGCAACGGCGGCGAGCAGGGCAACCGGGCCTCCTATCCGGCCGCGTACCCCGGCGTCATCGCCGTCGCGGCCGTCGACCGCTACGGCTCCCGCGCCTCCTTCTCCACCCGGCGCTGGTACGCGGCGGTCTCCGCGCCCGGTGTCGACGTGGTCATCGCCGACCCCAACCGCCGCTACTACGAGGGCTGGGGCACCAGCACCGCCTCCGCCTACGTCTCCGGCACCGTCGCGCTGATCCGCTCCGCCCATCCGAAGCTGAGCCCGGCCCAGGTCAAGCGGCTGCTGGAGGACACCGCGCGGGACGCCCCGCCCGGCGGCCGCAGCGACGCCGTCGGCTACGGGCTGGTAGACCCGGCGGCCGCCCTCGCGGCCGCGGCCCACCTCAAGCCGGAGGGCCTCACCCCGAGCCCCGCCGCCTACCCGCGGCAGTACTTCGGCTCGGGCCCCGACGCCGCCCGCGCGGCGGCCGCCGCGGACGGGGACACCTTCGGCGACGGGATCGCGGCGGCCTTCGCCGTCGGCGGCGCCGCCCTGGTCGGGCTCGCCGCGGCCCTGTGGCTGCGGCCCCGGTTCACGACGCGGCGGAGTCGCCCACGGCCTTGGTGAACGCGCCTACCGCCGCCCTGGCCGCGTCCTCGACGAGGGCGATGCCCCCGGCCTGTGTCGTACTGCCGCGCGAGACGACGGCGACCAGGTAGGTGTGACCGCCCGAGGTGATCCGGCCGATGCTGTTGATGTCCCACAGGGATGTCGTACTCCGTCGCAGCCAGCCGTTCTTGACCTCGAACGCGCCGTCGGCCGCGCTCGGCACGCCCCAGTCCTGGCCTGCCGAGACCCGGCCCATCAACTGCCGTATGTAGCCGCGCGAGGTCGCGTCCAGCGCCCCGTCCGAGCCGAACACCGCCCGCAGCAAGATCAGTTGGTCCGCCGCGGTGGTCTGCGTCAGCCCCCACAGCAATCCGCTGCCGCCGGTCGTCCCCGTCAGCCCCAGGCGCTTGTTCGCCGCGTCGAGACCGGCGGCCAGGTCTATGCGCCGCCACAGCTCCAGGGCCGCCGCGTTGTCGCTGTTCTCTATCATGACCTCGGTCAGGGCCCGCTCCTGCGCCGTCAGCCGCCGCCCGTCGTCCTGCGCCTGCAGCAGCAGCGTCGCGAGGATGTCCACCTTGACGATGCTCGCCGTGTCGTACGTCCCCTGGCCGTACACCGCGCTGTCCCCCGACGCGGTGTCCGCGACCGCGATCGAGTACTCCGCTTGGTTGTCGCCGGTGACGCCCGCCAGCGCCGCGCCGACGACCTGGTCGAAGTCCACTCGCGGCTGCTTCTTTAGCTTCCCGGCCACCACGTCCGCCTGGACCTCCCGCGTCGCCTTCTCCGGCAGCTCGGAGACCGACGCGGCCGGTACGTGCCGCTGCCGCGCGGACATGTACGTCACCGTGGTCAGCGCCGCGGCCGTCAGGACCGCGATGGCCACCACGTCGCGCACGGCGGCGTGCGGACGTCCGTCCCCGAGGCCGGAACACGTACGGGTGCGGTCGCGGCGGCCGGCGCGCAGGCGCCGCCACGGGGCGCATTTGTCGGGAGCCATGCTTGGGAAAGCTAAGGACCGAACATGCGTGTGCCATGAGAGGCGCATTAAAGACCGGTAACAATCGCCCCGTGTCCTGCGGCTACCCTCGGGGGGTGGCTCTCAAGAACATCCCCGACTCCGGATTCCCCGACGACGACGGCTCCGCCGACCCCCGGCTGACGGCGGCGCTCGCCGCGTACGGCGCCGACGCGTCGGCGGAGGACGAGGTGCTCGCCGCGCTGCCGGGCGCGCGCCTGCTGGTGCCGGTCGTCGCGCTGCTGGGCGAGGTCGAGGAGGGGCCCGGGGGGCTGCGCCGGGAGAAGACCAGCGACATGGCCGTGCCCACCATCGAGGCCGCCGACGGACGCCGTGCCCTGCCCGCGTTCACCTCGACCGCCGCGCTGGCCCGCTGGCGCGCGGACGCCCGGCCCGTGGCCGTGCCCCTGGGCCAGGCCCTGCAGGCACTGGCACACGAGAAGGCCGACACACTTCTGCTCGACATGGCCGGCCCCGTCCCCTACGCCCTGACGGGCGCCGCGCTGCGGGCCGTGGCCGCCGGCCGGGACGGCGGGGACCCGCTGGCCGACCCGGCCGTCCGCCAGGCGCTCCGCACGGCCGTCGCCGCCGAGCCGGACGTCCTGCGCGCCCACGTGGTGCCCTCCGCCGGCTCGGACGGCACACTGGGCATCGTGCTGGGCCCGGCCGCCGACGTACGCGGTGTCGCGCAGCGCGTCTCCGCCGCGCTGGCGGGCGACGAGGTACTGCGCGGCGCGCTCGTGCGCGGCATCGAACTGGCGTTGCTGCCCGACAGCGCGAAACTGCCGGGCGAACCCCTCTTCACCCGCTGACGGCGCGCGAGGTCATGCGGGACGACTAGCCGTGAACGGGCCCCGTGAACTTCTCGCCGGGGCCCTCGCCCGGCGCGTCCGGCACGGTGGACGCCTCGCGGAACGCGAGCTGCAGCGACTTCAGGCCGTCCCGCAGCGGGGCGGCGTGGTAGGAGCCGATCTCGGGTGCCCCGGCGGTGATCAGCCCGGCCAGGGCGGTGATCAGCTTGCGCGCCTCGTCGAGGTCCTTGTGCTGGTCGCCGTCCTCCGCGAGGCCGAGGTTCACCGCCGCCGCGCTCATGAGGTGCACCGCGACCGTGGTGATCACCTCGACCGCGGGAACGTCCGCGATGTCACGGGTGATCGTGTCGAAGTCGGGGTGGTCCGCGGAGGGGGACTCGTGCTGGGGGGTGGCGTCACTCATGCCTCACACGATAGGCCCACGTCGCTCGATTACAGCCTGCGGTCGATCGCTGGTATGCTTGACGATTGACCGGCTGGAAATCCCCCCGTAGTCACACGACACGGAGGAAACCAGCCCACAAGTGGAGCTCCGATCTCCCACCTTGCCGGCCCTGGAGGCCGGCGGGTCACCGGTCAGGTGACGCGTCCCCTTGTGGGACGCGGTGCCCGACGCGCCCCGCGGGGAATACCGCGGCGGTGCTCCCGGTTGTGAGGAGCCCGCCTGTGACCCGTTAGGGGCGTTTTTCGCGCCCTTTTCCGGGCGGAACCAACGACACAGTTGTTACGCGGCTGTCGGCCAGTCAGCCGCGTGGTGCTACCGAGGAGGCCCCATCAGCGCCGAGCCCCGCATCAACGACCGGATTCGCGTCCCCGAGGTGCGACTCGTCGGTCCCAGTGGCGAGCAGGTCGGCATCGTGCCGCTTGCCAAGGCACTGGAGCTTGCGCAGGAGTACGACCTCGACCTGGTCGAGGTGGCGGCGAACGCACGCCCGCCGGTCTGCAAGCTCATGGACTACGGCAAGTTCAAGTACGAGTCGGCCATGAAGGCCCGTGAGGCGCGCAAGAACCAGGCGCACACGGTCATCAAGGAGATGAAGCTCCGGCCGAAGATCGATCCGCACGACTATGACACCAAGAAGGGTCATGTCGTCCGGTTCCTCAAGCAGGGCGACAAGGTCAAGATCACGATCATGTTCCGCGGTCGTGAGCAGTCGCGCCCGGAACTGGGCTTCCGACTGCTGCAGCGGCTCGCGGACGACGTCCAGGACCTGGGCTTCGTGGAGTCCTCGCCGAAGCAGGACGGCCGCAACATGATCATGGTCCTCGGTCCGCACAAGAAGAAGACCGAGGCGATGGCCGAGGCCCGCGAGGCGCAGGCCGCCCGCAAGGCCGGTCGCCTGCCGGGCACCACGGACGACGAGCTGGACCCTGACGAGCAGGGTGAGGAGCAGGAGCACCAGCAGGACGCTCCCGCCGACGCCAGCTGAAGCCACCGGACCGGTGTCCGGCGGCGATGCCAGTGCCCGGAACACCGTTCCGGGCAAGGAATGAAGGACTGACGCTCTCCGTCCGCCCCCGGGCGGGCGGGAGGGCCAGCGACGAGGAGACTACGGCGCATGCCGAAGAACAAGACCCACAGCGGTGCGAGCAAGCGATTCAAGATCACGGGCTCCGGCAAGGTGATCCGCGAGCGCGCCGGCAAGCGCCACCTGCTTGAGCACAAGCCGTCATCGAAGACCCGCGCCCTGACCGGCACGGTCGTCCTGGCCAAGCCCGACGCCAAGAAGATCAAGAAGCTTCTCGGCAAGTGACGGCCCGCCCCCTCCGACCAGGGGGCGCGCTGCTGGACCGGGACCCATTCGCTTTCGGACCGTGTGACGACTTCCGCGGTCCCTCAAAAGGAGTTATCAAGTGGCACGCGTCAAGCGGGCAGTCAACGCCCAGAAGAAGCGCCGGGCGATCCTCGAGCAGGCCAGCGGTTACCGCGGCCAGCGTTCCCGCCTGTACCGCAAGGCGAAGGAGCAGGTCACCCACTCCCTCGTCTACAACTACAACGACCGCAAGAAGCGCAAGGGCGACTTCCGTCAGCTGTGGATCCAGCGCATCAACGCCGCTGCCCGCGCCAACGGCATCACCTACAACCGCTTCATCCAGGGTCTGAAGGCCGCCAACGTCGAGGTGGACCGCAAGATCCTCGCGGAGCTGGCCGTCAACGACGCCAACGCGTTCGCCGCGCTGGTCGAGGTGGCCCAGAAGGCCCTGCCGAGCGACGTCAACGCCCCGAAGGCGGCCTGACCCACGCTCTTCCGGACCCGCAGGCCGCGTGCCTGCGGGTCCGAGGTGTGTTCCGGGGCGTCGTCGCCGTCCGTCCCCGCAAGCCCGCCAGACCCGACCGAAGTGAGTGCACCCCCATGGCCGGCCCCGAGCTGACATCCCTGCGATCGCCGCGCGTCGTCGCGGCCCGCCGCCTCGCCAAGCGCAGCTTCCGCGGCAAGGAGCGCCGCTTCCTGGCCGAGGGACCGCAAGCAGTGCGCGAGGCGCTGGCCCATCTCGTCGAGGTCTACGTGACCCCCGAGGCCGCGGAGCGCCACGCCGGCATCGTCGCCGCCGCCCGGGCCGCCGGCGTACCGGTGCTCACCGCGACCGAAGAGGTCGTCGCCGACATGTCGGACACCGTGACCCCGCAGGGCGTCATCGGCCTCTGCCGCTTCCTGGACACCCCGTTCGAGGACATCCTGCGCGCCGGGCCGCGGCTGGTCGCCGTTCTCGCCCATGTACGCGACCCCGGCAACGCGGGCACCGTGCTGCGCTGCGCCGACGCGGCCGGCGCCGACGCCGTCGTGCTGACCGACGCCTCGGTCGACCTGTACAACCCCAAGGCCGTGCGCGCCTCCGTCGGCAGCCTGTTCCATCTGCCCGTCGCGGTCGGCGTCCCCATGGAGACCGTGGTCGACGGCCTGCGCGGGGCCGGTGTGCGGCTGCTGGCCGCCGACGGAGCGGGGGAGCGCGACCTCGACGCCGAACTGGACGAGGGCACGATGGGCGGCCCCACCGCCTGGATCTTCGGCAACGAGGCGTGGGGCCTGCCGGAGGAGACCCGCGCGCTGGCGGACGAGGTGGTGCGCGTCCCCATCCACGGTCGCGCCGAGAGCCTCAACCTCGCGACGGCCGCCGCCGTGTGCCTCTACGCCTCCGCCCGGGCGCAGCGTGCTCCCGGAGGGTGCCGCACGGTGACGATGAGCTAGTAGGGTGGCGCCCCGGGGACCGCGGACCGCCCTGGGAAGGGGGTTACGGGGATGGACGTCCAGACGACCGACGGTACGGCGCCACGCGCGCTGCCTGCCTGGACCGCCGTCCTGACCGAGTTCGGCATCACGACCGACGAACTGCCCGACGGCCTCGTCGTGGCCGACGAGCGGGGTCTGGTCGTCTGCTTCAACGCCGCCGCCGCCCGCATCACCGCCCTCGACCCCGCCCAGGTCATCGGCCTCCCCCTCGAGCGGGTACTGCCCCTGGAGGACCTGGACGGCCGCCGCTGGTGGCAGCTCACTCAGCCGTACGGGGGACTGGCCACCCGCACCGGACAGCCCGAGCGCAACCTGCTGCTGCCGGGCGGACGCGAGGTGCTGGTCTCCGCCCGGTACGTCCGCGACCACCCCACCGGTCCGGTGCGCCGGCTGGTCGTCGGGCTGCGCGGCACCGAGGCCCGGCGGCGCACCGAGCGCAGCCACGCCGAGCTGATCGCCACCGTCGCGCACGAACTGCGCTCCCCGCTCACCTCGGTCAAAGGGTTCACCGCCACCCTGCTCGCGAAGTGGGAACGTTTCACCGAGGACCAGAAGAAGCTGATGCTGGAGACCGTCGACGCCGATGCCAACCGCGTCACCCGGCTGATCGCCGAACTGCTCGACATCTCGCGCATCGACTCCGGCCGGCTGGAGGTGCGCCGCCAGCGGGTCGACATGGTCGCCGCGATCCGGCGCCACGTGGACGCCCTCGTCACCGCGGGGGAGCCGACCGACCGTTTCCTCGTCCGAGTGGCGGAACCGCTGCCGGAACTGTGGGCCGACCCCGACAAGGTCGACCAGATCCTCGGCAACCTGCTGGAAAACGCCGTGCGCCACGGCGAGGGAACTGTCACCATTGACGTATCCGCGGCGCCCCGCCCGGCCGATTCCCCGCGTGAGCGGGACTTCGCCGGCACGGCGGTGACCGTGAGCGACGAGGGACCAGGCATCCCGGAGGAATCCATGAACCGCGTGTTCACCCGCTTCTGGCGGGGCAGCAAGCGCGGCGGCACGGGCCTGGGGCTGTACATCGTCAAGGGCATCGTCGAGGCCCACGGCGGCACCATCATCGTGGGCCGCGCGCCCGGCAAGGGCGCCCAATTCCGATTTATCCTGCCCGTCGGGGCGCCGGCCTTCATGGCCTGAGCGAGCGTGGTTCTCCACCGGCCCCGACGGGCGTGACCAGCCTTTCCCCGTGGCCCCGATAGACTCGACCCTTGGCATTCAGCGGTCGGGCAGGCAGGTCGGCCACGCCATCACCCACATCGGAACGGGAAGAAATGTCGGCACCGAACAAGTCGTACGACCCTGTCGAGGTCGAGGCACTGAAACCGGAACAGATCGAGCGCCGGCGTGACGAGGCGCTCGCCGCGATCGCCGAAGCCGCCGACCTCGACGCGCTGCGCGAGGTCAAGGTGGCCCACACCGGGGACCGCTCGCCGCTCGCCCTGGCCAACCGTGAGATCGGCGCACTGCCGCCGCACGCCAAGGCGGAGGCCGGCAAGCGCGTCGGCCAGGCCCGCGGCGCGGTCAACCAGGCGCTCAAGGCCCGTCAGGAGGTGCTGGAGAACGAGCGCGACGAGCGCGTGCTGGTCGAGGAGGCCGTGGACGTCACGCTGCCCTACGACCGCACCCCGCGCGGCGCCCGTCACCCGCTGACCACCCTCTCCGAGCGCATCGAGGACATCTTCGTCGCCATGGGCTACGAGGTGGCCGAGGGCCCCGAGGTCGAGACCGAGTGGTTCAACTTCGACGCCCTCAACATCTGGGCGGACCACCCGGCCCGGACCATGCAGGACACCTTCTTCGTCGAGGGCGACAAGCCCGCCGGGTCCGACCCGCAGGAGAGCGGTGTCGTGCTGCGCACGCACACCTCCCCGGTGCAGATCCGCTCGCTGCTCGGCCGCGAGGCGCCGGTCTACGTCATCTGCCCCGGCCGGGTGTACCGCGCGGACGAGCTCGACGCGACGCACACCCCGGTCTTCAACCAGGTCGAGCTGCTCGCCGTCGACGAGGGCCTGACCATGGCCGACCTCAAGGGCACCCTCGACCACATGGTCCAGTCGCTCTTCGGCGCGGACATCACGACCCGGCTCCGCCCGAACTACTTCCCGTTCACCGAGCCGTCCGCCGAGATGGACATGGTCTGCTACGTCTGCCGCGGCGAGTCCGTCGGCAACCCGGACCGTCCCTGCCGCACCTGCGGCAGCGAGGGCTGGATCGAGCTCGGCGGCTGCGGCATGGTCAACCCGCGGGTGCTCACCGCCTGCGGCGTCGACCCGCAGAAGTACAGCGGCTTCGCCTTCGGCTTCGGCATCGAGCGCATGCTGATGTTCCGTCACAACGTCGAGGACATGCGAGACATCGTCGAGGGTGACGTGCGCTTCACCCTTCCGTTCGGGATGGAGATCTGATGCGGGTCCCGCTTTCTTGGCTGCGGGAGTACGTCGACCTGCCCGCCGGCGAGTCCGGCCGCGACGTCCAGGCCAAGCTCATTTCCGCCGGCCTCGAGGTCGAGACCGTCGAGCAGCTCGGCGCCGGGCTCAAGGGCCCGCTGGTGGTCGGCAAGGTGCTCACCATCGAGGAGCTGACGGGCTTCAAGAAGCCGATCCGCTTCTGCACCGTCGACGTCGGCATCGCCAACGGCACCGGCGAGCCGCAGGAGATCGTCTGCGGCGCGAGCAACTTCGCCGTCGGCGACAAGGTCGTCGTCATCCTCCCCGGCGGTGTGCTGCCCGGGAACTTCGAGATCGCCGCGCGCAAGACCTACGGCCGCACCTCGCACGGCATGATCTGCTCGGGCGCCGAGCTGGGCATGGGCGACGACGGCTCGCACGGCATCATCGTGCTGCCGCCGGAGCACGAGGCCGGTACCGACGCGATCGAGCTGCTGGAGCTCGTCGACGAGGTGCTGGACATCGCGGTCACCCCCGACCGCGGCTACTGCCTGTCGATGCGCGGCGTCGCCCGTGAGGCGGCCATCGCCTACGGCCTGCCGCTGAGCGACCCGGCGCTGCTCGACGTGCCCGGCCCCAACTCGCACGGCTACGAGGTGCGTGTCGCCGACCCCGCCGGCTGCGACCGCTTCACCGCACGCACCGTCACCGGGCTGGACCCGGAGGCCGCTTCGCCGGTGTGGCTGCAGCGCCGCCTGCAGAAGGCCGGCATGCGGCCGATCTCGCTCGCGGTCGACGTCACCAACTACGTGATGCTGGAGCTGGGCCAGCCCCTGCACGCGTACGACCGGCACCGTGTCGAGGGCGCGATCGGCGTGCGCCGCGCGCAGCCCGGCGAGAAGCTGACGACGCTCGACGGACAGGTCCGGGTCCTGGACCCCGAGGACCTGGTCATCACCGACAACCGCGGGCCGATCGGCCTGGCCGGTGTCATGGGCGGCGCCAACACCGAGATCGACGAGACGGGCGCGACGACGACGGACGTCGTCATCGAGGCCGCGCACTTCGACCCGGTCGCCATCGCCCGCACCGCGCGCCGCCACAAGCTGTCCTCCGAGGCGTCCAAGCGCTTCGAGCGCGGCGTGGACCCGCAGGCCGCGTCCGCCGCGGCGCAGCGCACCGTGGATCTGCTGGTGCTGCTCGCGGGCGGCACCGCCGAGGCCGGCGTCACCGAGATCACCGCGCCCTCCGCGCCGCACACGATCAGCATCCCCGCCGACCACCCGGACAAGGTGGCGGGCATGGAGTACGGCCGCGAGACCGTCGTGCGCCGGCTGCAGCAGGTCGGCTGCGACGTGTACGGGTCCGACGAGCTGATCGTCACCGTGCCGTCCTGGCGCCCCGACCTGCGCGACCCCAACGACCTCGCCGAGGAGGTCATCCGGCTGGAGGGCTACGAGAACCTGCCCTCCACGCTGCCGCACCTGCCGTCCGGCCGAGGGCTGACCGAGTCGCAGAAGCTGCGCCGCCGGGTCGGCCGCGCGCTGGCCGGCGCGGGCTACGTCGAGGTGCAGAACTACCCGTTCCTCGGTGAGGGCGTCTTCGACCAGCTCGGCCTGGACGCGGACGACCCGCGCCGCATCACGATCAGGCTAGCCAACCCGCTGTCGGACGAGGAGCCCGCGCTCCGCACGACCATGCTCCCCGGCCTGCTCGGCGCGCTGCGCCGCAACGTGGGGCGCGGTGCGCACGACCTCGCGCTCTTCGAGACCGGCCTGGTCTTCCGCCCCAGCGGCGAGGAGCCGGCGCCGCCGCGGCTGCCGGTCGACCGGCGTCCCACCGACGACGAGATCGCCGCGCTCGACGCCGCCCTCCCGCGGCAGCCGCGCCGGGTGGCCGTCGTCCTGTCGGGCGCCCGCGAGCAGGCCGGCTGGTGGGGCCAGGGCCGGACCGCGACCTGGGCCGACGCCGTCGAGGCCGGGCGCATCGTCTCCCGCGAGGCCGGGGTCGAGCTGATCGTCCGCCAGGACCGGCACGCCCCGTTCCACCCGGGCCGCTGCGCGGCGCTGCTGGCCGTCGTGGACGGCGAGGAAGTGCTCGTCGGCAACGCGGGCGAGCTGCACCCCCGGGTCATCAAGGCGATGTACCTGCCCGAGGGCACCGCGGCCATGGAGCTGGACCTGGACCGCCTGGAGCGCGCCTCGACCGGCGTCGTGGCGGCCCCCACGGTGTCCACGTTCCCGGTGGCCACCCAGGACGTCGCGCTCGTCGTGGACGCCTCCGTCCCGGCCGCCGACGTCGAGACCGCCCTGCGGTCGGGTGCCGGCGGGCTCCTGGAGGCGCTGCGCCTGTTCGACGTCTTCACCGGCGACCAGATCGGTGCGGGCAAGAAGTCGCTGGCTTACTCACTGCGTTTCCGTGCGCCCGACCGCACGCTGACCGCGGAGGAGGCTTCCGCGGCCCGTGACGCCGCGGTCGCCGTCGCGGCCGAGCGCACGGGGGCCACGTTGCGCGGCGCGTAGGACTCCGCCGTCGGCCTCGCGTGGGGCGCTCCCGGATCGCCGGGGGGCGCCCTGCGCGCGTGTTGGGGGTGAGTGTCGGCGGGTTCTCGGAGGCGCTGCGTCTGTCCGGGGTGTTCGCCTGTGCTCGGGTCGGTGCGGGCAAGAGGTCGCTGGCGTACTCGCTGCGTTTCCGTGCGCCCGACCGCACGCTGACCGCGGAGGCGGCCTCCGCGCCCCGTGACGCCGCGGTCGCCGTCGCGGCCGAGCGCACGGGGGCCACGTTGCGCGGCGCCGATGACTGAGCCGCCGCGCCGAGCCTCGCGTGGGGCGCGGGGGCATGTAGCGGCTGCCGGCCGCGCCGGTGTGCTCGCTACTGGCGTGTGTCGCGGGCACCGGGATCGTGCTGTGGGCCCGCGTTTCCGCCGGCGCCGGCGGCGGTGTCCCACGCACCGCCGGGTTCTCGGACGCGGGATCGGTGCGGGGCATGTTCTGCGGGTCGCCGGTCCGCACACCCGTTCCGCCGGCGCCGAAGGCAGTGTCCCGTGCGCCCCGCGCGCGATGCGGGTGGGGCGGGGCGCGGACGGTGGGGACGATCACCCCAATACCCCCGGGCGGCGTACATATGGGTCACGTCGCACGATCGGGTGAACTGGCCCGGGAGAGGGTGGAACCCGGCCGGGCGGTCGACAGAATCGGGGGCGAACCAGCCCCGCTCGATGCGGGAGCGACGGCTGCGAGGGGGAGCCCGGCGGCATGATCGGACCCAGGGTGGCCATGGCGATGATGGGCCGGGTGCGGGGGTGGTTGTTCCTGGCGTGGCCGGGTGCATGGGTGGCCGCCGTGCTGGGGCTGGCCTGCGGGGTGCCCGGCGGAGCGGATTGGATTCCCGGCGTCGCGGCGGCGCCCGCCCTCGCCTGCGCCGGGAGCGGGCGGCGCCGGTGCGTCGCGGTGCACGGCGGGCTCGCGGTGGCCGCGCTCTTCGTACCGGGGGCGGGCAGGCCGCGCCCCGGGGCCGTGGTGGCGGTGGTCGCGGTGCTGGCGGCCTGCTTCTGGCTGGCCGACCGCAGGAGGAGGCTCGCCGCCGAACTGGCACGCACCCGGGAGGTCGCCGTCGCCGCCCAGCGGGTGCTGCTGCGTCCGCTCCCGCAGCGGGTGAGCGACGTGACGGTCGCCGCCGACCATGTGTCGGCCAGCCGTGGCGCCGACGTCGGCGGCGACCTGTACGAGGTCCTGGCCACGTCGTACGGTGTGCGCGCCGTCATCGGTGACGTACGCGGTCACGGCCTGGAGGCCATCAGCACCGTCGCGGCGCTGCTCGGAACCTTCCGGGAGGCCGCGTACGACGAGCCCGAACTCGGCGGGCTGCTGGTGCGGATGGACCGGGCGCTCGCCCGGCACGTGGCGGAACGCGCGTATGCCGCCGAGGAGTTCGTCACCCTGATGCTGCTCCAGCTCGACGAGGACGGCCAGGTCGACGTCCTCAACTGCGGTCACCCCGGCCCGTACCGGCTGTCCGCGGACCGTCCGGGACGGGTCCTGGCGCTGCCGCTGGAGGCGGGGGAGCCCCTGCCGCCCCTGGGGCTGGTCGACGTGGCCGCCGAGGCGAAGGCCGTGCGCTGCGGTCGACTGCTGCCGGGTCAGGCGCTGTTCCTGCACACCGACGGTGTGGCGGACGCCCGGGACGCGGACGGCGCGTTCTTCCCGTTGACGGCCGCGCTGGAGGGGGCCGCACGCGCCGCCGGTGGCCGCACCCTGTGCGCACGGGCCCTGGTGGACGCCGTGCGCGCCGCGTTCATGCGGCACACCCGAGGCCGTCTCACCGACGACATGGCCCTCCTCGTCCTGCACCGGGACGCCCCTCGCGTGCCCGTACAGGCGTGCGGCGCCCGGACCGTGACCCGGCGTCCCGGAGTGCCGCGCGTCTGATCATGCTCATCCTTGGTACACCTTGGTCGATCCGTGAGCGAAACGCTCATTGTCTGCCTTGTGCGCATGTGCCGCACAAGGAGCGTCACCCGAGGAGAACCGAGCAGAGGGGCAGGCATGGCACCACCGACCGCCACCGACGTCGCGCTGTCCGCGCCCGCGGGAGAACTCATCGCCGTCGTCGGCCCGCCCGGCCCGCAGCGCTCCGCGCTCCAGCACGCGCTCAACGACGCGCCCTGGCACCGGGGTCCCGCCGTGACGACCACCGTCATCAGCGACGGCGCCTGGAGCGAGCTGCGCCGGGTCGCGGCGGCGGGCATCACCGTGGTCGCCGCGTGCGACACGACGGTTGCCGCCGAGGCCAACGCCCACCGCGTGGTGCTGCTTCCCGATCCCGAAGGGGTGGCGTGACCGACGCCTCCACGCCGGGCCGACGCCCGCCATTGACAAGGTAGTTGAATAAACGTTGTCATGTGCATATGCCGTCCCTGATCGGGCGTCGGGAGATCCTCGACCATGCCCGGACACAGCTGAGCGCCGGTCCGGGCGTCCTGTTCCACGGATCCGCGGGCATCGGCAAGTCCGCGCTGCTGACCGAGCTCACCGAGTCGGCCGGGCGCGTGTCCGCCGGCGGCTCCGTACTGCGCTGCGCTCCCGTCGAGGAGGATGCCAAGCTCCCCTTCGTGGCGCTGATGGACCTCTTCGCCCGCGTCCCGGAAGACTACGTCGACGGGCTGCCCGAAGGCCCCCGCGCCGCCCTGCGCGCCGCCCTTCTGCGCGGCCGTGAGCCGGTCTCCCCGCAGAGCCGGCTGGCCGTGCGCGACGCGGCCGTCGACCTCCTGCGGGCGCTGTCCGCTGCCGGACCGGTGCTCATCGTCGTCGACGACCTGCAGTGGGTCGACATGCCGAGCGCCGAGGTCCTCTCGGTGGCCCTGCGGCGGCTGTACGACAAGGCGCCCGTGCGCTTCCTGGCCGCCGAGCGCGTCATGGAAGGCGAGGAACCACTCGGCCTGCGCTGCTGCCCGCCGGGCACCACCACCGTGCCCGTGCCCCCGCTCGCCGACGGCGAGGTCGCCGACCTCCTGCTGGAGCGCACCGGCAGGCACTTCCCCGAGCAGGCGCTGCGCGCGATCCAGGAGACCGCCGCGGGCAATCCGCTCTACGCGATCGAGCTCGGCCGCGCCGCCCTGCGCGACGGCATGCCCACCGAGGCCGGCGACACCCTGCCCGTGCCGCCCCGGCTGCGCGACCTGCTCCTGGACCGGGTACGCCTGCTGCCCGCCTCCGCCCGGCAGACGCTGCTGGTCGCCTCCGCCGCCGCCCGGCCCACGCTTCCGCTGCTGACCGCCGCCGGCATCCCGGACCCGGCGGGCGACCTGGCGACCGCCGAAGCACTCGGCGTCGCCGTCGCCGACGCCGAGGAAACGATTCGCTTCCACCATCCGCTGATCCGCGCGGCGGTCTACGCCGACGCCCCGGAACACGGCCGCCGCGCGGCCCACAAACTGCTCGCCCGCGCCGTCCCCGAGCCCGTCGAGCACGCCCGCCACCTGGCCCTTGCCCATCCGCACGCCGACGAGACCACCGCGGCCACGCTGACCGCCGCCGCCGAGTCCGCCCGCCGCCGCGGCGCCCCCGCCACCGCCGCCGAGCTGGCCGCGCTGGCCGCCCGCCGCACGCCCGCCGACCGCCCCGCCGGGCGCGCCGAACGTCTGCTGGCTGCGGCCGAGTACGCCAGCGACGCGGGCCTGCGCGCCGAGGCGGACCGCTCCGCGGAGACCGTACTGGCCGAGGCTTCCTCCGCACCCCAGCGCGTCCGGGCCCGGCTGATCATGCTCGGCAACGCCGGACAGGCCCTCGGCGGCGCCGGCCGGCTCATCACGGACGGCCTGGTCGAGGCCGAAGGACATCCCGAGCTGGAGGCCCGCCTCCACCACTGGGCCGCCGTGCGGCACCTGATCGGCGGCCGTCCCGCCCAGGCCGCCGCACACGCGCGGCGCGCCGCCGACCCGTCACCGCGAGCCGCGGGCAGGGGTGCCGTCAGCGCCGACACCCGGGTGGCCGCCCTGGCGCTGCTCGCCCGGCTGCACGCCCTGCACGGCGAGGCCGACGCCGCCGAGTCCTCGCTCGACGAGGCGACGGCGCTGCTGGGCCCCGCGGACGAGCCCGGCGCCCGGGAGCTCGTGCGCACCCGGGCACTGCTGGCCGCCGACGCCGACCGTATCGACGAGGCGGAACACGCGATGGACCAGCTCCTCGGCAGGCCGGGCGAGTACGCCTCCGTGGAGGAGACCGCCGCCACCCTCGTCGCCCTGGTGCGCATCCAGGTCAGGTCCGGGCGCTGCCGTGAGGCCCTGGACAACGTGGCCCGCTGCGCCGTCCTTCCGGTCCGCGCGGGCAGCGACTCCCCGCCGGTGCTCTACGCCGCCACGCTCGCGGAGACCGCGGGCGGGAGCCTGGACCGGGCCCTGGAACTCGCCGACCGCACCGTGCGCGCCTGCATGGCCGACGGCGACCAGCTGTTCCTCCTGCGGGCACTGGGCGTGCGCGGCCGGGCCCAACTGCTCGCCGGAGGACGGGAGAACACCGCGGCGGCCGTCGACACCCTCCGGCAGGTGCGGCGGCTGGGGGAGACGATGGGCATCTGCGACCCGGTGCTGCTGCGCTGGTACGGCGACCTCGCCGAGGCGACCGCCATCCTCGGCGACACCGACGCCGCCGCCGAGGTGCTGCGCGCCGCGCGCCGCCGTGCCGGGACGCGTCCGCCCGTGAGCGTGGTCGCGGCCCTGGAACGCGCGGAGGGACTGCGGGAGAACGCCCTCGGCCACCACAAGCGAGGCATCGCGCGCATCCAGTCCGCCGTCACGCGGCTGCGCGGGCGGTCACTGCCGCTCGACCTCGCCCGCACCCTGATCGTGCTGGGCGCCGCCGAACGCCGCCCGCGCCGGGCCGCCGCCGCGCGCGGAGCGCTGACGGAGGCCCTGGAGATCAGCTCCGCCGTGGGCGCCGCCCCGATGGAGGCCAGGGCCCGCGCGGAGCTGGCCCGGTTCGGCGGCGGCCGCCCGGCGGCGACGCGGGCCGCGGGTTACGCGTAGTCGTAGAAGCCGTGGCCGCTCTTGCGGCCCAGCCGGCCCGCGTCGACCATGCGCTGCAGCAGCGGGGGAGCGGCGTACAGCGGCTCCTTGAACTCGTGGTACATCGAGTCGGCGACCGAGGCCACGGTGTCCAGGCCGATCAGGTCGGAGAGCTTGAGCGGGCCCATCGGGTGGGCGCAGCCCATCTCCATGCCGTTGTCGATGTCCTCACGGCTGGCGATGCCGGACTCGAACATCCGGATCGACGACAGCAGGTACGGGATGAGCAGGGCGTTCACCACGAAGCCCGCGCGGTCCTGGGCGCGGATGGGGTGCTTGCCCAGCACGTCGGTGACCAGCTTCTCCGCGCGCACCAGCGTCTGGCCGTCGGTGGTCAGCGCGGGGATCAGCTCGACGAGCTTCTGCACCGGCGCCGGGTTGAAGAAGTGGATGCCGAGCACCTGCTCGGGGCGCGAGGTGGCGACGGCGAGCTTCACCAGCGGGATGGAGGAGGTGTTCGAGGCCAAGATGGCGTCCCTGCGGGTCACCACCTGGTCGAGGACCTGGAAGATCTCGGTCTTGACCTGCTCGTTCTCCACGACGGCCTCGATGACGAGGTCGCGGTCCGCGAAGTCCCCGAGGTCGGTGGTGAAGCTGAGGCGCTCCAGCGCCGCGTCGCGCTCCTCCTCGGTGATCTTGCCGCGCTCGGCGGCCTTGGCGAGCGACGTCGTCAGGCGGGTACGGCCCAGTTCCAGGGCCTCGCCGGTGGTCTCGGCGACCCGGACGTAGAGCCCGGCCCGGGCGCACACCTCGGCGATGCCCGCGCCCATCTGGCCACAGCCCACCACACCGACAAAACGGATGTCGTCGTTCAACGCCCAGCCTCTCCCTGATCGCGAGACGAAGACCCGGACCGTTGTACGGGCCGGACCAGCCCGATCGACATTACACCCGGGTGGACCACCGCAGGCCGCCGGTGCGAAGGTGCCCGTCAGGTCGCCGGCCAGGCGTCTCGGGGGCGCCGGGGGGACACGCCGGGGCCGGGCGCGGGTTGCCCGTGACGGCCGGTTCGCCGCATGATCGGCCGAAGTGACGGATCATCAGGGGGATCGGATGGCTCACCTCTCACGCAGGGCCTTCGCCGCCGGTGCGGCCGGCTCTCTCTCCGCGGCGCTCACGTCGGCGCTCACGTCGGCGCTCACGTCGGCGGACGCGTCCGGCGCCGCGGGCCCGGCGGGCGGCGCCTCGCTGCCGCAGTTCCGGGGCATGTGGCTCGCCACGGTCGGGGGCCGCGACTGGCCGTCGGCCCGTGGCGGCTCGCCCGACGAGCAGCGCGGCGAACTGCTGGACTACCTCGACACGGCCCTGGACCGCAGGCTGAACGCCGTGGTCATGCAGGTCCGGCCCACCGCGGACGCGTTCTGGCCGTCCCCGTACGAGCCGTGGTCGGAGTACCTGACCGGCGTCCAGGGCCGCGACCCCGGGTGGGACCCGCTGGGCACCGCCGTGGAGGAGGCGCACGCGCGCGGGCTGGAACTGCACGCGTGGTTCAACCCCTACCGCGTCGCCAACCACGCCGACCTGTCCCGGCTGTCGCCCGAGCACCCCGCCGTGCGCAACCCCGGCTGGGCGCTCGCGTACGCCGGGAAGCTCTACTACAACCCCGGTCTGCCCGAGGTCCGCGCCTTCGTCCAGGACGCGATGCTCGACGCGGTGCGCCGCTACCCGATCGACGGCGTGCACTGGGACGACTACTTCTACCCCTATCCCGTGGCGGGGAAGGCGTTCGCCGACGACGACGCCTTCGAGCGGTACGGCGACGGCTTCGCCGACCGGGCCGCGTGGCGGCGCCACAACACCGACCTCCTGGTGAGCGAGACCGCCGCCCGCATCAAACGCCTGCGGCCCTCGGCCCGGTTCGGCATCAGCCCCTTCGCGGTCTGGCGCAACAGCGCCACCGACCCGCTCGGCTCCGACACCCGCGGCGGCGTCCAGACGTACGACGACCTGTACGCCGACACCCGCGGCTGGGTGCGCAAGGGCTGGATCGACTACATCGCCCCCCAGGTGTACTGGAACATCGGCTTCGAGATCGCCGACTACGCGACCCTGGTGCCCTGGTGGTCCGATGTCGTGGCCGGCACCGGGACGGACCTCTACATCGGCGAGGCCCTGTACCGGGCCGGCGGCGCCGGCGAGGCCCAGGCCTGGCAGGACCCGGGGGAGCTGTCGCGGCATCTGGCCTTCACCGCCGACTACCCCCAGGTGCGCGGCAACATCTTCTTCGCCGCCAAGGAGGTCGTCACCGACCCCATCGGCGCCATGAGCCGCGTCGTCTACGACCACTACCCCACCCGCGTCCGGGCGCGCTGACGGGCCCGCGGCCGCCGGGGAGCCGCCGCGGGCCCGAGAGCTCGGCGCTACGGCTGGGGGGTGCGGGTCACGCCGTGTTCGTGCTCCACCGTCGAGTCCGGTCCGGGCGACAGGATGCACTCGTGCCCGTCCTCGTACCGCACCCGGTACGGCGGCTCCCCGCTCTTGCCCATGACCTCGACGATCTCGGCCACCTTGTCGTGCTGGCCCACGATCCGGCCGTGCTGCCTGACGTGGTCACCCTTGTTCGCGTGCATCGGTCGACCTCCTGGGAACGCGGCGGTCCACGGCTTTGCTCCTCCAGTCTAGGGTCGGCGGCCGGGTCCGCACCCGCTGCGCGGGACGCCTCAGAAGGGGTAGCGGGGCTGCTTCGCGGCCACGGTCAGCCAGCGGGTGTTGGAGAACGCCTCGATGCCCCAGCGGCCGCCGAACCGGCCGTAGCCGCTGGCCTGGAAGCCGCCGAAGGGCGCCTGCGGCTCGTCGGCCACCGTCTGGTCGTTGACGTGGACGATGCCGGTGCGCAGCCGGCGGGCGACGGCCAGGCCGTGCGTGGCGTTCTCGGTGATGACGCCCGCGGTCAGCCCGTGCTCGGTGTCGTTGGCCAGTGCCACGGCGTCGTCGTCGTCCGCGAAGGCGGCGATGGTGACGAGCGGCCCGAAGGCCTCGGAGTGGTAGAGCTCCGCTTCCCTGGGGACGCCGGAGAGCACCGTCGCCGGGTGGACCGCGCCGTCCGGTTCGCCGCCGCCGGTGAGGAGGGTGGCGCCCTTGTCCACCGCGTCCTTGACCAGGGCCGCGACCCGCCGCGCGGAACCGGCGCTGACCAGCGGGCCGACGACGGTCTGCGGCTGGGAGGGGTCGCCGGCGGGCAGCGAGGCGACCTTCGCGGTGAACTTGGCCGTGAACTCCTCGACGAGGCTGTCGTGGACCAGCAGGCGGTCGGCGGACATGCAGATCTGCCCGGCGTTCATGAAGACGCCGAAGACGGCGGCGTCGACCGCGTGGTCCACGTCCGCGTCCGCCAGGACGATCACGGAGTTCTTGCCGCCGAGCTCCAGGAGGACGGGCTTGAGGTGGCGGGCGGCGAGGGTGCCGACGATCCGGCCGACCTCGGTGGACCCGGTGAAGTTGACGGCGCGGACCCGGGGGTCGGCGATGAGCGCCTCGGCGACCTCGGCCGCGTCCTCGCGGGCGTTGGTGACGACGTTCAGCACCCCGTCCGGCAGCCCCGCCTCGCGCAGCACGTCCGCGACGAACAGCCCGCACGCCACCGGCGCGTCCTCGCTGGGCTTGACGACGACGGTGTTGCCCGCCGCGAGCGGCGCCGCGATCGCGCGGACGCCCAGGATGAGCGGCGCGTTCCACGGCGCGAAGGCGGCGACGACGCCGACCGGCTCGCGTACCGCCAGGCCGAGCACGCCCTCCTCCTGCGCGTTGAGCACCTCGCCGCGCGGGGCGGTGGCCGCGGCGGCGGCCTCGCGCAGGATGCCCGCGGCGAGGCCGACGTTGAAGTACGCCCAGGGACGGGTCGCGCCCGCCTCGTGGGCCATGATGTCGGCGGCCTGCTCGGCACGGGCGTCCAGCAGGTCGGCGGCGGCGAGGAAGATCCTGCGCCGCTCCGCGGGGCTCACCGCCGCCCACTGCGGGAACGCGCCGTGCGCCGCGTCCACCGCCCGCGTGATGTCCTCGGGGCCCCCGGCGGCGACGGTCGCCCAGACCTCGCCGGTGAAGGGGTCGATGTCCTCGGCCGTGCGTCCGGAGGCGGCCGGGACGTCCTTGCCGCCGATCAGCAGTTCGCGGGTGATGGTCATGGCAGCCCCTTGTCCTGCGGCGAACGACGCTGTTCGCACAGTGAACCATCGTTCATTGAGCTTTTGGCCACCGAGTCTGCGGCCCGCCCGGGGCCCTGTCAACGGACCGGCGTCAACGGGCACATGCCGGATCGGGACGCCGCGCCCTGCCGCACCGGCCCGGCGCCGGCCCCTCATCATCACCTCGCGTTTCCGCTGAGGTCGGGTCGACGCCGCATGCCCGCAGCGGGCTCCCGGCACGGTGCGCGGAACGGGCGTGACCGGCGGGATCGCGTGGGGCTTTGCATAAAAGTTCCGGCGGCCGTATAGTCATGCCATCAAGGAGGAGGGTCCATGGCATTCCGGGCAGCGGTGGCGGGCGCGAGCGGTTACGCGGGCGGAGAGGTCCTGCGCCTGCTACTCAACCACCCCGAGATCGAGATCGGCACGCTCACCGCGAACTCCAGCGCGGGGCAGCGCCTCGGCGGCCTTCAGCCGCACCTGCTGCCGCTCGCGGACCGGGTCCTCGAACCCACCACCCCCGAGGTGCTCGCCGGGCACGACGTGGTCTTCCTCGCCCTGCCGCACGGCCAGTCGGCCGCCGTCGCCGAACAGCTCGGCGACACCGCGCTGATCGTGGACTGCGGCGCCGACTTCCGGCTGACCGACCCCGCCGACTGGGAGCGCTTCTACGGCACCGCGCACGCCGGCACCTGGCCGTACGGCCTGCCCGAGCTGCCGGGCGCGCGCACCGCCCTCGCCGGGACCCGCCGCATCGCGGTGCCCGGCTGCTACCCCACCGCCGTCTCCCTCGCGCTCTTCCCGGCGTACGCGGCCGGCCTGGCCGAGCCCGAGGCCGTGGTCGTCGCCGCCTCCGGCACCTCCGGCGCGGGCAAGGCGGCCAAGCCGCACCTGCTCGGCAGCGAGGTCATGGGGAGCATGACCCCGTACGGCGTCGGCGGCGGCCACCGGCACACCCCGGAGATGATCCAGAACCTGTCGGCCGCCGCGGGCGAGCGCGTGTCGGTCTCCTTCACCCCGACCCTCGCCCCGATGCCGCGCGGCATCCTCGCCACCTGCAGCGCCGCGGCCCGGCCCGGCGTGACCGGCTCCGCCGTGCGCGCCGCGTACGAGAAGGCGCTCGCGGACGAGCCCTTCGTCCATCTGCTGCCCGAGGGCCAGTGGCCCGCCACCGCGTCGGTTCTCGGCTCCAACGCCGCGCTGGTGCAGGTCGCGTACGACGAGGCGGCCGGCCGGATCATCGCCATCAGCGCCATCGACAACCTCACCAAGGGCACCGCCGGCGGCGCCGTGCAGAGCATGAACATCGCCCTCGGCCTGCCCGAGGAGCTGGGCCTGAGCACCGCCGGGGTCGCGCCGTGAGCCCGACGACGCTCAGCCCCGCCACCCGCGCCCGCCGCGCCGTCGCCGTCCTGCTGACCCGGGCCGCGCCCTGCGACCCGGCGCCCGGCGCGAGCGGCGGCACCGCGGCCGGTGCGGCCACCGGTCCGCACCAGGGCACCATGACGAAGTCCGCCCCCACCCGGTGGGGCACCGCGGAAGCGAACAAGGAGACGACAGCGTGAGCGTCACGGCAGCGCAGGGATTCACGGCGGCGGGTATCGCGGCGGGGGTCAAGCAGAACGGCAACCCGGACCTGGCCCTGGTGGTCAACAACGGTCCGCGCCTCGCCGCGGCCGGCGTCTTCACCTCCAACCGCGTCAAGGCCGCCCCCGTCCTGTGGTCCGAGCAGGTGCTGCGGGGCGGGCAGGTCTCCGCCGTCGTCCTCAACTCCGGTGGCGCCAACGCCTGTACGGGGCCGCTGGGCTTCCAGGACACGCACGCCACCGCCGAGAAGGTCGCGGAGTCGCTGAACACCGCGGGCCACGACGGCACCGGCGGCCACAACGCGGGCGAGGTCGCCGTCTGCTCCACCGGACTGATCGGCCTGCGGCTGCCGATGGACAAGCTGCTGCCGGGTGTGGACACGGCGGTCGCGCAGCTCACCCAGCACGGCGGCGAGAAGGCCGCCATCGCCATCAAGACCACCGACACCGTCCACAAGACCGCCGTCCACGACGGCGACGGCTGGAGCGTCGGCGGCATGGCCAAGGGCGCCGGCATGCTCGCCCCGGGCCTGGCCACCATGCTGGTCGTGATCACCACCGACGCCGACCTGGACTCGGCCACCCTGGACAAGGCGCTGCGCGCCGCCACCCGCACCACTTTCGACCGCGCCGACTCCGACGGCTGCATGTCGACCAACGACACCGTGCTGCTGCTGGCCTCCGGCGCCTCGGGCGTCGCCCCCGCGTACGAGGACTTCGCCGCGGGCGTCGAGAAGGTCTGCGCCGACCTGGCCCGCCAGCTCATCCGCGACGCCGAGGGCGCCTCGAAGGACATCAGGATCGAGGTCGTGGGCGCCGCGACCGAGGACGACGCGGTGGAGGTCGGCCGTTCCATCGCCCGCAACAACCTCCTCAAGTGCGCCATCCACGGCGAGGACCCCAACTGGGGCCGGGTGCTCTCGGCGATCGGGACGACCTCCGCCGCCTTCGAGCCCGACCGTCTGAACGTGGCCATCAACGGGGTCTGGGTCTGCAAGGCGGGGTCCGTCGGCGAGGACCGCGACCTGGTCGACATGCGCTACCGCGAGGTGCACATCACCGCGGACCTCGCCGCCGGCGACGAGACCGCGACGATCTGGACCAACGACCTGACCGCCGAGTACGTCCACGAGAACAGCGCCTACAGCTCATGAGCGCCCGCAAGCACACCGCGCTGCCCAAGGCGCAGATCCTCATCGAGGCGCTGCCCTGGCTGACCCGGCACAACGGCAAGACCGTGGTGGTCAAGTTCGGCGGCAACGCCATGGTCGACGAGGAGCTGAAGGCCGCGTTCGCGCAGGACGTCGTCTTCCTGCGGCACGCCGGGCTCAAGCCGGTGGTCGTGCACGGCGGCGGCCCGCAGATCAGCGCGCAGCTCGACAAGCAGGGCCTGGTCAGCGAGTTCAAGGCCGGCCTGCGGGTCACCACGCCCGAGGCCATGGACGTCGTGCGGATGGTGCTGGCCGGGCAGGTGCAGAGGGAGCTGGTCAACCTCCTCAACCAGCACGGCCCCCTCGCGGTCGGCATGACCGGCGAGGACGCCCACACCATCAGCGCCACCCGGCACCGTCCGCTCGTCGACGGCGAGGCCGTCGACATCGGGCGGGTCGGCCAGATCACCGAGATCGACACCGGCGCCATCGAGGCCCTGCTCGACGACGGCCGCATCCCGGTCGTCTCCTCCATCGCCCGCAGCGCCGACACCGACGACCCGGCCGGGGTCTACAACGTCAACGCCGACACCGCCGCCGCGGCCCTCGCGGCCGCGCTCGGCGCCGAGACCCTGATGGTCCTCACCGACGTGGAGGGCCTGTACGAGGACTGGCCGCACAGCGACGAGGTCATCAGCCGGCTCACCGCGAGCGAGCTGGAGAAGCTGCTGCCCGAGCTGTCCAGCGGCATGGTCCCGAAGATGGAGGGCTGCCTGCACGCCGTGCGCAACGGTGTGAACACCGCCAGGGTCATCGACGGCCGCGTCCAGCACTCGATCCTGCTGGAGATCTTCACCGACGAGGGCATCGGCACCATGGTGGTGCCCGACGCCGCGGGCGGATCCGCGAACGGATCCGCGCACCGGACTGCGAACAAAGGGGGCCGGGCATGACCGGGACCGGGAACCAGATCAATCAGGTCGATCGGGGTAACCAGGGCAACGCCGCGCTCACCGAGCGCTGGCAGGGCTCCCTGATGGACAACTACGGCACACCGCGGCTGCCCCTGGTCCGCGGCGAGGGCGCCACCTTCTGGGACGCCGACGGCAACGCGTACCTGGACTTCCTCGGCGGCATCGCCGTCAACGCCCTCGGCACCGCGCACCCCGCCGTCGTGCGCGCCGTCTCCGAGCAGATCGCCACCCTCGGCCACGTCTCCAACTTCTTCGTCGCCGAGCCCACCGTCGCCCTCGCCGAGCGGCTGCTGCAGCTGTCCGGCCGCCCCGGGCGCGTGCTCTTCTGCAACTCCGGCACCGAGGCCGTCGAGGCCGCCTTCAAGATCGGCCGGATGACCGGCCGCACGCACATGGTCGCGACCGAGGGCGGCTTCCACGGGCGCACCATGGGAGCCCTCGCGCTCACCGGGCAGCCCAAGAAGCAGGAGGCGTTCCACCCGCTGCCCGGCGACGTGACGCACGTGCCGTTCGGGGACACCGAGGCGCTGCGCGCCGCCGTCACGCAGGACACCGCCCTGGTGGTCCTGGAGCCGATCCAGGGCGAGAACGGCGTCGTCGTGCCCCCGGCCGGCTATCTCGCCGCGGCCCGCGAGATCACCCGCGCCGCCGGCGCCCTGCTCGTCCTGGACGAGGTGCAGACCGGCATCGGCCGCACCGGCCACTGGTTCGAGCACCAGGCACAGGGCATCGAGCCCGACGTCGTCACCCTGGCCAAGGGCCTCGGCGGCGGGCTTCCCATCGGCGCCGTCCTCGCCTTCGGGCCCGCCGCCGACCTGCTGACGCCCGGTCAGCACGGCACCACTTTCGGCGGCAACCCGGTCGCCTGCGCCGCCGCGCTGGCCGTCCTCGACACCATCGCCGCCGACGGCATCCTGGAGAACACCAAGCGGCAGGGCGAGAAGCTGCGGCAGGGGATCGAGGCGCTGGGCCACCCGCTGGTCGATCAGGTGCGTGGTGCGGGCCTGCTGCTGGGTATCGTGCTCACCGAGCCGCTCGCCGCCCAGGTGCAGAAGGCGGCTCAGGACGCCGGACTCCTGGTGAACGCCGCCGTACCCGACACGGTGCGGCTCGCCCCGCCGCTCATCCTCGGTGACGCGGAGGTGGCGGCCTTCCTCCGGGCGCTGCCGGGGGTGCTGGACGCCGTCCAGGCCCAGCACGAGGGATCGCGAGCCGGAGAATGACACGACGATGAGTGAGGCGCAGCAGCAGGGCGGCGGAGCCGCGGCCGTACCGCAGACCCGGATGGCACGCCACCGGCGGATCGTGGACATCCTGAACCGGCAGCCGGTGCGGTCGCAGAGCCAGCTCGCCAAGCTGCTCGCCGACGACGGGCTGACCGTCACGCAGGCGACGCTCTCCCGGGACCTCGACGAGCTCGGCGCCGTCAAGATCCGCACCAACAACGGTGAGTTGATCTACGCGGTGCCGAGCGAGGGCGGTTTCCGCACGCCGCAGGCGCCGCTGGGGGAGTCGGTCAAGGAGGAGCGGATGCGGCGTCTGGCGAGCGAACTCCTCATCTCAGCCGAGGCCTCGGCCAATCTCGTCGTCGTCCGAACGCCGCCGGGGGCCGCGCAGTTCTTCGCCTCGGCGATCGACCAGGCCGAGGTGTACGACATCCTCGGCACCATCGCGGGCGACGACACCGTCATGCTGATCAGCCGCGACCCGTCCGGCGGGCAGGCGGTCGCCGACCACCTGCTCCGCCTGGCCGGGGGCGGCGCCGAGCGCTGAGCCCGGCGCCGCACGGTTGCTGACGGTAGGTCAGGCGACCGGGCTGAGGCCGCCGTCGAGGTTGATGCCCGTGCCCGTCACATAGGCGGCGCGGTCCGAGAGCAGGAACGCGACCAGGTCCGCGAACTCCCCGGCGCGCCCCACGCGGCCGAGCGGGATGCCGGATTCGCGGCCCATCGTGGCGTAGAGCTCCTCGACGGTGATGCCGCGCTCGGCGGCCTGCCGGTCCCACTGCGCGCTCTCGACGAGGCCGACGAGCACGGCGTTGACGCGGATGTTGTCGGGGCCGAGCTCCTTGGACAGCGCCTTGGTGAGGGCCAGGCCCGCGGCCCGGGACACCGAGGTGGGGGTGCTGCCCGCTCCCGGTGCCTTGGCGGAGACGGCGAGGGTGTTCACCACGCTGCCGCCGCCGGCGGCGCGCAGATGCGGCAGCGCCAGTCGGGTCAGCCGGACCGCGGCGTGCAGCTTGAGGTCCAGGTCCTCCTCCCACACCGAGTGGTCCTGGCGCTCGAAGAATCCGGCCGCGCTGCGGCCGGCGTTGTTGACGACGGCGTCGATGCGCCCCCAGCGGCCGTCGGCGGCGGAGACGAAGCGCTCCAGGTCCTCCGGGCGGGTGACGTCGGCGGGGACGCCGAGGACGTCCGCCCCGGCGGCACCCAGGTCCTTGACCAGGCGCTCGATGCGCTCGGCGTCGCGGCCGCACAGCGCCACCTTGGCGCCCTCGGCGGCCAGCCGCCGGACGAGGGCCGCGCCGAGCCCGTCGGACCCTCCGGTGACCAGCACGACCCTGTCGCTCAGATGCAGATCCATGGGACGCATTCTTGCCACTGGGCACCGCTGATCGTCAAGCGCTCAACTGGGCCGTGAGACCGCCGAAGCCGCGCGTCTGCCAGGTGGTGCCGTCGGCGTTCACGGCGAACGCCTCCGCGTCGGGGAGTTCTTCCAGCCACTCGCGCGCCGCCGGGCCCATCGCGTATCCGGCGGTGGCCCACACGTCGGCCTCGGTGAGCTGCGGGCAGACGACGGTGAGCGAGGCGAGCCCGTCCACGGGCGGCGCGCCGGTGTGCGGGTCGAGGATGTGGCAGCCGCGCTCGGCGGGACCGGAGGTGGCGACGGCGAGTTCGCCGTCCGCGCTCTCCACGACGGTCGCCAGTCCTCCAGGCCGCAGCGGGTCGGCGATCCCCACCCGCCACGGCCCGCCGGTGAGCTGGACGTCTCCGCCGCCGTTGACGCAGACCGCCTCCGCGCCCGCGGCGGCGATGGCGCGCGCCGCGCGCTCCACCGCCCAGCCCTTCACCAGCCCGGTGGGGTCGGGCGTGGTGTCCGGTCCGGCGTAGCGGAGCGTGAACCAGCCACCGGTGGCGCGCTCCGCCTCCGCGCACCGCCGCAGCACCTCCCTCACCTCGGGGGAGCAGTCCTGGGGGGCGAGTTCACCGCGGCCGAGCCGGCTGACCTCGCTGTCGGGGCGATAGGTGGAGAACAGCGCGTCGGCCTCGTGGAGCCCGACGACGGCCGTCTCCAGGGCCGTCCGCACCCGGGGGTCACGGGCGCCGCGGACGTCGAAGGAGAACACCGTCCCCATGCAGTGCTCGACATGGCGCAGTCGCGGAGGGTTGTCGGACACGGTCAGACACCGGCCTTGTCCAGCGCGCTCTGCAGGGACTGCTGGTAGCCCTGGCTGGTGAAGGAGGCGCCGGAGACGGTGTCGATGGACGCGCTCTGCGCGGTGACCGCCGCCTGGTTGAGCCGCGGGATCGCGGAGGCGGTCAGCTGGTCGCTCATCGGGGTGCCGCTCGGGGCCTGCACGGCGGTCGCGGCGGTGATCCGGCGGCCCTCGACGGTGATGCTGACCTGCACCGGCCCGTAGCTGGTCTGCGCCACGTCCCCGGTGACCGTCCGCTTGGCGGGCGCGGCCGGCGCCGCCGGCCCGGCAGACGCGGACGGGGAGCCGCCGGGCGTACGGCCCGCCGGTGCGGAGGGCTCCGTCACCGGCACCGTCGGGTCGCCGCCCGCCGCGGAGGGCTCCGCCGACACCGGCGGCTGCTGCGGCGGCAGGGCCCCCGCCTGCGAGGCGAAAGGCGCGGTCGTCGGCTTCAGCGCCAGGAGCAGCACGATGCCAGAGACGGTCATGGCACCGGTCAGGACGATCCGGCGCAGCGGATGCTTCTTCTTCACGGGCACCTCACAGCTCGAAGGACTCGTGGTGGATGCGGCGTTCCGGCACTCCGGCCTCGCGCAGCGCGGAATAGGACTCCTCGGCGAGCCCGGGCGGCCCGCACAGGAAGACGTCGTGCTCCTCGATGTCCGGCAGCATCCTGCGCAGCGCCTCGGCGGTGATCTCCGGACGGGCCCCGCTGGGACCGTTGACCGCGTAGACCAGGCGGGCCCCGCGCTCGGCGGCGATCTCCTGCAACTCCGCCCACAGGGCAAGGTCCTGCTTGCTGCGCGCCCGGTAGAGCAGCGTGAGGTCGCCCGGCGCGGCCGGCAGCGTCTCGAACAGCGCCCGCAGCGGCGTGATCCCCGCGCCGCCCGCCAGCAGCAGCACCTTGCCGCCGCGGCGCCGAGAGGCCGTCATCGCGCCGTACGGGCCCTCCGCCCACACACGGGTGCCGGGCCGCAGCCCGGCCAGTGCCGAACTGTGCCCGCCGACCGCCTTGACGGTGATGCGCAGCAGGTCGGGCCGCGGTGGGGCGGACAGCGAGTACGGGTTGGAGCTCCATCGCAGCCCCGGGGCCATGAACCGCCAGCGGAAGAACTGTCCGGGCTCCGCGCCCAGCCGGTGCAGCCGCCGCCCCCTGATCAGCACCGACACCACGCCCGGCGCCTCCTCCACCGTCTCCTCGACCCGCATGCGGTGCTTGAGGTTGAGCCGTACGGGGACCAGCACCCGGTACCACAGGACGAGAGCGGTGACGGTGCCGTAGAGGCCGTACCAGACGGCACGGGCCGTCGCGTCGCCCGCGAACTCCGCGCCGGTGGCGAGCTGGTGCCAGAACGTCAGGTAGACGGCGGCATAGGTGAGCAGGTGGATGTAGTACCAGGTCTCGTAGCGCATCCTGCGGCGCAGCGCGCCCGCCGAGAGGAAGCCGATGAGCAGGAGCAGCCCGGTCCCGATCGTCGCCTTGATCATCTCGGGGTAGTCCAGGACGACGCTCGCGGTCTGCTGCGTGATCGGCTGACCGGACTGCGCGGAGTAGCCCCACAGGATGAGCACGACGTGCGCCACGACCAGGGAGATCGCGTAGCGGCCGGTCATCGCGTGCCAGCGGGAGACCCGGTCGGAGCCGACCCGCCGCTCCAGGGCCGGGACCCTGGCCATCTGCAGGACCACCAGGGAGATCGCGTAGCCGCCGAGCAGGCCCGTGATCCGGCCCGCCGCGATCAGCCGGTCGGCCGTGACCGGCCGGACGTAGGGGGTGTTGCCCCACCACAGCCAGACGACCCCGGCGGCGCCCGCCCAGGCCAGCAGGAGCAGGGGGACCGCGGGGGAGCGACGGGGACGGATCCGGCGCATGGCCTGCCGCCTGCCCGCCCTGCTGTTGTGGATCATCGTGCTCGTGGCCGCCATGCGCTGGGGTACGGGCGGCGGTTCGCGCCGACTCAAAGCGGGGCTTCGCCTGACGTGTGGGGAGGGGCTGTGCTAAGTGCTGCGCGGTCGGGTGCGGGTGCGGGTGCGGGTCCGTGCGTGGCTGGCCGCGCGGTTCCCCGCGCCCCTTCGGGGCGCGTGCTCGCGGTGATGGCGACGCTGTGACCTGCGGCGACACGGCCGATTGACGAACCATGCGGGGGAGTGCATACTTATACCCATCAGCGTATGCATCATCACGCCCCCGCCATACGCTCTCGACCTCGCGCACCAAAGGAGAGACCCGTGACCGAGCGCGTCGTACTCGCCTACTCGGGCGGACTGGACACCTCCGTCGCCATCGGCTGGATCGCCGAGGAGACCGGCGCCGAGGTCATCGCCGTGGCCGTGGACGTCGGCCAGGGCGGCGAGGACCTGGACGTCATCCGCAAGCGGGCGCTGGCCTGCGGCGCGGTCGAGGCCGAGGTCGCCGACGCCAAGGACGAGTTCGCCGACGAGTACTGCCTCCCGGCGATCAAGGCCAACGCCCTCTACATGGACCGCTACCCGCTGGTCTCCGCCCTCTCGCGGCCCACGATCGTCAAGCACCTGGTGGCCGCCGCGAAGAAGCACGGCGCCTCCGTGGTCGCCCACGGCTGCACCGGCAAGGGCAACGACCAGGTCCGCTTCGAGGCCGGCATCTCCTCCCTCGCCCCCGAGCTGAAGTGCATCGCCCCGGTCCGCGACTACGCGATGACCCGCGACAAGGCGATCGCCTTCTGCGAGGAGAAGAACCTCCCGATCGCCACCACCAAGAAGTCCCCGTACTCGATCGACCAGAACGTCTTCGGGCGGGCCGTCGAGACCGGCTTCCTGGAGGACATCTGGAACGCCCCGATCGAGGACGTCTACGAGTACACGCAGAACCCGGCCACGCCCCGCGAGGCCGACGAGTTGGTCATCACCTTCAAGCAGGGCGTCCCGGTCGCCATCGACGGCAAGCCCGTCACCGTCCTGCAGGCGATCCAGCAGCTCAACGAGCGGGCGGGCGCCCAGGGCATCGGCCGGATCGACATGGTCGAGGACCGGCTGGTCGGCATCAAGTCCCGCGAGGTGTACGAGGCGCCCGGCGCGATCGCGCTGATCACCGCCCACCAGGAGCTGGAGAACGTCACCGTCGAGCGTGAACTCGCCCGCTACAAGCGGCAGGTCGAGCAGCGCTGGGGCGAGCTGGTCTACGACGGCCTGTGGTTCTCCCCGCTCAAGCGGGCCCTGGACGGCTTCATCAACGAGGCCAACCAGCACGTCTCCGGCGACATCCGGATGACCCTGCACGGCGGCCGCGCCGTCGTCACCGGCCGCAAGTCCGCCGAGTCGCTGTACGACTTCAACCTGGCGACGTACGACACCGGCGACACGTTCGACCAGTCCCTCTCCAAGGGGTTCATCGAGATCTTCGGCATGTCGTCGAAGATCGCCGCCAAGCGCGACCTGGCCTAGTCGGTAGCCTCGACAGCCTCGGCCACGGCAGCCCGCCTCCCCGCCCGTTCCACGGCGGGGAGGCGGCCGCACATCGCACCACCGACGGAAGCGAGCGAAGAGTTGAGCAGCAACACCGGTGACGTCCGGCTCTGGGGCGGCCGTTTCGCCGACGGCCCGGCGGAGGCGCTGGCCAGGCTGTCGGCGTCCGTGCACTTCGACTGGCGGCTCGCGCCGTACGACATCGCCGGCTCCCGCGCCCACGCCCGCGTGCTGACCACGGCCGGCCTGCTGACCGAGGACGAGCTGACGCGCATGCTGGCCGGCCTCGACCAGCTGGAGGCCGACGTCGCCGACGGCAGCTTCACCGGCACGATCGCCGACGAGGACGTCCACACCGCCCTGGAACGCGGCCTGCTGGAGCGGCTCGGCGCCGACCTCGGCGGCAAGCTGCGCGCCGGCCGGTCCCGCAACGACCAGGTGGCCACGCTCTTCCGGATGTACCTGCGCGACCACGCCCGCGTCATCGGCGGCCTGGTCGCCGAGCTCCAGCACGCCCTGGTCGCTCTCGCCGAGGCGCACATCGACGTCGCCATGCCGGGCCGTACACACCTGCAGCACGCGCAGCCGGTGCTCTTCGCCCACCACGTCCTCGCCCATGTCCAGGCGCTGTCCCGGGACGCGGAGCGGCTGCGGCAGTGGGACGAGCGCACGGCCGTGTCGCCGTACGGCTCCGGCGCGCTGGCCGGGTCCTCGCTCGGCCTGGACCCGGAGGCGGTCGCGCGGGACCTCGGGTTCGAGCACGGTTCGTCGGCCAACTCCATCGACGGCACCGCCTCGCGGGACTTCGTCGCCGAGTTCGCCTTCATCACGGCGATGATCGGCGTCGACCTGTCGCGGATCGCCGAGGAGGTCATCATCTGGAACACGAAGGAGTTCTCCTTCGTCACCCTCCACGACGCCTTCTCCACCGGCTCGTCGATCATGCCGCAGAAGAAGAACCCCGACATCGCCGAGCTGGCGCGCGGCAAGTCCGGCCGCCTCATCGGCAACCTCACCGGCCTGCTGGCCACGCTCAAGGCCCTTCCGCTCGCGTACAACCGCGATCTGCAGGAGGACAAGGAGCCGGTCTTCGACTCCTGCGACACCCTCGAGGTCCTGCTCCCGGCGTTCACCGGGATGATGGCCACCCTCACCGTCAACCGCAAGCGCATGGAGGAACTGGCCCCGGCCGGCTTCTCGCTCGCCACCGACATCGCGGAGTGGCTGGTCAAGCAGGGCGTTCCGTTCCGGGTGGCGCACGAGATCGCCGGTGAGTGCGTCAAGGTCTGCGAGGCCGAGGGCATCGAACTGGACCAGCTGACCGACGAGCAGTTCGCCAAGATCTCCCCCCATCTCACCCCCGAGGTGCGGACCGTGCTCGACGTGCCGGGCGCGCTGGCCGCCCGCAACGGCCGGGGCGGCACCGCGCCCTCGGCGGTCGTCGTGCAGCTCGCCGAGATCAAGCGGGACCTGGCGGTCCAGTTCGCTTGGGCGAAGGCGAAGGGCTGACCGTCCTCCCCCCAGCCTGCCCCGCCTGACCGAGAAGCCCGGCCGCGGTCCATGACCCGGTCGGGCTTCTTCGGTGTCGCGCATGAGACGCTTATGTCTCATTCGGAGTATCCTTGTCTCATGAGCTTCAATCGTGAGCAGGTCCTGCGTGACACGGCCGACCTGCTGTCCCGCCGCGCCACCGCCTCCATGGACGAGATCGCCAAGGCGGCGGGCGTCAGCCGGGCCACCCTGCACCGGCACTTCCCCGGCCGGGACGCGCTCGTGCGCGCCCTCGGCACGCTCGGGATCGAGCAGACCGAGGAGTGCCTGGACGCGGCGCGCGTCGAGGAGGGCGACCCCGTCGAGGCCGTCCGCCGGCTCATCAGCGAGGCCATGCCCGTCTCCGGCTTCCTCGCCTTCCTCTACGGCGAGAACCAGCTCTACGACCTGGACGAGATCAACGACGGCTGGGCCCGCATCGACGCACGCGTCGCCGCCCTCTTCCACCGCGGCCAGGAGACCGGCGCCTTCCGCTACGACCTGACCCCCGCCTGGCTCGTGGAGGCGCTGTACGCGCTGATCGCCGCCTCCGCCTGGTCCGTCCAGGACGGCCGCATGGCACGGCGGGACTCCGCCCGCATGGTCACCGATCTGCTGCTCGGCGGCATGCTGCGCGCCCCCCGTGAGACCGGGAGCACCTGATGGCCACCACGGCGCACGTCACCACCCTCCGCCGTGACGACCGCGGTCACCCCTCCCGCTGGCTCGCGCTCGGTGTGCTCACCCTCGCCCTGCTGCTCGTCGCCGTGGACGCCACCGTCCTGGGCCTGGCCATCCCCTTCCTCACCGAGGACCTGCGCCCCACCTCCACCCAACTGCTGTGGATCGGCGACGTCTACTCGTTCGTCATCGCCGGCCTGCTGGTCTCCATGGGCAGCCTCGGCGACCGCGTCGGCCGCAAGCGGCTGCTGCTCACCGGCACCGCCGCCTTCGGGGCGCTGTCGGTGTTCGCCGCGTACGCCACCACGCCCGGGACGCTCATCACCGCCCGCGCGCTCATGGGCGTCGCGGGCGCCACCCTCATGCCGTCCACCCTGGCCCTGATCCGCACCCTCTTCCCCGACGCGCGCGAGCGCAGCTTCGCCATCGGCGTCTGGGGCGCGGTGTCCACCGCGGGCGCCGCGCTCGGGCCGGTCGTCGGCGGCCTGCTGCTGGAGCACTTCTGGTGGGGGTCGGTCTTCCTCATCAACCTGCCGGTGATGGCCGTGCTGCTGATCATCGGCGTGCGCGTGCTGCCCGAGTCCCGCGACCCGGGCCGCGGTCCGTGGGACCCGGCGAGCGTCCTGCTGTCGCTCCTCGGCATGTTCGGGGTCGTCTACGCCGTCAAGCAACTCGCCGTCCACGGGCCGGGGCCGGCCGCCCTCGGCGCCGGACTGCTCGGCGCGGCCTGCCTGTACGGCTTCGTACGCCGTCAACTCGCCCTGCCCACGCCGCTGCTGGACATGCGGCTGTTCCGGCACCGCGGCTTCTCCGGGGCGGTCCTGGCCGACCTGCTCACGGTGCTCGGGCTCGCGGGGACGGTCTTCTTCCTGTCCCAGTTCCTGCAGGAGGTCCAGGGCCGCTCGCCGTTGCAGGCGGGCCTGTGCGAACTGCCCTCCACGCTCGGGGCCGCGGCGACCGGCCTCTTCGCGGGCGCCGCCGCCCGTCGCTGGTCGGTGCGGGGCGCCGTGGCGGGCGGCCTGGGTGCCACCGGGCTCGCCCTGGTCGCGCTGCTGGCCCTGCGGCCCGACTCGGGCTACCTCTTCCTCGGCGCCGCCCTGCTCGTCACCGGCGCCGGGGCCGGGCTCTCGTACACCGTCACCGCCGACGTCATCCTCTCCAGCGTCCCCCCGGCGCAGGCCGGCGCCGCCTCCGGCGTCTCCGAGACGGCCTACGAACTCGGCGCCGCCCTCGGCATCGCCCTGCTCGGCTCCATCGTCACCGGCATCTCCGGCGGCCCAGCCTCGGCGGCGCCGGCCGCCTTCACCGACGGCTTGCGGGCGGCTTCCGCCGTGGGCGGGGGTGTCCTTCTTCTCGCGGCGTCGGCGGCCTGGCGCCTGTTGCGCGGTCAGCGGCTCGCGGGCGGGACGCCGCGTTAGCCACAACACCCGGTTCGCGGCGGCGAGTCGTCCGTATGCTTCCGATACCCGCGGGGAGGGAGCGCCATGAGCACGGACGCACAGCCCGGTCAGGACACCGACGTCCTGGCCGTCCTGAGGGAGTACACCCTCGACTGCCGCTACGACGAGACCGAGGCGCTCATCGGCGCCGAACTCGCCCGCGCGGCCGGCGATCCGGAGCGGGCCCGACTGCACGTCGCACGGGGCAGGTTGCGGCTGCGGCAGTACGAACACCAGGCCGCGCTGGAGGAGTTCGCGCTGGCACTGACCCACGACCCGGCCTGCGGAGCGGCCGCCGGGTGGCGTGTGGCGGCCCTCGACCGTATGGGCCGGCGCGACGAGGCCCTGGCCGAGGGCACGGCGGCCGCGGCACGGCTCCCGGAGGCCGTGGACGTCCACACTGCGCTGGGCTGGGTGCACCACGCCGCATGCCGCTGGGACGAGGCGCTGGCGGCATTCCAGCGGGCCACGGTCGTCGGGCCGCGTCATGCGGAGGGCTGGATCGGGGCCGCCTGGACCCGCGTCGAGCAGGGCGACACGGCGGCGGCGCTCCGGGGCCTGGAGGACGCCGAGGACGGTCCGGCCGACCCCGTCGAGGTCCGTTGCGCGGCTGTGCGGATCGCGGCGAGCCAGGCTGCGACCGGCCTCGCCCACGTCAAGCTGACCTCCGCCCGCTCCCTCGACCGCGACCACATCGCCGTGCTGACGGCGGAGGTCCGGTACGAGAGCTGCCGCGGCGCCCACCAGGCCGCCGCGGAGGCCGCCGAGCGCCTGGTCCGCCGGTACGGCCGCCGGCCCGACGCGCACGTCGAACACGCCACGGCCCTCATCGACCTCGCACGGTGGGACGAGGCGATCGCGGCCTGCAACCGGGCGCTCGCGATCGAACCGCGCTGGGCGTCCGCATGGGAGCACAAGGCCGAGGCGCAGCGGTTGCGCGGCGATGTGGCCGAAGCGGCCGCCACGGGGCGGCGAGGGGTGGAGGCGTGCCGGTACTCGCCGGGCGTCAGGCTCGAACTGGCCGTCGCCGAGGGGGCCGACGGAGCACTCGACCGTGCCCTGGCCCTCACCGAGCAGGCGCTGGCACTCGATCCCTGCTCCGACTGGGGGCTGCGCGTCCGTGCAGATGTGCTCGGGAAGACCGGCGCCGTGGACGAGGCCGTCGCGGTCGCCGAGCACGGCGTGCGGCTGCGACCCGAGAGCCCGGAGGCGCTGGGCACCCTCGCCGGTGCCCTGTACGAGGCGGCCCGGCACGACGAGGCCCTCGCCGCCCTGGAGCGCGCCAGGGAACTCGCCCCCGGCAACACCTCCCTGGTGGAGAGCACCCTGGCCGTGCTGCGCACCACTCACCGCTGGGAGGAGGCGGAACGCCTGATCGCCGCACTCCGGGAGGGCGACCCGGAAGGACGACTGGAGGCCCTGCTCCTGGAGCAACGGGGTTCCCTCGCTTTCGTGCGAGGGTCCTACGCCCGCGCGCTGGAGGACTTCGAGGCGGCGTTGCGGGCGGACCCGGGCCACCGCACCGCCGCCCGGATACGCGTCAGGTCGCTGGAGAGGCTCGGTCGCCTCGACGAGGCGACAGCCGCCGCACGCGCCCGCGTCGAGGCCGACGCCGAGGACGCGGAGGCCCATGTGACGCTGGCCCACGTCCTGTTCGCCGCGGAGCGCGTCGACGACGCGGTGGCCGCGATCCGGAGCGCCCTCACGCTCGACCCCCGTTCCGCGGAGGCGTATCTGGCGCTCGTCGACATCCTCCGGGGGGCGGAGCGGTGGGACGAGGCCTCCGCCGCACTGGAGGAGGCCGCCCGCCAGGGTGTGCCGGCCGGCTCCCTGGCGGCTCGGCGCGCCTGGGTGGCCCTGGGAAGGGACGACCACGAAGGGGCCCTGGCCGCCGCCGAGGAGTGCCTCGGCCTGTATCCGGACGACGCGGAGGCACTGGAACTGCTCGTCTCGGCGCACACGGCTCGCGGCGACCGGCCCGCGGCCGAGGCCGCCGCGCGCCGGGCCGCCGCGGCGTGGCCCCGTTCCGCGGTGGGCCCCTGCCTGCTCGCCCGGTGCTTCGGCGAGCAGGACCGCCGGGCCGAGGAGTGCGAGGCGTACGAGGAGGCGCTGCTGCGAGAGCCGGACCATCGTGACGCCCTGCTCGGCAGGCTGGCCGTGCTGCAGACCCTGGGGCGCTGGGACGAGGCCGAGGGCGCCGCCGAGCACGCCGCCGCGCTCCGGCCCGACGACCCGGAGGTGCTGGAAGCCGTGGGATGGCTGTACTCGGCGCTGGAACGGCCCCTCGACGGCATCACGTTCGCCCGGCGCGCGACGGAACTCACCGCCGGTGCCTGGGACAGCACCCAGCTGCTCGCGTGGCTCCTGCGCCGTTCGCGGCGCTGGGATGAGGCGGAGGAGTTGCTGCGCGGCTGCGTCGACCGGGACCCGGAGTCGGTGAACGCCCACATGGACCTCGCGTACTGCCTTCATGACCGGGACCGGGACGAGGAGTGCCTGGAGAGCGTCGACCGGGCCCTGGCCCTGTGGCCCGACCGCGTCCGCACCCTGACCTTCCGGGTGGAGGTTCTGTGCGCGATGCGGCGGTGGACCGAGGCGGAGGCCACGGCCCGGAGGGCGCGCAGCCTTCACCCCGAGATCGCCTCCGGGCATGTCGCGACCGCGTACGTGCTCACCGCCACTCACCGCCGTGAGGAGGCAATGCCCCACCTCCGGCGGGCCCTGCAGCTCGTACCGGAGCACGAATGGGCCTGCCGTCTGATGGTCGACACCCTGGTAGGGCTGGGCCGCTTCGAGGAGGCCGAGCAGACGGCGCAGGCCCTGCTCGGCAGGGTGCCGAACGCGGTGTCCGTGCGCTGTCGCCTCGCCTCCGCGCTCCGTGGGCAGCACCGGTTCGACGAGGCGCTGGCCCAGTGCGAACGCGCCCTGGCGGACGATCCGTACAGCGTGGCCGCCCACGAGCAGCGGGCCGACGCGCTGCGCGACTGCGGCAGCCTCGACGAGGCGGAGCGGGCCATCGAGGAGTTCACCCGCGGCCGGCCGCATCTGACGTCGATCGGGTTCGAGCTGGCCGCGGTGCACGCGGAACGCGCGGACCTGACCTCGGCCGGGCGGGTCCTGGAGGACGTGCTGGCGTCCGCGGCCGGTCCGCTCGAACGGGCCGAGGCCCGTGCCGCCATCGGGTGGGTGGCCCTGATGGACCAGCGTCCGCTGGACGCGGCGGAGGACTTCGGTGAGATCCTGCGCCAGTGGCCGCACGACCACGACTTCCGCGTGGGCCGCGCGTGGTCGCTGGTGCGACTGGCCGGCCTCGCTCCCGGGAGCCCCCAGGCGGACGGCCGTCTCATCGAGGCCGCCGACCACTGCCGTGCCGTCAGCCGCGAGGACCCCCGCAATGCGGCCGCCCACACCTGCCTCGGGCTGATCGCCCACCGGCGTGGCGAGACGGCCGCCGCGGAACGGCACTTCGCCCGCGCCGTGGAACTGGACCCGTACGGGCGCTGCCACACCGACCTGGGCGCCCTCTATGTGCAGCTCGGCCGGTACGAGGAGGCCGGGACCGTGCTGCGCCGGGCCGTCGAGTTGGACTGGTACGACGTACAGGCCCACGTCGAGCTCGGGAGCCTCGCGCTGCACAGGGCGCGGGACAAGGAGGGCGACGCCACGATGGCTGAGGCGGCGAGCGAGTTCCGGCGGGCCGTCGCCGTCGGCAAGGACAGCGGGAGCGCGGCCCTCGGGCTCGCCGTGGCGCTGGCGGAGGGCGCGGGGGACCTGGGCGCCGCCGAGGAGGAGCTACGGCGCGTGCTGGGCCGGCCGGGGGTACGGGACCAGCCGCAGTGGCAGTTGCGGCTCGCGCTCGCGCGGCTGCTGGTCCAGGCGGGTGACGCCGAGCAGAGCGACGACCGCTACCGCGACGCGGGCCAAGAGGCCCGCACCGCGATCCGGCTGGCCGAGAAGGAGCCCGAACCCCACTTCGTGGCGGGCGTCGTGGAGCAGCGTCTGAGCACGCAGACGGCCGACGTCCGGCTGAAACTGCTCCACCGGCGCCGCGCCCAGCGCTTTCTGACGCGCTGCCGCCGCCTCGACCCGGCGCACCAGGACGCGGACCGCGCGCTGCGCCTGCTGGAGGAGGATGCGAGAGCGGCCCGAGGGAGCCGCGTCAGCAGCGCGGTGCTCGTCGTCGTGGCGACGGCGATCCTTGGCGCGGCCTGGGTGGACTTCCTGTGGAAGCACCATGTCACCGCGGTGATGCTGACGACGCTGACCCCCGTGCTGGCCGGCCTCATCGCCGTCGGCTTCCTGCTGCCGGTGCTGATCCGGCTCAAACTGCCCGGCGGGATGGAAGCCGACCTGACGGCGAGCATCGGGCAGATCTCCCGGGGCCCGCGCGGCGAGGTGGTGCTGACCGCGGCCCGGGTGCCGACCGGCAACGGCCCGGTCGGCCGGATGCCCAGACTCTGAGACCGAAGGTCACGCCGCCGTCGCGTGGTCCGCGGCCTTGGCCGCCTTCGCCTTGGTGGCGTAGACGTCGACGTACTCCTGGCCGCCCAGCCGCATGACGTGGCTCATCACCTCGTCGGTGACGGCGCGCAGCACGTAGCGGTCGCGGTCCATGCCCTCGTAGCGGGAGAACTCCAGGGCCTTGCCGAAGCGGACGGTGAAGCGGTGCACGCGGGGCACGCCGGCGCCGCCGGGCTGGATGCGGTCGGTGCCGACCATGGCGAAGGGGACGACGGGGGCGCCGGTCATGAGGGCCAGGCGGGACACGCCGGTGCGGCCGCGGTAGAGGCGGCCGTCGGGGGAGCGGGTGCCCTCCGGGTAGATGCCGAAGACCTTGCCCTCGTCGAGGATGCGGCGGCCGGTCATCAGGGCGGCGACGCCGCCGTGGCCGCCGTCGCGGTCCACGGGGATCATGCCGACGGAGGTGAAGAACGCCGCCATGAGGCGGCCCTTGAGGCCGGGGGTGGTGACGTACTCGTCCTTGCCGATGAAGAAGACCTGCCGCTTGACGACGAGTGACAGGAACATCGAGTCGATGAAGGTGACGTGGTTGCCGGCGAGGATGACCGGGCCGTCACCCGGGATGTGCTCCGCGCCCTCGACCCTGGGGCGGAACAGCACGCGCATCAGTACTCCGAGCAGCGCCTTGAGGATGATGCGGAACAACGGGTCCTCCGGTCGTGGTCGGCAGAGGTCCGGCGGGACTCTGCGCAGGGTCTCGCTCACCAGTGTGCGCCTCCCCCCTCGAGGACGATACTTCCGCGGCGCCGCGACACGCGCACCGGGTTCACACGACCGGTACGCAATGTTGATGCGCGTTTCCGCCATGTTCCGACGACGGCCGCCCGGCTGAAACGACCACCCGCCTACGATGCGCGCGTCGCTTGGCAGGGACCGGACAGATGTTCGGCCGATTCGAGGGAGCGCACATGACGCACGAGCAGCAGGGCCAGGAGCAGGGCCGGGGGCCCGGTCGCCGGGCCCTGATCGGGGCGGCGGCCGCGTTCGGGGCCGGCGCCTCCGTCCTCGGCACCGCGGGCAGCGCGGCGGCGAACGGGCGCGAGTCCTCGCACGGATCGTCGCACGGCTCCTCCCACGGGCCGGTGAGAGCCCTTCCCGTGCCGACCGTCGTCGGCCACCGCGGGGCCAGCGGCTACCGCCCCGAGCACACCTTCGGCTCCTACCAGCTCGCGCTGGACCTCGGCGCCGACGTGATCGAGCAGGACCTCGTCCCCACCAAGGACGGCCACCTGGTCTGCCGCCACGAGCCCGAGATCGGCGGCACCACGGACGTCGCCAAGCACCCGGAGTTCGCCTCCCGCAAGACCACCAAGACCATCGACGGCGTCGCCACCACCGGCTGGTTCACCGAGGACTTCACCCTCGCCGAGCTGAAGACGCTGCGCGCCGTCGAGCGGCTGCCCGCACAGCGCCAGCACAACACCCTCTACGACGGCCACTGGGAGATCCCCACCTTCGAGGAGGTGCTGCGCTGGGCCGACGAGCAGGGCCGCAAGCGCGACAAGGCGGTGTGGCTGCACGTCGAGACCAAGCACCCCACCTACTTCCGCGGCATCGGCCTCGGCCTGGAGGAGCGGGTGGCCAAGCTGCTCCGCCGCTACGGGCGCGACCAGCGCAACTCCCCGCTGTTCCTGCAGTCCTTCGAGCCCACCAGCCTCCAGCGGCTCGGCGCGCTCGGCCTGCGCAACCCCAAGGTCTTCCTGCTGGACGCGGCCACCACGCGCCCGTACGACCTCGTGGTGGCGGGCGACCCGCGCACCGTCGCCGACCTGGTCACCCCGGCCGGCCTGAAGTGGATCGCCGGCTTCGCGCAGGGCATCGGCCCCACCGTCAACCTGATCATCCCGCGTGACGCGGCCGGCAAGCTCGGCACGCCCACCACGCTGGTGCGCGACGCCCACAAGGCCGGGCTGATCCTGCACCCCTTCACCATGCGCAACGAGAACGCGTTCCTGCCGGCCGACTTCCGCGTGGGCACCGACCCGAACGCCTACGGCGACGCCTTCGGCGCCTTCCAGGTCTACTTCGAGCAGGGCATCGACGGCATCTTCTCCGACAACTGCGACACCGCGCTGCTCGCCCGCGCGGCCTTCGTCAACAAGGCGTGACGCCACTGCCGCGCACGGGTGGTTCCCCGGCCACGGGGCAACCACCCGGCGCGGCACGGGTGTCCCGCCGGACATGAGCGCATCCGTACCGCACGACGAACTGACCAGTATCCGGCCACTGCTCGCCGCCGAGGCCGCGGCCGAATCCGTACCCGGCGCGGTCGAGGCCGCCGACCTCGAACAGTCCGTGTGGCTGCGGCTGCTGGAGCTCCCCGAACCTCCCGCCGACCCCGCCGCCTGGCTGCGCCGTGCCGTGCGCTCCGAGGCCCGGCTCGCCGGGCGGCACGCCCGCCACGAGACGCCGCTGGCCCCGGGCCTGCTGGGTGTGCGCGCCGCGGCGGCGGCGCCCACCGCCGAACAGCAGGTGCTCGCCGCCGAGCAGCGCCGCGCCCTGCTGGCCGCCGTGGGCCGGCTGCCGGGGCGCTGTCCTGAGCTGGTATCCGCCCTGATCTCCCGTTCCGACCTCACTTACCGGGAAATTTCCCGGGAGTTGGGAATCTCACAGGGCAGTCTCGGTCCGCTCCGTTCCCGCTGCCTGAGTTGTCTGCGTACGATCCTCGGAAACCGGGGTTGCATCTCCCGTACGACGGGGTAATGCACCGTAAACAGTCGGCGACAGGGCGCTTGTGCGCGGCCGCGCCGCGTTCCGGTTCCAGTCAGGGCAACGTCCTGGGCGCCCCCTCACCCCTTGTGCGCCCGGGCGACTCGAAGGGGAGGCCTGCGCACATGGGCATGAGCGTGACCATCTCTACCGCGATGGGCGAAGACGCCGAGAAGATCCTCAAATTGCAGTACCTGTGCTATCAGAGCGAGGCGGAGCTTTACGGCGACTACGGCATCGAACCGTTGACGCAGACTTTGGACGCGCTGCGCGCGGAACTCGCGCAGGGCACCGTCCTGGTGGCCAGGCTCGGCGAGGAGGTGGTCGGCTCGGTCCGCGGCGCGGTCGACGAGGACGGCACCGCACGCATCGCCAAGCTGATCGTCCACCCCCGCATGCAGCGGCACGGCCTCGGCGGCCGGCTGCTGCGGGCCATCGAGGAGCGGCTGGCCGACGATCTGCAGGCCAAGCGCTACCGTCTCTTCACCGGCCACCGCAGCGAGTTCAACCTGCGGCTGTACCGCAAGCTCGGCTACGCCCAGGTGGGCACGGCCGAGCCGGTCAGCGGCCGGCTGAGCCTGGTGCACATGGAGAAGCCGGCGGCGCGCTCCCCGCAGACGTACGCCGCCAGCGCCTGAGCACGGATCAGGACGTCTTCTGTGGCTGCGCCGCCCGGCGCAGCCACAGCAGTCCGCTGACCGGGATGACCAGGGGCAGGAACACATAGCCCATGCCGTAGTCCGACCACACGGTCTGGTCGGGGAAGGCCGAGGAGTCCGCCAGCGTCAGCGTGCCCACGGTCAGCACGCCGATCAGCTCCAGCGCGCAGCTGACCAGCGCCACCTTGCGGGCGTTCTCACCGCCCCGCCACAGCGCCACCGTGATCACGGCGTACACGATCCCGGCGAGCAGCGAGAGCAGATAGGCCAGCGGCGCCTCGCCGAACTGCGCGCTGATCTGGTAGATCGAGCGGGACAGCGCGGCGACGGTGAAGACCCCGTACAGCGACAGCAGCAGCCGTCCCGGCCCACGGCCGATCCCCTTGCCGGCATCGGTGCCGGACGCGGCATCCTGTGTGGTCCCGTCGGCGGTCTCAGGCACTGACGCCTCCCCAGATGTCGTACAGCCGTACTTCCAGCACGGCCAGGATGAGCCCGCCCGCGGCCACGACCGCCGAGCCCCAGCGGGTGCGCTCGGTCAGCGACATGAATGCCGCCGCCGGGACCGTGCAGGCCGCCCCGACCAGGTAAGCGAAGAAGATCGTCGTCCCGTCGACCGGCTTCTCGCCCGTCGAGACCTTGATCACGCCGACCACCAGCTGGACCAGCGCCAGCACGGCCACCACGGCCATGCCGATGAAGTGCCAGTCCTTGGTCGGCTGGTCCCGGAAGGCGGCGAAACCGCACCAGGCGGCCAGCAGCAGCGCCGTGGCGGAGACCACGATCGTGAGGACGTCGAGCATGGCGCGACTCTATTACGGTCGGGAATCACCGGATCCCACCCCCCGGCCTGTCCGCATCGCGGACGCCGTGACCGGATATTGGGACACCGTTCGGGTGTCTGCTTTACTGGTGCCCATGACCACGACGAACCGCCGCTGCCGCGCGACCGAGGCGATGACGCCCGGTGTTCGTCGTATGTGTCGAATGTGTGCACGCTGAGGGCCCACGCCATCTGAGTCTCGCGCCCCGAAGTGAGACCCGCCCCTCCTGCCATGGATTGCACACAACCCCCATGAACACGGCCATGGAAATGGAACCGCAGCAGCCCCTTTGCCGCTGCCGGCTGACGCACGACCCCCAGCCGCCCGGCACCCGCTGCTGATTCTCCCGACGCCCCCTTCGGGGCGGAGCCATGCCTGTCCATCGTGAATTCGCCCCCGTGTGCGGCTTTTGCGTGCCGCGCACTCGACAGTGACGGAATTCCCAGTGATCACCACAACGGGCCTGACCAAGGTCTACCGTTCCCACGGCCGGGACACCGTGGCTCTCGACGGCGTCGATCTGCACGTCCGCGAAGGCGAGGTGTACGGCGTCGTCGGCCGCAGCGGCGCGGGCAAGAGCACCCTCATCCGGTGCGTCAACCTGCTGGAGCGGCCCACCTCGGGCACCGTCGAGGTCGCCGGACAGGACCTGACCGCGCTCGCCGGCCGCTCGCCGCGCGCCGGTTCGGCCCTGCGCGCCGCCCGCGGCCGTATCGGCATGGTCTTCCAGCACTTCAACCTGCTGTCCTCGCGCACCGTCCAGGACAACGTCGAACTCCCCCTGGAGATCCTCGGCGTCTCCGGCCGGCAGCGGGCCGCGAAGGCCCGCGAACTGCTCGACCTCGTCGGCCTCGCCGACAAGGCGCGCGCCTACCCCGCCCAGCTCTCCGGCGGCCAGAAGCAGCGCGTCGGCATCGCCCGCGCGCTGGCCGGCGATCCGAAGGTGCTGCTCTCCGACGAGGCCACCTCCGCCCTGGACCCGGAGACCACCCGCTCGATCCTCCAGCTGCTGCGCGACCTCAACCGGCAACTCGGCCTGACCGTCCTGCTGATCACGCACGAGATGGAGGTCGTCAAGGCGGTCTGCGACTCCGCCGCACTGATGAAGGGAGGCCGGATCGTGGAATCCGGCAAGGTCACCGACCTGCTCGCCACCCCCGGCTCCGAACTCGCCCACGAACTGTTCCCGGTCGGCGGCGAGCCGTCCGGCGAGGGCCGCACCGTCGTCGACCTCACCTTCCACGGGGAGGCCGCGACCGAGCCGGTCATCTCGCAGCTCTCGCGCACCTACAACATCGACATCTCGGTGCTCGGCGCCGCGCTGGAGACCATCGCCGGACGCCAGGTCGGCCGCATGCGGATCGAACTCCCCGGCGCCTTCGAGGACAACGTGGTGCCCATCGGCTTCCTGCGCGAGAAGGGCCTGCAGGTCGACGTCGCGCCGGCCGCCGGCGCAGAGCGGGTCGAGGGGGCCGCGAAGTGACCTGGTCCGAGATGCAGCCGCTGCTGTCGCAGGCCTGTGGGGAAACCCTGGTCATGGTCGGCTGGTCCACGCTCATATCCGTCGCGGGCGGCCTGCCGCTCGGCGTGCTGCTGGTGCTGACCGACCGCGGCGGACTGCTCGCCAACGGCGTGTTCTCCAAAGTGCTGGGCGCCGTGGTCAACGTGATCCGGTCGCTGCCCTTCGTGATCCTCATGATCTACCTGATGCCGTTCACCAAGTCCCTGGTCGGCACCACCATCGGGCCCGAGGCCATGATCGTCCCGCTGTCGATCGGCGCGATCCCGTTCTTCGCCCGGCTGGTGGAGATCGGCGTCCGCGAAGTGGACTCAGGTCTCGTCGAGGCCGTGCAGTCCATGGGCGGCAGCACCTGGACCGTGGTGCGCAAGGCCCTCCTGCCCGAGGCGCTGCCCGCGCTGATCTCCGCTGCGACGACGACCGTCATCGCCCTGATCGGGTACTCGGCCATGGCCGGGCTCATCGGTGGCGGCGGCCTCGGCGACCTCGCCGTCCGCTACGGCTACCAGCGGTTCGAGACCGGGCTGATGAACGTGACGCTGGCCGTTCTCATCGTGATCGTCACCGGCGTCCAGCTCCTCGGCGACCTCTCCGCCCGCGGCGCCTCGCGCCGCGGCCGCGGCTCCGTCGCCCCGAGGCTGCGCCTGCTGCGCCCGGCCGCAGCCACCGAGACCTCCTGACACCCGCAACACCAACACCGCTCAGAAAGGCACTTTTCGTGCGTACCCATGTCAAGATCACCACTGCCGTCCTGGCCGCCGCCGGTCTCACCCTGGGCCTGACCGCCTGCGGCTCGGACTCCGGCTCCACCAAGGACAGCGCGAGCGACCCGCTCGTCGTCGCCGCGAGCCCCGTCCCGCACGCGGAGATCCTGAACTTCGTCAAGAAGAACCTGGCCGCCAAGGCCGGACTCAAGCTGGAGGTCAAGGAGTTCAGCGACTACGTGACGCCGAACACCGCGACCGAGGACGGCGACGTCGACGCCAACTACTTCCAGAACCAGCCCTACCTGGACGATTTCAACAAGAAGAAGGGCACCCACATCGTGCCCGTCGTCACCGTCCACCTGGAGCCGCTGGGCCTGTACTCCGGCAAGCTGAAGTCCGCCGACGCGCTCAAGAGCGGCGCGACGATAGCCCTCGCCAACGACGCGGTGAACGAGGCCCGCGGCCTCAAGCTGCTCGCGGCCAACGGCCTGATCACCCTCAAGGACGGCGTCGGCAACGAGGCCACGCCCGCCGACATCACCGGCAACCCGAAGAATCTGAAGTTCAAGGAGTTGGAGGCGGCCCAGCTGCCCCGCTCCCTCGGCGACGTCGACGCCGCCGTCATCAACGGCAACTACGCCATCGCCGCCGGACTCAAGCCCGCCAAGGACGCACTGGTCCTGGAGTCCGCGACGGACAACCCCTACGGCAACTTCCTCGCCGTCAAGGAGGGCAACGAGAAGGACCCGCGCGTGCTCAAGCTCAAGAAGCTCCTCACCTCGCCCGAGGTGAAGAAGTTCATCGAGGACACCTACGCCGGCTCCGTCATCCCCTCCTTCTGATCCCCCAGGACACCGGCACCCCGCCGGGGGCGGTACGCGATCACCGCGCGCCGCCCCCGGCGGGCCCGTCCGCCGCCTCTCCCGGCCAGTCCAGCCGCAACCGCTCGGTCCGGGGCAGCCGGGACACGATCAGGTCGTACGAGTCCTCGATCATCTCGCGCACCATGCGGGCGGGGAGCGAGCCGTCCAGCGTGACCGTGTTCCAGTGGCGCTTGTTGAGATGCCAGCCGGGGGCGATCGCCGCGTGCCCGGCGCGCAGCCGCACGGCCAGTTCGGGATCGCACTTCAGGCTCACCTGCAGCGGTTCGCCGCCCAGGGCGCTGATCGCGAAGATCTTCCCGCCCACCTTGAAGACGGTCACCTCCGCGTTGCGCGGGAACGGGTTCTCCTCGCTCACGCCGTTGAAACCGAGGCAGAAGCCCCTGAGCCGGTCCGCGTCCATCCGCCCATTCAACAGGGCGGCACCGACAGCCGGGACCGCGCCGCCGCAGACCGCCTCGATGCCGCCTCAGTGCCGGCGCAGCCAGTACAGGTCGGTCGTGTACGGCATCTCGATGGCGTCCTTGCCGCGCGTCGCGGCGTGACCGGCGAGCACCGCCTCCACCTCCGCGCGCACGCGCTCCTGCTCCGCGGGATCCATCACCGCGATGTGGCTGGAGGACGTCATGCGCTCCACCACGTCCGTCACCGTCGTCGAGTACGGGTTCGGCCAGTGCCGCTCGTACACCTGCGACCAGCCCTCCCGGTCGGCGAAGGCCTTGCGCCAGCCGCCGTCCAGCGGGCTCGGCAGATCGCGCGGCGCGAGCCGGAAGACGATGTCCTGGTAGTCCCGCACCCACGGCACGGAGGTGTCGTAGGTGTTCCACACCAGCGCCAGCGAACCGCCCGGCCGCAGCAGCCGCTCCACCTCCGCCAGCGCCTCGTCCTCCTGGAACCAGTGCCACGACTGCGCCGCCACCACCACGTCGGCGCACCCGTCGGGCAGCCCCGTCGACTCCGCGGTGCCGGCCGTCACCCGCACACCCGGCAGCCGCAGCTCCGCCAGCCGCTCGCGCATCTCCGCCACCGGCTCCACCGCGACCACCTCGGCCCCGGTCAGCGCCAGCAGCCTGGTGAACTTGCCGGTGCCGGCGCCGAGGTCGACCACGGTGCGCCCGGCCTCGAGGGCCAGCGCCTCCGCCAACTCGGCCAGGGCAGCCATGGGGTACGAGGGCCGCGACCGCTCGTAGACACCCGCCGCCCGCTGATATCCGACTCCTGCTGCGTGGTGCACCGTCACGCGGGCAGACGCTAGCAGGACCCTATGACCACAGGGGGAGCGGACCTGCGGAAAAGCCGGAGAACAGCGTGCCAACTGCGCTCGTCGCGGGGGTGGTTGCACGTACCCTTGACCGACGGCCGCACGGCCCCGCGGCGCCCCGGTCCTGCGGGTGACCGGATGGATGCTGCATGCTGTGCACTTCACACATGTCCTTGCTACGGAGCGTCGAATGACCAGCTTTCCGGAGATCTCCATCAGTACGGAGCGGCTGGTGCTGCGTTCCTACGAGGAGGCGGACATCCCCGCGCAGGCGGAGATGATGAACGACGAGTCCGTGGTCGCCTGGACCTCCGTGCCGCACCCGTACACCGAGGCGGACGCCCGCTCCTTCATCACCGAGTTCGCCCCCGCCGAGCGGGCCGGCGGACGGGGCGTCGTCTTCGCCGTGACCGAGTTCCTCACCCAGCGGCTGGTCGGCACCGTCCATCTGCAGCGCGCCGACTGGCGCATCCGCAGCGCCGAGGCGGGCTACGTCATCGCGCCCTGGGCACGCGGCGAGGGCTACGCCGCCGAGGCCGTGCTCGCGGCCGCCCAGTGGCTCTTCGACGACCAGAAGTTCGAGCGGCTGGAACTGCGCACCGCCGCCGACAACGCCGCCTCCCAGCAGGTCGCCCAGCGGATCGGCTGCGTCAGCGAGGGCGTGCTGCGCAACGCGGGCCTGGTCAGGACCCGTCCCGACGGGGACACCGACGGCCGCTGGGAGCAGATCCGCACCGACCTGATCGTCTGGAGCCTGCTCCCCGAGGACCTCGACGGACTCACCGGACGCGCCTCCGACGGCTCGGACTACGCGGCCTACGCCGACTGGCAGTGAGCACCCTCTAGCGCAAGATCCTGGGCGGGGTACTGTGCACACCCCGGGGAAGACATGACCCGGGGTACCGCACCCCGACGCGCCCAGAAGGCAGGACGACGATGGCCGACCGTGTCACCGTGATCGGGTGGGACGGCTCACCACCGGGCGAGGCCGCGCGTTCCGCGCTGGCCGCCGCGACCCTGGTGGCCGGAACACGGCACCACCTCGCACTGCCCTTCGTGCCGGAGGAGGCCGAGCGCATCGTCCTCGGCAGCATCGACCTGGCCGCCCGCCGCATCGCCCGGCACCGCGGCACCGCGGTCGTCCTGGCCGACGGCGACCCCGGGTTCTTCGGCGTCGTACGCGCCCTGCGCGCCCCCGACCACGGCCTGGAGGTGGAGGTCGTCCCCGGTGTGACCTCGGTGGCCCAGGCCTTCGCGCGGGCCGGCATGCCCTGGGACGACGCACGGGTGGTCGTCGCGCACGCGCGCACCCTGCGCCGCGCCGTCAACGTCTGCCGGGCCCACCCCAAGGTCGCGGTGCTGACCGCCCCCGGCGCCGGCCCGGCCGAACTCGCCCTGCTGCTCGGTGACGAGCACCGCACCTTCGTGATCTGCGAGTCGCTCGGCACGGAGCAGGAGGAGGTCACCGTCCTCACCTCCGACAAGGTCCCCGACCACACCTGGCGCGACCCCAACGTTGTCCTGGTCGTCGGCGCCGCGCCCAGCACGCCGCCGGTCGCCGCCGCGCAGGCCGGCTGGCTGGCCGGGGGCGACCCCGCCCCCGCGGACCGGGTCCGCGGCTGGGCCCTTCCCACCGAGCGGTACGCGCCCGTGGACGGCCCGGCGCAGCTGCGCGCCCTGCAACTGGCCCGGCTCGGACCGCGCACCGGCGATCTGGTCTGGGACATCGGCGCGGGGGGCGGCGCCGTCGCCGTGGAGGCGGCGCGCTTCGGCGCGGCCGTCATCGCCGTCGACCGGGACGCGGCGGCCTGCGAACGCGTCGAGGACACCGCACGGGACTTCGGGGTGCAGGTGCGCGTCGTGCACGGCGAGGCGCCCGAGGTTCTGGAGGACCTTCCGGAACCGGACGTCGTGCGCATAGGCGGCGGAGGAGCGGACGTCGTCGCGGCGTGCGCCGCGCGCCGCCCGGAACGGATCGCCGCGAGTGCCGCGAACCGGGACGAGGCAGAAGCGGTCAGAACCGCCCTGGAAGAGGGCGGATACGCAGTGGAGTGCGCATTGTTGCAGGCTGTCGAACTGGACTCCGACTGGTCGGAGCGGGAGCGCACGGTGGTGTTCGCACTCCTCGGGCACCGCCGGTGAGCCATGTGTTGCGCCCGTATTGCGACCGGTTTGAGGTGAACCCCCGCTGAGCACGCGCGGGCACACGCACGGTAGGCTGGCGGACCGCTGTGCCGTCGTCGTGCGTTGACGTCGACTGAGGGCTGATCAGTATCGATCAGTATCGGTCACTCCCCGCCGACGTGCCGCTTGCAGCCCACGCTCGTTCTTGCTGTGGGCAGTGTGTGCGGCGCAGCGTTGGAAGGAGCGAACCGATGGGCGAGGGGCACGCATGACTGACACCGGCCAGGTCCCGGGTGAGGGACTGCCGGAGAACGCAGGCGGAGAAGCGGTTCTGCAGCCGCACGCCGACCTTCCCGGCCTTCCCGGCAGTGGTGCGCAGCAGCCGGTCGTCCCGACCTGGGAGACCGACCCGCTGAACGCGCCGGTTCCGCCTGCCGCTTACGTCTACCTCGACCAGCCGGCCGGCCCCGCGGTCGCCGAGGAGGACGAGGAGATGCTGCTCATGCCCGGTCTGCAGGGGTCGTGGGCCGACCCCCAGCCGGTGCCGCCGCAGCCCGTCGCGCCTGTTCCCGCGCCTCCGGTCGCGCCGGCCCCCATGGCCGCGCCCGGCACCGAACCCGTCCCGGCGGCGGGCCCGATGGCGCACGAGACCCGCGCGCAGGTCCAGGAGCCGCTGCCCGCCGGCGTGCCCGGTGGCCTCCACGAGCACGACGCCCACGAGAGCGGCGGCCGCGACTCGGTCTCCCTCGACTACTCCGCCGTGCGGGCCTCGGCGACGCCGCCCGGCGGCGTGCCCCTGCCGGGTGCGGTCGCGGCCGAGCAGCCGCAGGCCGTTCCGGGGGAGCCGGTCGTCCCGGCCCCCGCGCCCGTCCCCGCCGTCGAGATCCTGGCGCCGGAGTCGGGTACGCCCGAGCCGAGTGCGCCGCAGGTGTTCGAGGAGGAGGCCCCGGCCGCGCCGGCGCCCGTCCGGCGGCCGCTGCACATGGGCCCGCCCATCCCCGACCCGTCCAACGGCGGCGGAATCGTCCGGTCCCTCGCCGACCGCGGACCGGCGACGCCCGCCCCGCAGCCCGTGCCGGCCACGCCGCCGCCCGCGCCGGAGGTGCCCGTCGCGGTGACCCCGCTCGCGCCGGTGCCGCCGTCCGTGGAGACCCCGGTGCGCCACGCCGGCCCACCGACGACCGGCCCCGAGTACCTGGACATCCCACGCGACGAGCCGTCCGCCGCGGTCCCTGCCCCGGGCGCCGCCTGGTCGGCCCCGGAACCCGTGGAGATGCCGCCCGCGCCGCAGGCCGAGGAGGTCGTGGCGCCTGTTTCGGCCCCGGAGCCGCAGCCCGAGTTCGAGCCCGAGCCCGAGCCCGAGCCGATCGCCGAGGCGCTGCCCGAGCCCACCGCGGTGGAGGACGAGCCGCTGCCGTTCGGCCTGGAGCCCGAGCCCGTCGCCCCCGAGACCGTCGTCCCCGAACCGGTGACACCGGTCGTGGCGGAGGCCGTCGAGGTCATCGACGTCGTCGAGGCAGTCGAGCCCGTGGAGGCCGTCGTCGAGCCCCCGGCGCTCGAAGTGCCCGCGCAGGTGGAGCCGGCGGCCGCGGAGACCACCGAGCCCGCCGACGCGGAGGTCGTGGCATTCGTGGCGGCAGCCGAGGCAGCCGAGGCAGCCGAGTCCGCTGAGTCCGCTGAGGACGAGGACGCCCCGGAGCTGCGGCTGCCCATGGCCGAGGGTTACGACCCCTCCGTACGGGACGCCGTCCACCGCGTCATCCGCGAACGCCGCGACATCCGCAACGGCTTCCGGAGCGACCCCATCCCGCACGAGGTGCTGATCCGCGTCCTGGAGGCGGCCCACACCGCGCCCAGCGTCGGCCACTCCCAGCCCTGGGACTTCGTCGTCATCCGCTCCGCGGAGACCCGGCAGCGCATGCACGAACTCGCCATGCAGCAGCGCGACGCGTACGCCAAGTCCCTCCCCAAGGGGCGCGCCAAGCAGTTCCGCGAGCTGAAGATCGAGGCGATCCTCGACACCCCGGTCAACATCGTCGTCACCGCCGACCCCACCCGCGGCGGCCGCCACACGCTGGGCCGCTACACCCAGCCGCAGATGGCGCCCTACTCCTCGGCACTGGCGGTCGAGAACCTCTGGCTCGCCGCCCGCGCGGAAGGCCTCGGCGTCGGCTGGGTCAGCTTCTTCGACGAGCGCGAGATGGTCCGTGAACTCGGCCTCCCCGAGCACCTGGAGGTCGTCGCCTACCTGTGCGTCGGCTACGTCGACGAATTCCCCGAGGACCCCGAGCTCGTCCAGTCCGGCTGGTCCAAGCGGCGCCCGCTGGCCTGGGTCGTCCACGAGGAGGAGTACGGCAACCGCGCCCTGCCCGGCGAGGAGCCGCACGACCTCCTGGAGGAGACGCTGCGCGGCATCCGCCCGCTCGACGCCAAGGCGCTCGGCGAGGCGTGGGAGCGGCAGAAGCGGATGACCAAGCCGGCCGGCGCGCTCGGCATGCTGGAGATCATCTCCGCGCAGCTCAGCGGCCTGTCCCGGCAGTGCCCCCCGCCGATCCCCGAGCCCGCCGCCGTCGCCATCTTCGCCGGCGACCACGGCGTGCACGCGCAGGGTGTCACGGCCTGGCCGCAGGAGGTCACCGGCCAGATGGTCGCCAACTTCCTCGGTGGCGGGGCCGTGTGCAACGCCTTCGCCAACCAGGTGGGCGCCGAGGTCTGCGTCATCGACGTCGGCGTCGCCTCCGAACTTCCCAGCACGCCCGGTCTGCTGCCGCGCAAGGTGCGCCCCGGCACGGCCGACTTCACCGCGGGCCCCGCGATGTCGCGCGAGGAGGTGCTGCGGGCGATCGAGGTCGGCATCGAGACCGCGCGCGACCTCGTCGCCGCGGGCAACAAGGCGCTGCTGACCGGTGAGATGGGCGTCGCCAACACCACCGTCTCCGCGGCCCTGATCTCCGTCTACACCGGGGTCGACCCGGCGGAGGTCACCGGGCGGGGCACGGGCATCAACGACGAGATGCACGCGCGCAAGGTCGACGTCGTCCGGCGGGCCCTGGAGCTCCACCGGCCCGACCCCTCCGACCCGATCGAGGTCCTCGCGGCCATCGGCGGCCTCGAACACGCCGCCATGGTCGGCCTGTTGCTCGGCGCCGCGTCCCTGCGGACCCCGGTCATCCTGGACGGCGTCAGCGCCGGCGCGGCCGCGCTCGTGGCGCGCGCCATCGCACCCGAGGTCCTCGCGGCCTGCATCGCGGGGCACCGCAGCGCGGAGCCCGGTCACCGGGCCGCCCTCACGAAGCTGGGTCTGCGGCCGCTGGTCGATCTCGACCTGAGGCTGGGGGAGGGGACGGGGGCGTTGCTGGCGCTGCCGCTGGTGCAGAGTGCTGCGCGGGCGATGCATGAGGTGGCGACGTTCGACTCTGCGGGCGTCACGGAAAAGGCCTGACGGGCCCGTCCCGGGTAGGTTCTTTTCCCCGCCCTCCCGCCCGTGTGCCCGGCGCGGTCTGGCACCCCGGCGCGCGTTTCGTTGGGTGCCGGGGTCGGGGCCTCCGGGGCTGGCCATTCTGGACAGCACATTTTGGTGCCTCGGGCACTCTGCGTTGGTCACTCCGGGTTGTGCACCCAAATATGCTCCACAGTCCAGAACGCCCACCCCTACGACCCCGCCCCCTCGGTTTCGTCATGCGCCTGATCCCCAGTGGGGGGTATGGAGGCGGACCGGGGTGGCTGCGGTTGCCTGGATGCCGCCCCTATCGGCCTGCCAGTGCCTGCCCCAACATTCGGCCGGGGTGCCCGCTGTGGGCACGACGTGGCGGCCGATGCCGTTGTGCGCTGCACCAGCGGGGCCCGCGCCATTGACCGCGAGCCCTAGAGGTCCCCAGGGGAGCGGAATGCGACGGCCACTGGGTTTGTGTGTGGGCGGTGCCGGCTGGGCGGCTGATGTGCTGCCGCACCAACGGGTGCCCGTGCCATGGCCGCCCTAACACCCCCCACTGGGGATCAGGCGCGAACACTACGGAGGGGGCGGGGTCGTAGGGGTGGGTGTTCTGGACTGTGGAGCATATTTGTGTGCGGGATCCGGGTCGGGATGGGATGAGCAGGTGCTGGAAACGCACGTAAATGTGCTGTCCAGAATGGCCGGCCCCGGAGGCCCCGGACCCGGCCCAGGAACACACGCGCGCCGGGGTGCGTGACTTCACAGGGCACACGGGCGGGAGGGCGGGGGAGAAACCGCACCCCAGGCACATCGTAGGGTTGAGGGGCGGAACCCCCCCGCCCCCCGCGCCGCAGGCGCACGCACACCCCAGACGACGAGGAGCCGCACGACCATGACCGCCGAGCGCAGCGACGCCGTACCCGCATACCCCGTCGGACTCCGGCTCGCGGGTCGGCGCGTGGTCGTGCTCGGCGGCGGCCAGGTCGCCCAGCGCCGGCTGCCGACGCTGCTGGCCGCGGGGGCGGACGTGGTCCTGGTCTCGCCGTCGGCGACGCCGTCCGTGGACGCGATGGCCGCCGCGGGCGAACTGCGCTGGGAGCGACGGCGCTACCGCCCGGGGGACCTGGCGGACGCCTGGTACGCGCTGATCGCGACGGACGACCCGGAGGCGAACGCGGCGGCCTCCGCGGAGGCGGAGGAGCGCCGGGTGTGGTGCGTGCGCAGTGACGACGCCGACGCGGCGACCGCGTGGACGCCGGCGACCGGCCGCACCGATGGCGTGACCGTCGCCGTGCTGACCGGGCACGACCCGCGGCGTTCCGCCGCTGTGCGGGACGCGATCGTGGAGGGCCTGCGGGACGGCTCCCTGGCCGCGCCGCAGTACCGGGGGAAGTCCCCCGGCGTGGCGCTGGTGGGCGGCGGGCCGGGCGACCCGGACCTGATCACGGTGCGCGGCCGCCGGCTGCTCGCGGAGGCGGACGTGGTGATCGCGGACCGCCTGGGCCCGCGCGATCTGCTGGACGAACTGCCGCCGCACGTCGAGGTGATCGACGCCGCGAAGATCCCTTACGGGCGCGCGATGGCACAGGAGGCGATCAACGCCGCGCTGATCGAGCACGCGAGGGCGGGCAAGGCCGTCGTGCGTCTCAAGGGCGGCGACCCGTTCGTCTTCGGCCGGGGCATGGAGGAGGCGCAGGCGCTGGCGGAGGCCGGGATCGCCTGCACGGTCGTGCCGGGCATCTCCAGTTCGATCAGCGTGCCGGCCGCCGCGGGCATCCCGGTGACGCATCGGGGCGTGGCGCACGAGTTCACCGTGGTGAGCGGCCACGTGGCTCCGGAGGACCCCCGCTCCCTGGTGGACTGGGAGGCGCTGGCCCGATTGCGCGGCACCCTGGTGCTGCTGATGGGGGTCGAGCGGATCGCCGCCATCGCCGCCGCGCTCGTGGCGCACGGACGGGGCGCCGACACTCCTGTCGCGGTCATCCAGGAGGGCACGACGGCCGCGCAGCGGCGTGTGGACGCGACGCTCGCGACGGTGGGCCGGCGGGTCGCCGAGGAGGGCGTGCGGCCGCCCGCGGTGATCGTGATCGGCGAGGTGGTGGCCGTGGGCGCCGAGTTGCGTACAGGGCGGTGACACCCCGTGGCTGAGATCGTCACCATCGACGACCCGGACGACCCGCGGCTGCACGACTACACGTCGCTGACCGATGTGGAGCTGCGCCGCCGTCGTGAGCCCGAGGAGGGCCTGTTCATCGCGGAGGGCGAGAAGGTCATCCGGCGCGCGTGGCGGGCCGGGTACGGCATGCGCTCGATGCTGCTGACGGCCAAGTGGGTCGACGTCATGCGGGACGTCATCGACGAGGTCCCCGCGCCCGTGTACGCCGTCGATCCCGGCCTGGCCGAGCGGGTGACCGGCTACCACGTGCACCGCGGTGCCCTGGCGTCGATGCAGCGCAGGCAACTGCCCGAGCCGCGGGAGCTGTTGGCCGGCGCTCGCCCCGGGCTGCGCCGTGTCGCGATCTTCGAGGACATCGTCGATCACGCCAACATGGGCGCGGCCTTCCGCAACGCGGCAGCGCTGGGAGTGGACGCCGTGTTCCTCACCCCGCGCTGTGCCGACCCCCTCTACAGGCGGGCTGTGAAGGTGTCCATGGGGGCCGTCCTCGCCGTTCCGTATGCCAGGTTCGCGTCATGGCCGCAGGACGCCGATCTCGTACGGGAGCACGGCTTCGTGCTCGCGGCCCTCTGCCTGTCGGATAGTTCCATCACGCTCGACGAGCTCGCCGACCGCCGGCACGAGAAGCTGGCCCTGATGCTGGGCACGGAGGGCGAGGGGCTGTCGGCAGGAGCGCTCCGGGCCGCCGATGAGCACGTGCGCATCCCGATGGAGGCCGGTGTGGACTCACTGAACGTGGCCGCCGCCTCGGCGGTCGCCTTCTACGCCACCCGGCCGTCCGCGCGCGGGTGAGGCTGCCGTCCGCCGGAGCGTGGGGTCACGCGGCGGACGGCCCCCAGCGGCCTAGCTGTGGGGGGTGAACAGCAGATTCCGGGTGCCGCGCGGCCTGGCCGCGGCCGCGGGGATCAGCTCCCCGTCCTCCTCGGAGACCCAGTGGCAGTCGTAGCCGAAGGGCTTGAACTGGGCGAGGAGCGGGTCCAGCGGCGCGTCCCGCAGCGCCTCCAGCATGACGAACGGCCGGTCGCGCTTCAGCACCTTCCGGGCACCGCGCAGGACCGCCGGCTCGTGGCCCTCGACATCGATCTTGACGAGGTCCAGCTTCGTGTCGGCGAACACTTCGTCAAGGGAGACGAGCTGGATGCGCTGCCGCTTGGCGCCGTCCGAGGAGCGCACGACGGAGGAGCCGGTCGACAGGAGGTTTCCCGCGAAGCGGACGTTGATCTCGGTCCAACCGGGCTTGTTGGACACGCCCGCCTGGTACCGCTTGACGTTCTGGGTATTGTTCGACCGGATATTCACCGCGAGCCGGGCGTGTATTTCATCCACCGGCTCGAAGGCATGCACCTTGGCCGCGGGGTTGGCAAGCGCGGCGATCATCGAGAAATAGCCGACGTGCGCCCCGACGTCGGCGATGTTCTCGCTCTTCGCGGCCAACTGCGCCCAGGTGGAGAGGGATCCGGGCTCGTAGCGGAATTCGCCGTTCCACAGGGTTTCGAGGGCGACCGCGTCGTCGTTCACACAGAACATGACGAAGGGCGGACAGTGTGGCGAGTCGATCTCAACAAAACCCCGATACGGGTACTTTTTGCGGTGAGTGCGAATGATGTCCCCGGTGGAGACGGGCCTGACGGTCGTCGCGTGGGCCAGCGTGCGGGTGTTGACTTCTTCGATCTCGGAAAGGCGCATGGAGTGATTACATCCGTTGGGGGGCTGGTTGACCACCCCTTGGTGGACGGTGCCGGGGTCGCGATGTAGGTGTACGCGAATCCTGCGGCGCGTATTATGTGGGGCCCGCGGGTGTTGTCAAGGGTCCGGTGGGCCGACGGCGCCGCGCGGGCCGCGCGAACTCATGGCGCAGTAAAGGCTCGTGCGCTGCTCTTGCGCCGGTGGCCGAGCAGGAGTATTGCGCCGCGACCTTGTCGGAGGTTCCCGGCCGGTGCCGTTCGCCGTCCGCCGCGGCGGTTCGGTGGGCAGGCCAAGCGACTTCTTTTTGCGGAATTCATCGGTCCTTCGATTTTCCGCTGCGTCCCCTTTTCCGGGCTTCCCTCCGCCTGGTCATGTCCCTTACAGGTTCGCCGCGTGGCCGGGTGGCGCCGGTCGGCGCCGCTGCGCATGGGGGGCGAGTTAGTTTAAATCTCAACTATCGTGTACCGTCTCCGACGGTGCCTGTTGGCTGCGGAAGGCGCCGGGAGGACCGGGAATCGTTCGCACGCCCTCGCGGTTGATGCGAGCGCAGAAAGAAGATGATCACAGTGAACGAAGCAGTGACCGCGACCGCGGAACCGTTGGGGCGCCTGGCCGCGGCGGGAGTCTCGATCTGGCTGGACGACCTCTCGCGCAGACGGATCTCCTCCGGCGACCTCGCCGAACTCGTCTCATCGGGGCGGGTGGTGGGCGTCACCACGAATCCGTCCATCTTCCAGGCCGCCATCGGCTCGGGAGCGGACTACCAGGAGCAGCTCGCCGAGCTGGCCGTGCGCGGGGTCACCCGCGACGAGGCCGTCCGCATGATGACCGCCGCCGACGTACGGGCCGCAGCCGACATCCTGCGGCCGGTGTACGAGGCGACCGGCGGCCGGGACGGCCGCGTGTCCATCGAGGTCGATCCCCGCCTGGCCCACGACGCGAAGGCCACCGTCGCCGAGGCCCGGCAACTCGCCTGGCTCGTCGACCGCCCCAACGTGATGATCAAGATCCCGGCGACCCCCGCGGGTCTGCCGGCCATCACGGAGGTCATCGGCCTCGGCATCAGCGTCAACGTCACCCTGATCTTCTCGCTGGCCCGCTACCGGGACGTCATGGACGCCTACCTGGCCGGTCTGGAGAAGGCGGAGTCCGCGGGTCTGGACCTGTCCGTGATCCATTCCGTGGCGTCCTTCTTCGTGTCCCGCGTGGACAGCGAGATCGACAAGCGCCTGGAGAAGATCGGCACCGACGAGGCCAAGGGCCTCAAGGGCAAGGCCGCGCTCGCCAACGCCCGGCTCGCGTACGAGGCTTACCGGGAGGTCTTCGCGGGCGACCGGTGGGCGGCGCTCGCCGCGGCCGGCGCCCACGAGCAGCGGCCGCTGTGGGCCTCGACGGGGGTGAAGGACCCCTCGTACAAGGACACGCTCTACGTGGACGAGCTGGTCGCGCCCGGAACCGTCAACACCATGCCCCAGGCGACACTCGACGCCACCGCCGACCACGGCCGCATCGAGGGCGACACCATCACCGGCCGCTATGAAGAGGCCCGCGCCGACCTCGCGGCGGTCGAGCGGCTGGGGATCTCCTACGACGAGGTCGTGAAGCAGCTGGAGGACGAGGGCGTGGCGAAGTTCGAGACCGCCTGGGACGACCTGCTGGCAGCGATCGGTACCGCACTGAACGAGGGAGTCGACCCGCAATGAGCACGGCCGAGACCGCATCCGCCGCACCTTGGTCCAACCCCCTGCGAGCCCCCGGCGACCGCCGGCTGCCCCGCATCGCGGGACCGTCCGGCCTGGTGATCTTCGGTGTGACCGGTGACCTCTCCCGCAAGAAGCTGATGCCGGCCGTCTACGACCTGGCCAACCGCGGGCTGCTGCCGCCGGGCTTCTCGCTCCTCGGCTTCGCCCGCCGCGAATGGGAGGACCAGGACTTCGCCAAGGTCGTGCACGACTCCGTGCGCGAGCACGCCCGTACCCCGTTCCGCGAGGAGGTCTGGCAGCACCTCGCCGAGGGGATGCGCTTCATCCCGGGCGACTTCGACGACGACGTCGCGTTCAAGCAACTGCGCGCCACCGTGGACGAACTGGACGCCTCGCGCGGGACGAGCGGCAACTACGCCTTCTATCTGTCGGTCCCGCCGAAGTTCTTCCCCACGGTCGTACGGCAGTTGAAGAAGCACGGGCTGGCCGACGCCCCCGAGGGCTCCTGGCGGCGCGCCGTCATCGAGAAGCCCTTCGGCCACGACCTGGCCAGCGCCCGGCAGCTCAACGGTCTCGTCCACGAGGTGTTCGCCCCGGAGCAGGTGTTCCGGATCGACCACTACCTGGGCAAGGAGACGGTCCAGAACATCCTGGCGCTGCGTTTCGCCAACACGATGTTCGAGCCCGTGTGGAACCGCAGTTACGTCGACCATGTGCAGATCACGATGGCCGAGGACATCGGCATCGGCGGCCGTGCCGGGTACTACGACGGGATCGGCGCCGCCCGCGACGTCATCCAGAACCACCTGATGCAACTGATGGCGCTGACCGCGATGGAGGAGCCCGCCTCCTTTGACGCCGAGTCGCTGCTCACCGAGAAGCTGAAGGTCCTCCAGGCGGTCCGGCTCCCGGCCGACCTGGGCGGGCACACCGTGCGCGGCCAGTACACGCACGGCTGGCAGGGCGGCGAGGAGGTGCCCGGCTACCTGGAGGAGACCGGCATCGACCCCGCGTCCACCACCGACACCTACGCCGCGATCAAGCTGGAGGTCGACAACCGCCGCTGGGCGGGCGTCCCCTTCTACCTCCGGGCCGGCAAGCGGCTCGGGCGCCGGGTCACGGAGATCGCGGTGGTCTTCCAGCGCGCCCCGCACTCCCCGTTCGACCCGAAGGCGACACAGGAACTGGGCCAGAACGCGATCGTCATCCGCGTGCAGCCCGACGAGGGTGTCACCGTGCGCTTCGGCTCCAAGGTGCCCGGCACCTCGATGGAGATCCGGGACGTGACGATGGACTTCGCCTACGGCGAGTCCTTCACCGAGTCCAGCCCGGAGGCCTACGAGCGGCTGATCCTCGACGTGCTGCTCGGCGACGCGAACCTCTTCCCGCGGCACCAGGAGGTCGAGGAGTCCTGGAAGATCCTCGACCCGGTCGAGCGGTACTGGAACCGGCACGGCAGGCCCGCGCAGTACACCGCGGGCAGCTGGGGCCCCGCGGAAGCCGACGAGATGCTCGCACGAGACGGACGGAGCTGGCGCAGGCCATGAGGATCCACCTGACGGACACCACGGCAAGCCGCATCAACAAGGCCCTGGTCCGGGCCCGCCGCGCGATCGGGTCTCCCGCCGTGGGCGTGGTCCTGACCATGGTCATCGTGACCGACGAGGAGAACGCCCACGACTCCTTGAAGGCGGCCGAGCAGGCCTCGCAGGAGCACCCCTCGCGCATCCTCGTCGTCGTCAAGCGCCCGGACCGCACCCCCCACCGGCGCACCGACTCCCGCATCGACGCGGAGGTCCGCGTCGGCTCGGACGCCGGCTCCGGCGAGGCCGTGCTGCTGAGGCTGCACGGCGAGGTGTCCGGGCACGCCGACTCCGTGGTCCTGCCGCTGCTGCTGCCGGACGCCCCCGTCGTCGTCTGGTGGCCCGTGGACGCGCCCGCCACCCCGGCGTGGGACCCGCTGGGCGCGCTCGCCCAGCGCCGGATCACCGACGCGTACGCCGTCGAGCGGCCCCTGCGTCAACTGGCGGCCCGTGTCGCGTCCTACGCGCCCGGCGACACCGACCTCGCGTGGACGCGGCTGACGCCATGGCGCTCGATGCTCGCCGCCGCGCTCGACCAGGCCCGTGCCCGGGTCACCTCGGCCGTCATCGAGAGCGAGGCCGACAACCCCAGCGCCGAGCTGCTGGCGGGCTGGTTCGCCGACCGCCTGCGGGTCCCGGTCGAACGAGTCGTCACCGCCGGGCCCGTCATCACCGCGGTCCGGCTGCGCACCGAACACGGCGACATCGTTGTCGACCGCCCGGAGGGCGCCGTCGCGAGCCTGTCCATCCCCGGGCAGCCCACGCGCGCCCTCGCACTGAAGGTCCGCACCACGGCGGAACTGATCGCGGAGGAGCTGCGCCGTCTCGATCCCGACGAGGCGTACGCCGCGGCGCTCCGGGCAGAGGTCAAGGCGCCCCCCGCGGCCCCGGCCCCCACGGGCCCGTCGTCCCACGAACAGCGAAGGAATGCGTGACATGGAGCTCGGTCTCATCGGTCTCGGCAAGATGGGCGGGAACATGCGCACCCGCATCCGCCAGGCCGGACACACTGTCATCGGCTACGACCGCAACCCGGACCTCGCCGACGTCCACAGCCTGCGGGAGCTCGTGGACAAGCTGGAAGCGCCCCGGGTGGTCTGGGTGATGGTGCCGGCCGGCGCCGCGACCCAGTCCACGATTGACGAACTGGGCGAGCTGCTCTCGCCCGGTGACGTGGTGGTCGACGGCGGCAACTCCCGCTGGACGGACGACGAGAAGCACGCCGAGGAGCTCGCGGCCAAGGGCATCGGCTTCGTCGACTGCGGTGTCTCCGGCGGCGTCTGGGGCCTGCAGAACGGCTACGCGCTGATGTACGGCGGCGACGCCGAGCACGTCGAGAAGGTCCAGCCGGTCTTCAACGCCCTCAAGCCGGTCGGCAACTTCGGCTCGGTCCACGCGGGCAAGGTCGGCGCGGGCCACTTCGCCAAGATGGTCCACAACGGCATCGAGTACGCCATGATGCAGGCCTACGCCGAGGGCTGGGAACTGCTGGAGAAGGTCGACTCCGTCACCGACGTGCGCGAGGTCTTCCGGTCCTGGCAGGAGGGCACCGTCATCCGCTCCTGGCTGCTGGACCTGGCCGTCAACGCCCTCGACGACGACGAGCACCTGGAAAAGCTCAAGGGCTACGCCGAGGACTCCGGCGAGGGCCGCTGGACCGTCGAGGCCGCCATCGACAACGCCGTGCCGCTGCCCGCGATCACCGCCTCGCTCTTCGCGCGCTTCGCCTCCCGCCAGGACGACTCCCCGCAGATGAAGATGATCGCCGCGCTGCGCAACCAGTTCGGCGGCCACGCCGTCGAGACCAAGAAGTAGCCGGGCAAGCAGTCATGTCCACCGGGCGCTCCCCGCGCCCACGAGGGAAGGAGGCGTCGCACAGCCATGCATGTCGCGCATCTGTCGCTCGCCGACTTCCGCTCCTACGCCCGGGTCGAGGTCCCGCTCGACCCGGGCGTCACCGCTTTTGTCGGTCCCAACGGCCAGGGCAAGACCAACCTGGTCGAGGCGGTCGGCTATCTGGCCACCCTCGCCAGTCACCGGGTCGCCAGTGACGCGCCGCTGGTGCGCATGGGCGCGGACCGGGCGATCGTGCGGGCGGCCGTAGTCCAGGGCGACCGGCAGCAGCTGGTGGAGCTGGAGATCAACCCGGGCCGCGCCAATCGCGCCCGGCTGAACCGCTCCTCCCAGGTCCGCCCCCGCGACCTGCTGGGCATAGTCAGGACCGTGCTGTTCGCCCCGGAGGACCTTGCCCTGGTCAAGGGCGACCCCGGGGAGCGCCGGCGTTTCCTCGACGAGCTGCTGACCGCCCGCGCGCCCCGGATGGCCGGTGTCCGCAGTGACTACGAGCGGGTGCTCAAGCAGCGCAACACCCTGCTCAAGTCGGCGGCCATGGCCCGCCGCCACGGCGGCCGTGGCGGCGACCTGTCCACCCTCGACGTGTGGGACCAGCATCTGGCCCGGGCCGGCGCCGAGCTGCTGGCCCAGCGTCTGGACCTCACGCACGCGCTGCAGCCGCTGGCCGACAAGGCGTACGAGCAGCTGGCGCCGGGCGGCGGCCCGGTCGCGCTGGAGTACCGCAGCTCGATCGGCGAGCGCATCGCCGGGGCGTCGGGCCGCGAGGAGCTGTACGGGCTGCTGCTCGAGGCACTGGGCGAGGCCCGCAAGCAGGAGATCGAGCGCGGGGTCACCCTCGTCGGCCCGCACCGCGACGACCTCTCCCTCAATCTCGGCCGGCTTCCCGCGAAGGGGTACGCGAGCCACGGCGAGTCCTGGTCGTACGCCCTCGCGCTGCGGTTGGCCTCGTACGACCTGCTGTGCGCCGACGGCGGTGAACCGGTGCTGGTGCTCGACGACGTCTTCGCGGAGCTGGACGCCCGGCGCCGCGACCGTCTGGCGGAACTGGTGGCCCCCGGCGAGCAGGTGCTCGTGACGGCGGCCGTGGACGACGACGTGCCGGGCGTGCTGATCGGCGCCCGCTACGCGGTGGAGAGCGGCGGCGTGGAGCGGGCATGAGCGAGCAGCAGGCACAACCTCCCGCGCAGGACAAACCGCTGTCCGGCGTCGACCTGGCGCGCGTGGCCCTGCGCGCGGCCAAGGAGCAGGCGCGGGCCAAGGGCGCCGCGGCCCAGCAGAAGAAGCAGGCCCGCCGCGGCGGTCTGCGCAGCGGCGCCCGGGCCGACGGCCGCGATCCGCTGCCGCTCGGCGCGGCGATCACCCGCCTGATCACCGAACGCGGCTGGGAGGCTCCGGCCGCTGTCGGCGGGGTGATGGGCCGCTGGCCGCAATTGGTCGGTGACGACGTGGCGCTGCACTGCCGGCCCGATCGGTACGACGAGGAGGACCGGGTCCTCACCGTCCAGTGCGACTCCACGGCCTGGGCGACCCAGCTGCGGCTGCTCGCCCCGACCCTGGTGGCCAGGCTGAACGCCGATCTCGGCCATGGCACGGTCAAGCTGATCAAGGTGCTGGGACCGGGGGGGCCGGTGCGTTCCTACGGGCGTCTGAGGGCTCCGGGGAGCCGTGGGCCGGGCGATACGTACGGATAGGCCGGAAACCTGCTGTGCGTAATCAGGTCGAAGCCCTGTGCGCCCGCGTGAGCGGTTTTGAGACCCGGTGCGCGTGTAGGGAGTCGGATGGAGGCACTTTCGTCGGGTACACGGGAACTCAGGTACCGCCAAAGCCCCATCTATGTCGGCGCTACCGGTAGACTGGTGGCAAGACGCCCGCCCCTGGCCTCCGGCAGAGGGGGATCCCAGCGGGACCCGTCGATCGATGTCGAAGTGATGCAGCCGATCCCGCTCCGCGGGTCCCGGCTCATGCTGTGCCAGAAAGGGCGCTTCGTGGCCGATTCCGGCAACCCCAACGAGATCAATACGTCCGCAGCCGCAGGCTCCGCCGCGCCCCCGCACGGGGGCGCCTATGACGCCAGTGCGATTACCGTCCTGGAGGGCTTGGACGCGGTTCGCAAGCGCCCGGGCATGTACATCGGCTCGACGGGCGAGCGCGGCCTGCACCACCTGGTGTACGAGGTCGTCGACAACTCCGTCGACGAGGCGCTGGCCGGTCACGCGGACACCATCCTGGTCACGATCCTCGCCGACGGCGGCGTGCGCGTGATCGACAACGGCCGCGGCATCCCCGTGGACATCGTGCCGTCCGAGGGCAAGCCCGCCGTCGAGGTCGTGCTCACCGTGCTGCACGCGGGCGGCAAGTTCGGCGGCGGCGGCTACGCCGTCTCCGGCGGTCTGCACGGCGTCGGCGTCTCCGTGGTGAACGCCCTGTCGAACAAGGTCGCGGTCGAGGTCAAGCGTGAGGGCTTCCGCTGGACCCAGGACTACAAGCTCGGTGTGCCCACCGCCCCGCTGCAGAAGAACGAGCCGGTCTCCGAGACCGGCACGAGCGTGACCTTCTGGGCCGACGGCGACATCTTCGAGACCACCGAGTACTCCTTCGAGACGCTGTCGCGGCGTTTCCAGGAGATGGCCTTCCTCAACAAGGGCCTGACGATCTCGCTGACCGACGAGCGCCCCGAGCACGCGGACGTCGAGAACGAGGGCAAGCCGCGCACGGTCTCGTACCACTACGAGGGCGGCATCGTCGACTTCGTGAAGTACCTGAACTCGCGCAAGGGCGAGACCATCCACCCCTCGGTGATCGACATCGAGGCGGAGGACAAGGAGCGCCTCCTCTCGCTCGAGGTGGCGATGCAGTGGAACACCCAGTACAGCGAGGGTGTCTACAGCTTCGCGAACACCATCCACACCCATGAGGGCGGCACTCACGAGGAGGGCTTCCGCGCCGCGCTGACCACGCTGGTCAACAAGTACGCGCGCGAGAAGAAGTTCCTCCGCGAGAAGGACGACAACCTCACGGGCGAGGACATCCGCGAGGGTCTGACGGCGATCATCTCGGTCAAGCTCGGCGAGCCGCAGTTCGAGGGCCAGACCAAGACCAAGCTGGGCAACACCGAGGCGAAGACCTTCGTACAGAAGGTCGTGCACGAGCACCTGACGGACTGGCTGGACCGCAACCCGAACGAGGCCGCGGACATCATCCGCAAGTCGATCCAGGCGGCCACCGCCCGTGTCGCCGCCCGCAAGGCGCGCGACCTGACGCGCCGCAAGGGCCTGCTGGAGACGGCGTCGCTGCCGGGCAAGCTGAGTGACTGCCAGTCCAACGACCCGAGCAAGTGCGAGATCTTCATCGTCGAGGGTGACTCCGCCGGCGGTTCGGCCAAGTCCGGCCGCAATCCGCAGTACCAGGCGATCCTCCCGATCCGCGGCAAGATCCTCAACGTGGAGAAGTCACGGATCGACAAGATCCTGCAGAACACCGAGATCCAGGCGCTGATCTCGGCCTTCGGCACCGGTGTGCACGAGGACTTCGACATCTCCCGGCTGCGCTATCACAAGATCATCCTGATGGCGGACGCCGACGTCGACGGCCAGCACATCAACACCCTGCTGCTGACCTTCCTGTTCCGCTTCATGCGTCCGCTGGTCGAGGCCGGGCACGTGTACCTCTCCCGTCCCCCGCTCTACAAGATCAAGTGGGGCCGGGACGACTTCGAGTACGCGTACTCCGACTCCGAGCGCGACGCGCTGATCGAGCTGGGGCGGCAGAACGGCAAGCGCGTGCGCGAGGACTCGATCCAGCGCTTCAAGGGCCTCGGTGAGATGAACGCCGAGGAGCTGCGGGTCACCACCATGGACGTCGACCACCGCGTACTGGGCCAGGTCACCCTGGACGACGCGGCCCTCGCCGATGACCTCTTCTCGGTGCTGATGGGCGAGGACGTCGAGGCCCGGCGCTCCTTCATCCAGCGCAACGCCAAGGATGTCCGCTTCCTCGACATCTGAGTCGGCCCCCATCAGCCGCAGCTCGAAAGGACTTTGACCAGCAATGGCCGACGACAAGACCCCCGTCACGCCCGAAAGCCCAGAGGGCGCCGCCGCGACGGGCACCATGCGGATCGAGCCCGTGGGCCTCGAGACGGAGATGCAGCGCAGCTACCTCGACTACGCGATGTCCGTCATCGTCTCCCGCGCGCTGCCGGACGTCCGTGACGGGCTCAAGCCCGTCCACCGCCGTGTGCTGTACGCGATGTACGACGGCGGTTACCGCCCCGAGCGCGGCTTCTACAAGTGCGCCCGCGTCGTCGGCGACGTCATGGGCACGTACCACCCGCACGGCGACTCCTCGATCTACGACGCGCTGGTCCGCCTGGCGCAGCCGTGGTCGATGCGCATGCCGCTGGTCGACAGCAACGGCAACTTCGGTTCCCCGGGCAACGACCCGGCCGCCGCCATGCGGTACACCGAGTGCAAGATGGCGCCGCTGTCGATGGAGATGGTCCGGGACATCGACGAGGAGACCGTCGACTTCCAGGACAACTACGACGGCCGCAACCAGGAGCCGACGGTCCTGCCGGCGCGCTTCCCCAATCTGCTGATCAACGGCTCCGCCGGCATCGCGGTCGGCATGGCGACCAACATCCCGCCGCACAACCTGCGCGAGGTCGCCGAGGGCGCCCAGTGGTGCCTGGCCAACCCCGACGCGTCCAGCGAGGAACTGCTGGAAGCCCTCATCGAGCGCATCAAGGGCCCCGACTTCCCGACCGGCGCCCTGGTGGTGGGCCGCAGGGGCATCGAGGAGGCGTACCGCACCGGCCGCGGCTCCATCACGATGCGGGCGGTCGTCGAGGTCGAGGAGATCCAGGGCCGGCAGTGCCTGGTCGTCACCGAGCTGCCGTACCAGGTGAACCCGGACAACCTGGCCCAGAAGATCGCCGACCTGGTGAAGGACGGCCGCGTCGGCGGCATCGCCGACGTCCGCGACGAGACCTCGTCGCGCACCGGCCAGCGCCTGGTGATCGTGCTCAAGCGCGACGCCGTCGCCAAGGTCGTGCTGAACAACCTCTACAAGCACACGGACCTGCAGACGAACTTCGGCGCCAACATGCTGGCGCTGGTCGACGGCGTGCCGCGCACGCTCTCGCTCGACCAGTTCATCAAGCAGTGGGTGACCCACCAGATCGAGGTCATCGTCCGCCGGACCCGCTTCCGGCTGCGCAAGGCCGAGGAGCGCGCCCACATCCTGCGCGGTCTGCTGAAGGCCCTGGACGCGATCGACGAGGTCATCGCCCTCATCCGGCGCAGCGCGACGGTCGACGTGGCGCGTGAAGGCCTGATGGGCCTGCTGGAGATCGACGAGATCCAGGCCAACGCGATCCTCGAGATGCAGCTCCGCCGGCTGGCGGCCCTGGAGCGGCAGAAGATCGTCCAGGAGCATGACGAACTCCAGGCGAAGATCAACGAGTACAACCGCATCCTGGCCTCGCCCGAGCTGCAGCGCGGGATCATCAGCCAGGAGCTCACGGCGATCGTCGAGAAGTTCGGCGACGACCGGCGCTCCGCGCTGGTGCCCTTCGACGGCGACATGTCCATCGAGGACCTGATCGCCGAGGAGGACATCGTCATCACGATCTCCCGCGGCGGTTACGTCAAGCGCACGAAGACGGACGACTACCGCTCCCAGAAGCGCGGCGGCAAGGGTGTGCGCGGTACGAAGCTCAAGGAAGACGACATCGTCGACCACTTCTTCGTCACCACCACCCACCACTGGCTGCTGTTCTTCACCAACAAGGGCCGGGTCTACCGCGCCAAGGCGTACGAGCTGCCGGACGCCGGCCGGGACGCCCGCGGGCAGCACGTGGCCAACCTGCTGGCCTTCCAGCCGGACGAGCAGATCGCCCAGGTGCTGGCCATCCGCGACTACAACGCGGCGCCCTACCTGGTGCTGGCCACCCGTTCGGGCCTGGTGAAGAAGACTCCGCTCAAGGACTACGACTCGCCCCGCGCGGGCGGCGTCATCGCGATCAATCTCCGCGAGACCGAGGACGGCGGCGAGGACCTGCTGATCGGCGCCGAGCTGGTCGGTCCGGACGACGATCTGCTCCTGGTGAGCCGCAAGGCACAGTCCATCCGGTTCACGGCGACGGACGACGCGCTGCGGCCGATGGGCCGGGCGACATCGGGCGTGAAGGGCATGAGCTTCCGCGAGGGGGACGAACTGCTCTCGATGAATGTCGTTCGACCGGGTACGTTCGTCTTCACCGCCACCGATGGCGGGTACGCCAAGCGGACCAGTGTGGACGAGTACCGGGTCCAGGGCCGCGGCGGACTCGGCATCAAGGCGGCGAAGATCGTCGAAGACCGGGGTTCGCTGGTCGGGGCGCTGGTGGTCGAGGAAACCGATGAGATCCTCGCCATCACACTCGGCGGCGGAGTGATCCGCACCCGCGTCAACGAGATCCGCGAGACCGGGCGTGACACCATGGGCGTCCAGCTGATCAACCTCGGTAAGAGGGATGCCGTCGTGGGCATCGCACGCAATGCCGAGGCGGGGGCGGAGGCCGAAGAGGTCGTCGCCGCCGAAGAGGTCGAGGGCGAGCAGCCCGCGGCCGCCGATTCGGAGGAGTAAGTAGCCGTGAGTGGAGCCGAGGGCGCCGCGGGTGGGACGGGAGCGGAAGGAGCGCAGCCGATGCCGGCTGCGGCTCCGGACGCGATCGGTGGTGCCCCTGGCTCACGTACGGACAGCGGCCCGCATCAGGGGGGAACCACCGTGACTGACACCCGTCCGCCGCACCACCAGCACGCGGTGCGACAGCAGACGCAGACCTACGGGGCCGTGCCCGGCGCCCCCGAGCAGCCCCAGCAGGCCCCCCAGGGCCCGCACCAGCCACCACAGGCGTACGCGCCCCCGGCGGGCCCTCCGGCCACCGCAGGCGTCCGCCAGCCGCGTCCGGCGGCCCGGCAGGTCCCGCGGACCCGCAAGGCCCGCCTGCGGGTGGCCAAGGCGGATCCGTGGTCGGTGATGAAGGTCAGCTTCCTGCTCTCCATCGCCCTGGGCGTCTGCACGATCGTGGCGGTCGCCGTCCTGTGGATGGTGCTCGACACCATCGGCGTCTTCAGCACGGTCGGCGGGACCCTCAGCGAGGCCACCTCGTCCGGCTCGGACGGCGGCTTCGACCTGGTGTCGTTCCTGTCGCTGTCGCGGGTGCTGACCTTCACGTCGGTCATCGCCGTCATCGACGTGGTGCTGGCCACCGCCCTGGCCACGCTCGGCGCCTTCATCTACAACATGTCGGCGGGCTTGGTCGGCGGCGTCGAGCTGACGTTGGCAGAGGACGAGTAACCGATTTTGGGACAGGGCCCCGCGTGCGCTAATCTTTCAACGCGACGCAGCGCGGGGCTATAGCTCAGACGGTTAGAGCGCTTCCCTGATAAGGAAGAGGCCACAGGTTCAAGTCCTGTTAGCCCCACCAGCGTGAAGGGCCCCTGGGGAAATCTCCCAGGGGCCCTTTGGCATCCACGGGTGACATCAGCCGAGGGGATTGCCCCCGCTCAATAGGTCCCCAAGCAGGGCCACGATGTCCCGTTCGTCACCGCCCGGAACGTGCGCTCCGGCAACCCCGGCGGCGTTCTCTGCCGTGGCTGCCTTCCGAACAGTCTCAGTGACCGCGCGGCGCGTAGCGGTAGCTGTCGGCGACGAACCCTTCCGGTGTCAGTGGCCGGGGTTAGGGTCCGCGGCATGACCGTCATCTCAGTTCCCGATCCCGAGGATCCCAAGTCCGGCAAGTCCATTCCTGTCCCCGGATCCCTCGCTGACCTGCAACGTTCGTACGACGAGGCGCGGGAGGCGATCGGCGTGCATCGGCGGGGGACGCAGCGCCCGGTGCCGGAGTGGGACGAGGAGACGCGGGCGGAGAGTGACCGGCTGCTGGATGCGTGGCGGGCGGTCGCGGTGGAGCTGCGGGAGGGGATCGAGGAGTCCGGGCTTGAGGCGGAATTCGGCGCCTACAAGGTGGGGCGTGCGTTGCGGAAGGCGGCGTATGGCTTGGACTACGACGGAAAGTAGTCCACGGCGGCGACACGACTGGCCAAAGGCCGTCCGTGAAACGATCATGTTCAGACGGATACCCCAGCTCGTCCCCGGCACCTGTGGACAGCCGCTTTGGTGACCTGTGTATGAGCTGTGACTATCGATCCGTCAGGTCGGCATGGTCAGCTGGCTTGGAGTCGGAAGTGCAGCAGGTCGGTGCCCTCGGCAGGGGCTGGCTTGCCGTCCGGATCGGTGACCGCGGTCACGGCCAGGCCGGCGGTCGTGGCCAGCTTCTCGAACTGGTCCCGGGGGTACCAGTGCATGATCCACGGGCGCTCTTCGATGGTGCTGTCCGAGCCGTGGTGCCGTTCGTAGCGTAGAAGCGCCGTCTGTGTCCGGGCGGTCTCGTCGCGCTGCTCGGCGACGACGGATATCCGGAGCTCGGCGCCGTCGGGTGCGGCGGCCGTGCGCACCCGACCGATCCGTTCGGCGGGGGTCGGTGTGGGGGTGAACAGGGGCACCAGGACGGTGCCGCCCTCAGCCAGGTGAGCCCGGATGCCGTGCAGGGCGGCGAGCGCTGTGGCGTCATCGGGGAGCAGGGTGAAGGTCGGCCCGGCAAGGAAGATCGCCCGGTAGCGGCGGGGCAGGTTCAAGGCCTCCATGCGCTGGTGGAACACGGTGGCACGGATGTCTTGTTCGTCTGCCCGGCGCCGGAGCCGCTCCAGCATGTCGGCGGAGGAGTCGACGCCGTCGACGTCCAGGCCGCGTCGGCGCAGTTCGAGCAGGGGATCACCGTCTCCGCACCCCAGCTCAAGTGCCGGCATGCCGGTCTGCTGAATGAAGGCTGCGTAGGGTTCGGGGTCCTGGGAGAAGGACTTCAGCGGTCCGTAGAGTTCCGCGACGATGCCGGTGTAGAAGTCAGCTGGGTCCACGTTCGTCACCCTACGCAGCCACTTGCGTACGTTCACTCGATTATCGAGGGTGGGCCGTCGGCATCTGCTGTGCGGCCTTGCTCCGAGCGGTTAAAGCGCCTGCTTTCGAAGCCCCGGTGGACCTAGGGTCGGAGGATGACCTTGGAATGGGAACAGGTAATCGTTCACTCCGTGGATCCGGTGGCATTGGGGCAGTGGTGGGCCGAGGCTCTCGGCTGGGTTGTGGTGCACTCCTCTGATGACGAGTTCGAGATCCGCCCGGAGCCGGATCGCCTGCCGGGGCTGGACTTCGTCCGGATCGACGAGCTCAAGAAGGCCAAGAGCCGGCTGCATCTCGACTTCAGGCCTGATGACCAGGACGCCGAGGTGGCCCGCCTCGAGGCTCATGGTGCGAAGCGTGTCGACATCGGGCAGGGTGACCAGTCGTGGATCGTCATGGCAGACCCCGAGGGCAATGAGTTCTGTGTCCTTGGCCAACGGCGTCAGTGAGAGACCCCAAGGCGCCACGAACTGACACCGGCGCCTGACACGGGAACCGGCGTGAAGGGCCCCGGGAAATCTCCCAGGGCCCTTCGGCATTCAGGGCAGCGGCGGGGATGATCCATGCCGCAGGGGAGGTCGACGTGCGGGCGAGCGACAACGAGCGCCACTGGATCGGGACGTGGCATGTTCTGTTGAACGTCGCCGCCATGCACGTGAGCGGCGTGGTGCTGGTCGTCGGCTTCTGTCAGATGCCGGTCGTGTCCATGGCGACCTATGGTCAAGTGTTCGGGCTGATGGTCTGGCTCCTGATGTGCCACGTCGCCGTCCGGATTCCCGTCGGTCTCCTTGCCTCCCGCTGGGCCGCCCGCGGCCAAGTGCTCAGGGCCTGGCTGGTCGCGCAGGGGCTCGCGGCGGCGGTCGTCTGGACGCTCTACCTGTGCACGGGGCGAGACCCGTCGACGCGGGCTTGGTAGTGGCAGAGCTGGGGGTGCCTCTGCGTCTCCCTGAGCGGTTACGTATGGCTGTGCACCCTGCGACGCTCCACCGTCGAGCGACTCGCCGGACGATGCACCCACGCCCTTCAATCGCTCGTCATGTGGGCCGTGTTGCGTCCGCCGAGGCGCGGTCCGCACTGACATCGAGGGGCGGGAGGAGGCACGGCCGGCGTCGACGCCGCTGCGCGAGGTCGGTTTCACGTGGAACCGCCCCGGTAAAGGAGCCGATCAGCGCGAACCGAGGGCCTCGGCTTTCATCCGGACGGACCGTTTCCTCGCGTCGCGTACTACCGTTGGGGTGGATAGACAGATCACCGTTCGATATCGACCGGTGTGTATAGTCGGGCTGGTCGGAGGACCCCCACGCAAGAAGGACGAGGTCGCGCGGTGAAGAAGTTGCTCCTGGTCGCACTGGCCGCCATCGGCGGTCTTCTCGTGTACCGCCAGATTCAGGCGGACCGCGCCGAGCAGGACCTGTGGACGGAGGCGACCGACTCCGTTCCCGCCGGTTCCGGCGCGAGCGTCTGAGGCGGGCAAAGCCCGCTTCACACAAGGATTCCCGAAGCCCCGGCCACGGTGTGGCCGGGGCTTCGTCGTTGTGCGACCGTGACGGGATCCCCTTGTATTTGCTCTCGCAAATCAATAGCGTCGCCGCAGCCGACGATGTGCGAGGGGGAAGGGCACATGCGACGAGGAACGGCGCCGCTGGTGTGCGCGGTGGGCGTGGCGCTGCTCGCGGCCGGGGCGGCTCCGTTGGCGGTCGTGGGCGCGCTTTTGGAGGGCGCTCCGACCGGCTTACGGGTGCCCGGCTGTGACGACAGGCGCTTGTGGCAGCCCGTGCGTCCCAAGGGACACACCTGCGGCGCCCACGCGCCCGACGCGGCAGCCCACGTAGGGCAGTTGACCCGGGCCTCGATGCTCACCGCGGACGCGTACCGGCTGCGGGGCCGGCGGATCGGGGGCGGCAGCAGCATGAAGGACGCCCCGGGCCTGACGCCAGGTCAGTACACCGACGCCATCGGGCCCGACGAGACCCGCTGGTACGCGGTGACCCTGGACGCCGCGGCCACGGCCGACCTGGCGGTCACCGCGGTGCCGCGCACGGGCGTCAAGGTCGCTTACGGGGACGGGATCGAGCTGCGGCTCGGCGCCCCGGGCCCGTACTCCGCGGCCTGCGGCACGGATTCGGTGCACTTCGGGCAGGACGAGGGCGCCATGGTGCTCAGCGGCGCCGTCAGCCGCGTCCCGTCCGCCGACGGGCACGGCACCTGCGACAAAGCCGGGCGCTACCTGCTGTCCGTGCACCGCACCAGCGCCGCCGGTTCGGACCGGGCGCGCTGGCCGGTCGAACTGCGCTACGGCACCGAGGTGCCACTTGCCGCCGGTACCACCCCGGCGCCCGCCGCGACGCGGTTCGGGGAAGCGGCCGGGGTGGTGGCCGGGACGCCCCGGGACGTCGAGGGCGGCACGGGCTTCAACGACGCGCTCCGGCTGGGCGAGGGCGTGTGGCGCGACGCGCTGCTGCCCGGGCAGACCCGCTTCTACAAGGTGCGGGTGGGCTGGGGACAACGGCTGGTGTATGTCGCGGAGTTCGCCAATGAGCCGGTGCGGGACGCGAACGCGAACGGGGACGCGGACCGGCCCACGGCGCCGTCCTTCGTGGCGACGGCGGCGTACGGGCCGGACCGGCAGCCCGTGGAGGACGCCTCGGGTTCCTCGCAGCGGCGCGGCTATTCCGGGCACCCCGTGTCGGTGGGGCTCGGTACGGTGCCGGTGACGTGGAGCAATCGCTGGGTCGCCACGGGCGCGGCCCCGGGCGCCCGCACGAGCGGGGACTACTACGTCGCCGTCTCGCTCGGGCCGGGCGCGGCGCGGAACGCGGCGGTGGGTGTCGTCCTGCGCATGGACGTGACGGGGACGGAGCTGGCCGGTCCGCAGTACAAGGCGGCCGCGCGGGGCGGCGGTTCGCCTTCCGAGGCGGCCGGTACGGGCGTCGCGGCGGCTGTGGCCGGGGGCGGCAAGGACGGGGGAGGATTCATGACCGCGAGGGATGTGGTCGCGGCAGGCGCGGGCGGCGCTGTGGCGCTCACGGGGGTCGCCGCGGCGGCCGCGCTGGGCCGACGACGGAGGGACGGGGCGTGATCCGCAAGGCGCTGGTGGCCGTGGTGGCCGCGCTCGTGCTGCCGGCCGGGCCCGCCGGACCGGCGGGGGCAGCCTTCGCCGCCTCTCCCGCGCCGGTCTGGCAGCCGCGGGGCGAGACGGTGCGGGGCGAACCGAGCACGGCCGACGCCCCCCAGCTCACGGCCGGTGTGCTGTACCAGGACACCCTGCCCCCGGGCGAGGGTGCGCGGCACTACGCCGTCCAGCTCGACGCGAAGAGCTCGGCCTACCTCGCCGTCTTCGCGCTCCCCGAGCCGGGCGCAGAGGTGGCGTTCGGCGACGGCATCGACCTGAGCCTGGAGAGCACCGATGGCACCCGCTGTGACAGCGACTACCGCGCTTTCTCCGGCGACGGCGCCGCCCGGCCGCTCGGCACATGGGTCAAGCGCACGATCGGCGCGGACGAGCAGTGCCAGGAGGCGCACGCCTACGTCCTGTCCGTGACCCGCAAGTCCGCGGGCACCTCCGACCCCGCGCCGTGGCCGCTGCAGATACGCCTCACGACCGAGCCGGGGCTCGTCGCCGGCGCCACGCCGGGGCCCGCCGCGAGCGCCGGTACGCGGACTCCCGTGCCCGCGTCCGGCACCGCGCGCGGGACGGTGGGCGGCACGGACTTCGCCGGGGCGGCGAAGCTCGGTCCGGGCGTGTGGAAGGATCAGGTGCCGCCGGGGCAGACCCGTTTCTACGAAGTGCCCGTGGAGTGGGGGCGGCAGGCGTGGGTCGACGCCGAGTTCGCCAACGCGCAGGTGACGAACGCCGGCGGCTTCGCGGGTTCGGGCGTGCGCGTGGAGGTCTACAACCCGCGCTGGGGATTCGTCGGCGGCGCGACCGGCGCGTACTCCGGGAAGCAGACCTCCGTCACGGCGACCACCGGCAAGGTCGCCTACGCCAACCGCTGGGAGTCCGACGACAGGGTCTCCGCGGCACGCTTCGCCGGCCCGTACTACGTGGCGGTCACCGTCCACCGGGACGTCGCGGACTTTGTGCGCGGCGCGGTCCCGGTCACGCTGCGGGTCGGCCTGGAGGGCCAGGCGCAGTCCGCACCGCGGTACGACGGCGACCCGACCGCGGATCTCGGACTGCCCGGGGAGAACGGCCCCGGGGGCGAATCCGCCCTGCGGACGGCCGGTTTCGCCTCGCTGGGCGCGGGGACCACGCTCCTGCTCTGGCTGGCGGTGTGGGTGGTGTCCGCCCGGCGGCGCGCCGGCGGGTGATCCGGCGCGGCCTTCAGGAGGTCGCCGACAGCGCCCAGATGCCGAAGGCGAAGCACAGCGCGGTGACCAGCAGCACGGGTACGACGACCCTGGCGGTGGGGCCGCGACGGGGGGTGGCAACGGGCGGTGTGCCCTCCCCGGCGGCGGTCGCCGGGTACGGGCGCGTGGGCGCGGGGGTGGCGGGGGGCTGTGTCGGCGGCGTCGGCGGCATCGGCGCGGGCAGTGACAGCGGCAGCGGCGGCGGCAGCCGGAAGCTGCCGGTGTCCTCCGTGGTCCGCGCCGGGCGCACCGGTCCGTCCGGGGAGAAGCCCTCGGGCAGCGGGCCGATCTGGTCGAAGACCTCCACCGGTTCCTCGCCGGGATCCGCCCCGGGCAGCAGTTCCACCGCCGCGGCCAGCGCCTTGCGGGCGCCGGCCGCCGTGCGGAAACGGGCCTCGGGGTCGGGTTGCAGCAGCGTCCCGACGACCTCCCACAACGGCTCCGGGACACCGAGCGGCGCACGCGGCATCCCCCGCGCGTACTGGGTGACGATGGCCTCGGCGTCCGGCTTGCCGCCGCTCAGCAGGTAGAGCGCGACCAGCCCGGCGGCGTACAGGTCGGCGGGGAAGTCCGGGTCGGCGCCCATCATCTGCTCGGGCGCGAAATAACCGGGCGTGCCGACCACGTAGTCGGCGGCGGTGAGGCGGGGTTCGCCCTTGCGCATCGCGATGCCGAAGTCCGACACCCGCAGGTGCGGGCGGCCGGTGCCGGTCGCCTCCATCAGGAGGTTCGCCGGTTTGATGTCGCGGTGCACCACGCCCTCGGCGTGCACCGCGGTCAGCCCGGACAGCAACTGGTCCAGCAGACCGCACACGTAGCGCGGGGGCAGCGGGCCGTAGTCGCCTATGAGGTGCGCCAGAGAACCGCCGCGCACCAGGTCCATGGTGAACAGCACCTTGTCGTCGTCGGCGGCCCAGCTCGCGGGGGCGAGGACGTGCGGGTGGTCGATGCGCAGGGCCTGCTCGCGGACGAAGCGCAGCAGCGCGTGGGCGTCCCTCTGCTGCAGCACCTTGGCCGCCACATAGCGGCCGCGCCGCCGGTCCCAGGCCCGCCACACCGTGCCCGCACCGCCACGCCCGACCGGGTCGACCAGCTCGTACCGGCCCGCGAAGACCTCACCCATGCCCTGTGTCCGCCCCCTGTCCCCGCTGCTGGTGCGCCTCGTAGTGCCGAACCGCGTCCTCGGCGGGCCCGGCGCCGTACACACGGAGGAACTCTGCCAGTTGGGGGTGGGCAGGGGCGAGGGAGTCGGCGGCTTGGGCGATCTCGGCGGGCGGCGCCGTCGCGCGCAGCAGCGTGCGCAGTTCGTGGACGACGCGGCGCGCGGGCGGCAGCTGCCGCGCGGCGGACGAACTCTGCGTCGTACTCAGCACCGAGGAGCCCTCGGACTGCCGGATCTCCTCCATCCGGCCGGCCGCTTCCGCGGCGGTGACGATCCCGTCGGCGGCCTCGGCGCCGAGTTCCCGCAGTGCCTGGAGCCGTTGCACGACCGACGGATTGCCGATCTTGGCCCGCTGCCCGCTCATCAGCTGCGACAGCATCGGCGCCGACAGGCCCAGGATCCCTGCCAGCCGGGCCTGGTTGAGCCCCAGATCGGCCATCAGCCGCCGGAAGAGCGCGCCGAGCGGTTCGCCGTACCAGGTGCGCTGCATCTCCCGGGCGCGTGCGGTGGCATCCTGCTGAGAGGTGTCCATGCGGGCTCCTGACGGGGGACCTTTGCGGCCGCGAACTTGCCCGTCATCCTACGGACACCGATACTCGGTCGGTGATCGTCGCGGCAGCCGGTAGGCTGGTCTGCGGCACGGGGCCTTAGCTCAGTTGGTAGAGCGCCGTCTTTGCATGGCGGATGTCAGGGGTTCGACTCCCCTAGGCTCCACGGACCCTGACCGGGCCGGAACCTCACCGAGGTCCCGGCCCGTCGTCTTTCCGCCCCGCCCCGGAGGGCGGCCGGCCCGGTGCTTCGGCATGCTGGAGCCATGTCTGGAGCCATGTTCGGAAAAACGAAGGCGTTCAGCGGCTTCGCCGTGGACGACCTCCGGAAGGCCAGGGAGTTCTACGGGGACACGCTGGGGCTGGACGTCTCCGAGGAGCACGGGCTGCTGACCCTGCGGATCGAGGGCGGCACCCGGGTGCTGGTGTACCCGAAGCCGGGCCACACGCCGGCGTCGTTCACCGTCCTGAACTTCCCCGTCGACGACATCGACCGGGCGGTGGACGAGCTGATCCGGCGCGGTGTGACCTTCGAGCGCTACCCCGGCTTCGAGCACGACGAGAAGGGAGTCGCCCGCGCTACCGGCGGCCCGGCGATCGCCTGGTTCACCGATCCGGCCGGGAACATCCTGGCCGTCCTTCAGGACGGTTAGCCCGTCCGGGCGGTCGTTGCGGCACAATCGGCGGCGTGCGGTTCGGCATTCTGGGGGAGACGCGGGCCCTGCGGCCCGACGGGGAGACCGCTTCGGCGGGCGGCCCCGGCCGCCGCGCGCTGCTCGCGATGCTGCTGCTGGAAGCCGGGCGGATCGTCAGCACCGAGCGCCTGATCGACGGTCTGTACGGTGCGGAGCCGCCGGCCGGCGTGGGCAACGCGCTCCAGTCGCAGGTCTCCCGGCTGCGCTCCGCGATGGGGGCGCCCGTCGAGAGCCACCCTGGTGGATACCGGCTCGCCGTGTCACGGGACGAGGTCGACGTCCACCGCTTCGAGCGGCTCGCCGCCGAGGGCCGGGAGGCACTGGCCGCCGGTGAGACCCCTCGGGCGGCCGGGCTGCTCCGTGAGGCGCTCGGGCTGTGGCGGGGGTCCGCGCTGTCGGACGTGGGCGATGCGCCCTTCGCCGGGCCGCAGATCACGCGTCTGGAAGAGCTGCGCGTCGCGGCACTGGAGGACCGGATCGCCGCGGACCTCACGCTCGACGCCCACCGGCACGGCGAACTGGCGGCGGAGCTGCGCGAGCTGGTGGCCGCCTATCCGCTCCGCGAGCGGCTGCGGGCCCAGCTGATGCGGGCGCTGCACAGCACCGGGCGCCAGTCCGAGGCATTGGCGGTCTACGAGGACGCGCGCCGCGAGCTCGCCGACTCCTTGGGGGCCGACCCTGGACCGGAGCTCGCGGAGACGCATCTGGCGGTGCTGCGCGGCGATCCGGGCCCGGTGGTCCGCGCGCTGCCCGTTTCCCGCGCTTCGGGTGTTTCACGTGAAACACCGGCCGTCTTGCGCGTCGCGCCACCGCTGCCGGCCCAGCTCACCAGCTTCATCGGCCGTGAGGAGGAGCTGCTGCGGATCGGGTCGCTGCTGGCCGGCGCGCGGCTGGTCACGCTGGTCGGCCCGGGCGGCGCGGGCAAGACCCGGCTCGCCGTCGAGGCCGCGGGCCGGCACACCGGGGAGGCGTGCTTCGTCGACCTGTCCGGACTGACCCACGGCTCCGCCGTGCCGCAGGCCGTCGCCGGGGCCCTGGGGTTGCGCGAGGCGGGACCGCTGTCCCCCGGCGGGCGGGAAGCGGGGGCGGCGCCCGATCCCCTCGCGCGGCTCACGGCCGCGCTCACCGATCGCGACCTGCTGCTGGTGCTGGACAACTGCGAGCACCTGATCGACGACGTGGCGCGCCTCGCCCACGGGCTGTTGTCCGCCTGCGCCGGCCTGCGCGTCCTGGCGACGAGCCGGGAGGCGCTGGGGATCACCGGGGAGGCGCTGTCCCCGCTCGCGCCGCTCCCGCTGCCCGAGGAGGGGGCGGACGACGCCGCCGTACTCGCCTCCCCCGCGGTCCGGCTGCTCGCCGATCGTGCCGCGGCGGCCGGAGCCGGCGAGAGCCTGCCGGACCCCGGTGCCGCCGCCCGTATCTGCCGGGCCCTGGACGGCATGCCGCTCGCCATCGAGCTGGCCGCCGCCCGTCTGCGCTCGCTGTCCGCGGCCGAGATCGCCGACCGGCTCGACGCCCTCCCGGGGGCCGCCGGCTCCGGTGACCGCTTCCGGCTGCTGTCCCGCGGCAGCCGGACCGCGCAGCCGCGCCAGCGCACCCTGCGCGGGGTCGTGGACTGGAGCTGGGAGCTGCTGTCCGAGGAGGAGCGGACCGTCCTGCGCCGGGCGTCCGTCTTCGCCGGCGGCTGGACCCTCGCCGCCGCCGAGGCGGTCTGCGCAGGACCGGCGGACCGGGTGCCGGGCGTCCCGGTGATCGACGCCGACGACGTGCTGGACCTGCTCGCCTCGCTCGCCGACAAGTCGCTCGTCGTCTTCCGGCGGCCCGAGGATGGCGCCGCTGACGGGACGCGCTACCGGCTGCTGCAGACCATCCGCGCCTACGCCGCCGACCGCGCGGCGGAGGCCGGGGAGACCGAGGGGCTGCGCCGCGCGCACGCCGCGTACTTCCTCGACCTGGCGCTGACCGCGGACCCGCATCTGCGACGCGCCGAACAGCTGGAATGGCTGCGTCTCCTGGCCGCCGACCACGACAACCTGCACTCCGCCCTGCGCGGCGCCGTCGCCGCGGGGGACACCGCCGCCGCCCTGCGGCTGCTCGCCTCCCTGTGCACGTACTGGATGCTCCGCGGCATGCGCTACGAGGGCGCGCAACCCGCCGTCGAACTGCTCCGGGCGACCGGGACGGGCCCGCCGGGGGGGTTGGACGAGGAGTACGCGCTCTGCGTGATGACGGCCGCGGCCGGCACCGCGGATCAGGGTGAACTGGCCGCGCACTTCGCCTCCGTGGGAGAGGTCGTGCGCCGGCTCGGTGGTCTGCCCCGCCGGTTCCCTGTGCTCAACCTGCTGTGGGCGCCCTTTTCCGGCGTCCCCGACACCGAGACGTACGCGGAGTACCAGCGGGAGCTGGCGGGGATGGGCGAGGAGCCCTGGCAGACCGCGCTGATGCACATCGGCTCGGGATTCCAGCTGTGGATGGTGGAGAGCGACATCGACGGCGGAGAGGCGGAGTTCGTCGCCGCGCTCTCGGCCTTCCGGGCGCTCGGTGACCGGTGGGGCACCACCATGGCCCTCACCCAGCTGGCCTGGCTCTCCGGGGCCCGCGGCGATCTGCGGCGCGCCATGGGTCTCGTCGACGAGGCACTGACCGTCGCGCGGGAGATCGGTGCCACGGAGAACGTCGCCGAACTGCTCGGCGAACGTGGCAAGAGCGCCGTCCGCGCGGGCCGTGCCGGCCCGGCCCGGGCGGACTTCACCGCGTGCCTGGAGCTCGCCCGCAGGACCGGAGCCCGCGAACTGCTCGCCGGCGCCCACCTCGGCCTCGGCGAGTGCGCGCGCCTGGAAGGCGACCTCGCCGAGGCGCGCCGGCTGTGCGAACTCGCCCTGTCCGAGTGCCTGACCGGCTGGTACACCGGCGAGGGCGCACGCACCGAGACGCTCATCGCGCTGGGCCGGATCGCCTTGGCGGAAGGCCGTCCCCAACAGGCCCGCACCCGGTTCCTGGAGGCCGCCGACCCCGGGCACGGCGCCCGGAACCTGCCGCTGGCGGCAGCCCTCGCCGAGGCCCAGGCCGATCTCGCGCTCGCCGACGGCGACCCCGCCGCGGCCGCCGAGCGCCTCGGCGTGGCCCGCGCCCTGCGCGGCCCCTCGCTGCCCGCGCTCCCCGAGACCGACCGTACGGACGCCGCCGTACGGGCCGCCCTGGGTTCCACCGGGTACGAGGCGGCGTACGCGCGCGGCGCGCGGCTCCCCGTGGACCGGGCCCTGCGGGCGCTGACCGGGCCGGTCGCCGGCGCGTAGCCGCCGGTCAGCGTGCGGTGCGCGGCCGGTCAGCCCTCCCGGCCACCGTTGCGCCCATGACGACGACACGCACCACCCCGACCCCGCGGGCCCCCGGCCCCGCCCGCCACCGGTGGGCCGCGCTGGCCGTCTGCTGCCTGGCCGCCATGCTCCTCGGCATAGACAACAGCGTCCTCAACTACGCGATCCCGTCCCTGCTCAGGGACATGCACCCGAGCGGCACCCAGATCCTGTGGATCTCCGACGTCTACGGCTTCGCCATGGGCGGCCTGCTGGTGGTCATGGGCAATCTCGGCGACCGCCTCGGCCGCAAGCGGCTGATGCTGCTCGGTGCCGCCGCCTTCGGCGTCGCCTCGCTCCTCACCGCGTACGCGCCCGGCCCCGGGCCGCTCATCGCCGGGCGCGCCCTGCTGGGTGTGGCCGGGGCGATGATGGTGCCCTCGACGCTCTCCCTGCTGCGCCACGCCTTCACCGACCCCAAGGAGCGCACCACCGCGATCGGCATCAGCAGCGGTATCGCCGCGGCGAGCTTCGCGCTAGGCCCGGTCGTCGGCGGGCTGCTGCTGGACCACTTCTGGTGGGGCTCGGTCTTCCTGGTCAACGTTCCGCTGATGGCCGTCGTCCTGGTGGCCGGGGTGATGGTGCTGCCCGAGTCGCGCAACCCGCGCCCGGGACGGCTGGACTGGCCCGGTATCCCGCTGTCGGTCACCGGGGTGCTGGGGTCCATCTACGCGATCAAGGCCGGCTTCCGGGACGGCGCCGGCCACGCGCCGGTGTGGATCGCGGCGGCGGTGGGGGTCGTGGCCCTGGTGCTCTTCGTCCGCCGCCAGGTCCGCGTCGAGGAGCCGCTGATCGACCTGCGGCTGTTCCGCAATCCCGCCTTCAGCGGCGCGGTCGGCGCGAACCTGGTGATGATCTTCGCCTCGTCCACGCTGTCGCTGGCCTTCGCGATGTACTTCCAGACCGTCCGCGGCTGGTCGCCGTTCACCGCGGGCCTGGCGCTGCTTCCCGGCCCGCTCGCCGCCGCCTTCGCCGCGCCGCTCGCCACCGCGCTGATCCCGCGTCTCGGCCGGGCCAGGGTCGTCGCCCTGGGGCTCGCCCTGGTGGCCGCGAGCACCGCGGTCCTCGGGCAGCTGTCCGACCCCGGCACGCCCTACGGGGAGTTGCTGGCGCCGCTGGTCGCCAACGGCATGGGCATCATCCTGATCGTCTCGGTCACCAACGACACGATCCTGGCGAGCGCCCCCAAGGACCGCACCGGCGCGGCCGCGGCCGTCTCGGAGACGGCGATGGAGATGGGCGGGTCGCTGGGCATCGCCGTCCTCGGCTCCGTCCTCGGCACGGTCTACCGCGACGCCCTGGTCCTGCCCGCCGGGCTGCCCGGCAGCGCGGCGCGCGCCGCCCGTGAATCGGTCGGCGGGGCGGTCGAGGCCGGTGGCCTGATCCCGGGCGCGGCGGGGGACGCGCTGACGGACACCGCCAAGGACGCGTTCTGCCACAGCATCCAGGTCACGACGCTGGCCGGCGCGGTGCTCATCGCCTGCGGCGCGGTCGCGGCCCGCTGGGCCCTGCGCGCGGTGCCCGCGGAGATCCCCGACCCCGAGGCGGAGCCGGAGGCCGCGGACCTGCCCGTGCCCGCGGGGCGGTGAGCCCGCGGCCGGGGCCTGTACGCGCGCCGGAGGGCGGCGGACCGTGCGGTCCGCCGCCCTCCGGCGTCATCAGCGGTCACGCGGCGGTGGTGCCGGCACCGCACCACCGCCGCTGTCCAGGGGGCCTGGGGGCCCGAGGGCCGTCTCAGGGATAGGTCTCCCCGTTGCCGGGACGGTCCTTGGAGTCCGCCTCGGCCTGCTTGGCCTGCACCTCGGGGTCGAGGGCGTCGACCGGCGAGCCGTCGACCTTGCCGAAGGCGGCGTCGGAGCCGACCCCGCCGTTGAGCGAGGCGCGGTCGGCGACCTCGGTGGCCGGCGCGGGCTCCACCAGCCAGTCGGGATTGGTCTGCTTGCTCCACCACTTCCAGGCCGCGAATCCGCCGCCCGCGACCAGGCCCACCAGCAGGAATCCCCTGGCGAAGCGCCCGGTACGGGCACGCCGCACCCGGCGGCGCTCCAGCTTGCGGATGTCGGCGGCCGTCACATGGCTGCGCAGCACGGCGACCGCCGCGGCCGCCCGGACCGCCGCCTCCTCCGCGGCCGGCTGGGCGATCGAACGGACGGTGCTGACCGCCTGCTCCATACGCGGGGCCGTGTAGTCGGCCGCCTGGCGTGCCGTCCTGCGGGTGCGCAGGGCGGCGGTGCCGACGGCCTGCTGTACTCCCGGTGGCACCGCTGCCAGGGCCTGGTCGACACGCGACGCCAGGTGGGCGTCGTACTGCAGTCGAGCCGCGTCGCGGGCCTGCTGGGCGGCCGACGACACCCTGGGTGCCAGATACAGCCGCGCCTCGTCCGCGTAGTGCGCGGCGCTGTCCTTCGCTGTGTCGGCGTACGGCGCCACCACGTCCGCGGCGTGTCGCACGCTGTCCTTCGTCCTTCCGGCTGCGTCGCGCACGCTGTCGATGCGGGTCACGAGAACCTCCTCCTCGGTGGCGTTACGTTTTCGCCTTTCCACCCGGTTTGAAATCATGCCCGCGAGGACGGGGAACGGCATGTGCGTGCGGGCATCCGGGTCAAGGCGGCGTCCGCCCGGGGTACCGCCGCGGGGCCGGTTCGCGACGTGGCGCGGGAGAAGCCCCGACGTGCGAGGATTTGTCCCTGTCGTCAAGGACTGATGGAAGGTAGACCGTGGCCGAGCAGCTCCACGCCACCCTGAGGACCAACCACGGGGACATCACCATCCGGCTCCTGCCGGACCACGCGCCGAAGACCGTCAAGAACTTCGTCGAGCTCGCCGAGGGCACCCGCGAATGGACCGACCCGCGGACCGGCCGGCCCTCCAAGGAGCACCTTTACGACGGCACGGTCTTCCACCGCGTCATCTCCGGTTTCATGATCCAGGGCGGCGACCCGCTGGGCAACGGCACCGGCGACCCGGGCTACCAGTTCGGCGACGAGTTCCACCCGGAGCTGGCCTTCACCAAGCCGTACCTGCTGGCCATGGCGAACGCCGGGCCGGCCACCAACGGCTCGCAGTTCTTCATCACGGTGTCCCCCACGACCTGGCTGACCCACAAGCACACCATTTTCGGCGAGGTCGTCGACCCGGCCAGCCAGAAGGTCGTGGACGCCATCGCCACCACCCCGACCAACCCGCGCACCGACCGCCCGGTGGAGGACGTCGTCATCGAGAGCGTGGTCATCGAGCGCCGGTAGGGCGTCCCGGGAACTCAACGGCACCGCCCGTCCGTCTGAGGAGCGGGGCGATTCCGCGGTGAAGGGCTGAGAGATGACCGATCAGACGGTCCGCTGCTACCGGCATCCGGACCGGGAGACCGGCATCCGGTGCTCGCGCTGCGAGCGGCCGATCTGTCCCGAGTGCATGGTCAACGCCTCGGTCGGCTTCCACTGTCCCGAGTGCGTGCGCGACGCGCGCCGGGATGCGCAGGCCACCGGGCCGCGCACGGTGGCGGGCGGCAGCGTGGCGGGCGACCCACGTCTGGTGACCAAGATCCTCATCGGGCTGAACCTGGTGGTCTTCTTGCTCGTGCTGGCGCTCGGCAAGGAGGTGGTGACCCCCGAGCTGGCGCTGGTCGGGGCGGCCTGCAACGATTCCGGCTGCTTCGGCGTCGCCCTGGGCGCGGACCAGTGGTACCGGCTGATCAGCTCGATGTTCCTGCACGAGGAGCCGTGGCACATCGGCTTCAACATGCTCTCGCTGTGGTGGATCGGCGCCCCGCTGGAAGGGCTGCTCGGCCGGGCCCGCTACATCGCGCTCTATCTGATCTCCGGGCTGGGCGGCGGTGCGCTGGTCCTGCTGCTGACGGCCCCCAACACCGCGACGCTCGGCGCTTCGGGTGCGATCTTCGGACTGTTCGGCGCGACGGCGGTCTTCATGCGGCGGCTGCGCTACGAGATGCGCCCGGTCCTGATCCTGCTCGGGCTGAACCTGGTCTTCACGTTCTTCTGGGCGGGCATCAGCTGGCAGGCCCACATCGGCGGCCTGGTCGCGGGTGCCCTCGCGGCCGTGGGGATGGCCTACGCGCCACGCGAGCACCGCACGCTCGTGCAGTGGGGGACGGCCGCCGGGGTGCTGGTCGCGGTGCTGGTCGTCGCCTGGGTGGGCGTCGCAAGAATCACCGGCTAGCCCGTAACCCGCTCTGTTGATCTGACGTTATCCACAGAGATGGACAGGCCCCCTGTGCATCCTGTGGGCAAGCCGTGCACGGACCCGCACACACCGTGTCTGACCTGCAAGATCAATGAAAGACCGGTGGCCCGTACATCGGACCACCGGTCACACCGGCGTCAACCCGGTAGTGGTTATCCACAGATCATGCGACCTTTTCAACACTGTGGATGACGGTTGTGGATAACTGTGCGATCGACTACTTCCACTGCGTGGAGACGACGAAGCCACCCGCGATGAAGCCGAAGCCCACGGCGATGTTCCAGTTGCCCAGCTGCTCCACGGGCCAGCTGCCCTGCGTCACATAGAAGATGACGATCCACGCCAGACCGACGAGGAAGAGCGCCAGCATCAGCGGCGCGACCCAGCCCCTGCCGCTGCTCAGCTTTATGGCGGCGGTCTTCGCCGGCGGCGGGGTGAAGTCTGCCTTCTTGCGGATCCGTGACTTCGGCACGAGGGACTCTCCTGTCGATGCGCTGCGTGACCGCGCGTGTGACGTGTGGTGTGATCTGGCGGGCGGCATGGGGAACCAGGCCACCGGGCGTCCGTTAGCGTAGTGCTTCCAAGGGTTGGAAGGAGATAAGGCTACGGTGAGCGCTCCGGTCCACGCCTCCCCTCCCCGCCGATCTGCCCGGTCTGTGGTGCTTCGCCTGCTCAGTGCCGCCGTTTTCGCCCTCGCCGGCCTGCTGTTCTGGGTGAGTTTCGACACTGCCAAGGGTGTGGACATCCGCACCGACGAGCCTTTGCTGCGGTTGTCGGACCGGGTGCAGGAGAAGAGCCGGCAGAACGAGCAGCTCGACAACGAGCTCTCCGGCGTGCGCAAGGACGTCGATTCGCTCGCCCACGCCGACAGCGGGGTCAGCGACGCCACCCGCGACATGCTGGACCGGCTGTCCGCCAAGGCGGGCACGAGCAAGCTGAGCGGCCCCGCCGTCTCCGTCACTCTGAACGACGCGCCGCCGAACGCCACGCCGCTCATCCCCGGCGTGCCGGACCCGCAGCCCAACGACCTGGTGATCCACCAGCAGGATCTGCAGGCCGTCGTCAACGCCCTGTGGGCGGGCGGCGCCTCGGGCATCAAGGTCATGGACCAGCGGCTGATCTCCACCAGTGCGGTCCGCTGCGTCGGCAACACCCTCATCCTGCAGGGGCGCGTCTACTCCCCGCCGTACAAGATCACGGCGGTGGGCGACCCCGGCAAGCTCCACAAGGCGATCGACCGGAGCCCCGCGATCCAGAACTACCTGCAGTACGTCAACGCCTACGGACTCGGATGGAAAGTCGAGGACGACAAGCGGGTGACGCTGCCCGGCTACTCCGGCACAGTGGATCTGCACTACGCCAAGCCTGTGGGGTGATCGCCGTGCGCCTGGTGGTGCGGACGCTGAGCGAGTTGTGCGTCACCGCGGGCGCGCTGATGGTGCTCTTCGTGGTGTACGTGCTCTTCTGGACCGGCTTACGGGCCGACAGCGCCATGGACGGCGAGATCCACCGGCTCCAGGACAGCTGGGCGACGCAACCGGCCGGCACGGCGCGGCCGTCCACCCCGCACAAGGTGCCGGATTCCGCGAAACCCGCCCCCAAGGCGACGCCGTATCCACAGGGCAAGGCATTCGCCGTCATGTACGTCCCCCGGCTCGGGCGCGCCTGGCACAAGCCGGTGCTGCAGGGCACGGAGACCGGAACGCTCAAGCGCGGCCTGGGCCACTACGCCGGCTCCGCCCGGCTCGGCGCGGTGGGCAACTTCGCCGTCGCCGGCCACCGGCGCACCTACGGGGACCCGTTCAAGGACTTCCCGCGGCTGCGCGAGGGCGACGAGGTCGTCCTCACCGACGGCCGCACCTGGTACACGTACGAGATCGACCGCGCACCCTACCGCACGGTGCCCACCGACGTCGCGGTCGTCGATCCCGTGCCGGAGAAGTCCGGCTACACCGTTCCCGGGCGCTATCTGACCCTGACCACCTGCGATCCCGAGTGGGGTCACAGCCACCGCCTCGTCACCTGGGGGCATCTGGAATCCACACAGCCGGTGGAGGACGGCATGCCGAAGGGCCTGTCGGGCTAATCTTGGCGTGGCACGGGGAGCAGGGAGCAGGAAGGCAGCGCATGTACGGCTTCATCTGGAGGCACCTGCCGGGCAACGTGTGGGTGAAGGCGGCGATCTCGCTCGTCCTCGTCCTCGCCGTTGTGTACCTCCTCTTCCAGTACGTCTTCCCGTGGGCGGAGCCGCTGCTCCCCTTCAACGACGTGACTGTCGACCAGGGGATGGCGGCCGTACGGTGAGAGCCCGCATCCTCGTCGTGGACAACTACGACAGCTTTGTCTTCAACCTGGTCCAGTACCTCTACCAGCTGGGCGCCGAGTGCGAGGTGCTCCGCAACGACCAGGTAGCCCTCGCCCATGCGCAGGACGGCTTCGACGGGGTCCTGCTCTCGCCGGGGCCCGGCACCCCCGAGGAGGCCGGGATCTGCGTCGACATGGTGCGGCACTGCGCGGCCACCGACGTCCCGGTCTTCGGTGTGTGCCTCGGCCTGCAGTCCATGGCGGTCGCCTACGGCGGGGTCGTGGACCGGGCGCCCGAGCTGCTGCACGGCAAGACCTCCCCGGTGTTCCACGAGGGTCGCGGGGTCTTCGCCGGGCTGCCGTCGCCCTTCACCGCCACCCGGTACCACTCCCTGGCGGTCGAACGTGACACCCTGCCGGAGGAGTTGGACGTCACCTCCTGGACGGAGAACGGCATCGTGATGGGCCTGCGGCACCGCACCGCCCGGGTGGAGGGCGTCCAGTTCCACCCGGAGTCGGTACTCACCGAATGGGGACACCGGATGCTCGCCAACTGGTTGGCCGAGTGCGGCGACCAGGACGCCGTCGAGCGCTCCGCGGGCCTCGCGCCTGTGGTCGGAACCAGGGCGTGATTGCGTGACCGCGCATCGGCACTTCGGTGACACCGCCGAATTCGCCGCCGCGGTGGAGCAGTTGGCCGACCCGCTCAACGACCCGCTGCCGAACACCTCACGGCGTGCCGAACGGCCCGAACAGACCGGGGAGCCCCCGGTCCAGGAGCAGGAGCAGCCCGCCCAGCAGCCGCGGGAGGCAGCGGAGGAGAGCCAGGCGCTCGGGCAGGTTCAGTACGCACCGCCGGCGCCGCGGCACGCCCAGCCGTCCGGGTACGAGCCGGCGGCCGAGACACAGGCCCGGACGCCGGTCCAGGCGCCCGTCTCCTCCGCCCCGTCCGCCCCGGTCTCCGCCCCGCCGTGGGAGGAGCAGGCACCCCCGGCCCCCGAGGGCGCCCGCGTCATACGCCGCCGGCCCACCGAGGAGGAGCGGGCCGCCGCCCGGCGCAGGGCGGCCGGCGCCCCCGGCGACACGATGGCGCTGCCCGTCGTGGACGACCCCGGCCCCGTCCCGCGCCGCCCTACAGGCCCCGGCACCGGTGACGGGCCGGAGGAGGTACCCGGGGCACCGCGCCCTGAGCGCGAGGACGACGGCATCCCCGCCGTCGGTGGTCGTGCCGCACGCCGCAAGGCCGCCCAGGAGGCCGCACGCCGCGGTGGCAGAGGGCGCAGGCGCTTCGGTGCCGATCCTGCCGCCCAGGACGCCACAGGGGCGCTCACGGCCCCGGACGCGTCCACTCCGGCGATCGCCCCGGCCCCCCGCTCCCGCCTGGAGGCGCGACGCGCGGCCCGTGCGGCCAAGGAGAGCCCCGGAGTCATCGCCAGCCGCGTCGCCGGCGAGGTGTTCATCACCTTCGGCGTGCTGATGCTGCTGTTCGTCACCTACCAGCTGTGGTGGACCAATGTCCTGGCCCACCAGCAGGCCGGCGGCGCCGCCAACAACCTCCAGAAGCAGTGGGAGGGCGACAAGGCGACGCCCCGCGACCCCGGCACGTTCTCGCCCGGCCAGGGCTTCGCGATCATGTACATCCCCAAGCTGGACGTGAAGGCCCCGATCGCCGAGGGCACCGACAAGCACAAGGTGCTCGACAAGGGCATGATCGGCCACTACGACGGTCAGTTGGAGACGGCGATGCCCTGGGACAAGACGGGCAACTTCGCGCTCGCCGCCCACCGCAACACCCATGGCGAACCGTTCCGCTACGTCAACAAGCTGGTGGACGGCGACAAGGTCGTCGTCGAGACGGAGACGACGTACTACACGTACGAGGTCACGAGCATGCTGGCCTCGACCCCGCCGTCCAACACCTCCGTGATCAAGCCGGTCCCCGATGGATCCGGCTTCACCAAGCCGGGCCGCTACATCACATTGACCACCTGCACACCGGAGTTCACGAGCAAGTACCGGCTGATCGTCTGGGGCAAGATGGTCGAGGAACGGCCGCGTGACAAGGGCAAGCCGGACGCGTTGGTCGAGTAGACCGGGTACGTACGCACAGATCGGGGCACTGGTGACGACCACCCAGCACGACCACCACCGGGAGACCGCGCCGTACCCGCGGCGCACCCGCGACCGCGTTGCCGCCGTCGTCAGCCTGATCGGTGAACTCCTCATCACCGCGGGCCTGGTGCTCGGCCTCTTCGTCGTCTACTCCCTGTGGTGGACCAACGTCCTGGCCGACCGCCAGGCCAAGCGCGACGGCGACGTCGTCCGCCGCCAGTGGGCCGCCGAGCAGCCGGGCAAGCTCGACACCAAGAACGGCATCGGCTTCCTCCATGTCCCGGCCATGGGCAAGGGCTTCGAGGTCCTGGTCCGCAAGGGCACGAACACCGATGTCCTCAACGAGGGCGTCGCCGGCTACTACACCGACCCCGTGAAGTCGGCGATGCCGTGGGACAAGAAGGGCAACTTCACGCTCGCCGCCCACCGCGACGGCCACGGCGCCAAGTTCCACAACATCGACAAGATCAAGAAGGGCGACGCGGTCGTCTTCGAGGACCGCGACACCTGGTTCGTCTACAAGGTCTACGACATCCTCCCCGAGACCTCGAAGTACAACGTCAAGGTCATCGACCAGATCCCCCGTGAAAGCGGCAAGAAGCAGGCCGGCCGCTACATCACGCTGACGACCTGCACCCCCGTCTTCACCTCCCGCTACCGCTACATCGTCTGGGCCGAACTCGTCCGCACCCAGAAGGTCGACGCGAATCGGACGCCTCCGGCGGAGCTCGGCGGCTGATCCCACGCACCGCACGGCGCGGAACATGCGAAGGGGCCCCGGACACGATGTCCGGGGCCCCTTCGCTGTGCTGAGTGTGCCTGGTCGGCGTCGGCGGCGTCAGCCGCCGTTGCCTCCGTTGAGGAAGCCTCCGCCTCCGTTGTTCCCGCCGTTCGGATCCTGGACGGCGATTGTGAGCGTGTCACCCGGCTTCATCTGAGTACCCGCCTGCGGATTCTGGTTCTGGACGACGGCGTTGTCGTTGCCTGCCAGGTTGGGCGGGAGGACCACCAGGTTCAGCCCCAGCTCGGCGGCCATAGCCTTCACCTGGCCGACCGTTTGGCCGTTCAGGTTGCCGATCGCGTTGGTGGACGGCGGCTTCGCGATGATCAGGGTGACCTGGGAGCCCGCCTGGACCGTGCTTCCGGCGGTCGGGGTGGTCGAGATGACCGTGCCCGCGGCGTGGTCGGGGGACTCCTGCTGGGTGCTGGTCACGGTCAGGCCGTCCGCCTGGAGGATCTGCTTGGCCTCTGCCTCGGACTTGTTGCTCACGTCCTTGATCGTGACCTCTTCGGGCGCCACCGCCACCGTCAGCGTGATCGTCGCGCCCTTGGCGCGCTTCTCGCCGCCGTTCGGGTCCTGCTTGAGGACCGTTCCCTCCTCCTTGTTGGAGGTCTGGGACTGCTTGTCGACCTCGAAGCCCGCTTCCTTCAGCTCCGACTCCGCGTCGTCGAACTTGTCCCCGGTGACGTCCGGGACGTCGATCTTCTCGGCGCCCTTGGAGAGGTTCAAGGTGACCGTCTGGTCCTTGGGGATCTCCGTGGTGGGTTCGTCCGACTGCTTGCAGACCTTGCCCTTGGGCTGGTCGGCGCAGAAGACCGTGTCGCCGAAGGCGATCGTGAGGCCGACGTTCTTCGCCTTGTTCTCGGCCTCGGCCTTGGACGCGCCGATGAACTGCGGGACGGCGACGGTCTCGCCGCCGGAGTCCTTGGGTGAGAACAGCGCCTTGCCCATGAAGATCGCGCCGATGAGGACCAGGACGGCCGCGACGACGAGCAGGATGGTCGAGGTGTTGCTCTTCTTGGGCTTGCGCCGGCCGCCGCCGGGCTGCTGCTGGTCGTAGCCGAAGCCGCCGTCGTCGTCGCGCATGGGCGGCAGCATCGAGGTGCCCGCGTCGTGCTGCGGGGGCATGGCCGTGGTGGCGGCGTCGTGACCGTAGCCGCCGTAACCGCCGCCGTAGCCCACGGCACCGAGGGCGACCGTGGCGCCGACGGGCTGGCCGTCGAGGCAGGCCTCGATGTCGGCGCGCATCTCGTCGGCGGACTGGTAGCGGTAGTCCGGGTCCTTGGTGAGCGCCTTGAGGACGATGGCGTCCATCTCGGGGCTGACCTCGGGGTCGTACACGCTCGGCGGCTGCGGCTCCTCCCGGACGTGCTGGTACGCCACCGCGACCGGCGAGTCGCCCACGAAGGGCGGCCGCACGGTCAGCAGCTCGTACAGCAGGCAGCCGGCGGAGTACAGGTCGGAGCGGGCGTCGACGGTCTCGCCCTTGGCCTGCTCCGGCGAGAGGTACTGCGCGGTGCCGATGACGGCCGCGGTCTGCGTCATCGTCATGCCGGAGTCGCCCATGGCGCGGGCGATGCCGAAGTCCATGACCTTGACCTGGCCCTGGCGCGTCAGCATGACGTTCGCGGGCTTGATGTCGCGGTGCACGATGCCGGAGCGGTGGCTGTACTCCAGCGCCTGCAGGATGCCCACCGTCATCTCGAGCGAGCGCTCCGGCAGCAGCTTGCGGCCGGAGTGCAGCAGCTCACGCAGGGTGGACCCGTCCACGTACTCCATGACGATGTACGGGATCGAGACCCCGTCGACGTAGTCCTCGCCGGTGTCGTACACCGCGACGATCGACGGGTGGTTCAGCGAGGCGGCCGATTGGGCCTCACGGCGGAACCGGGCTTGGAAGGACGGGTCGCGGGCGAGATCCACCCGGAGCGTCTTCACGGCGACGGTGCGGCCGAGCCGGGTGTCATGGGCGATGTACACCTCGGCCATGCCACCGCGGCCGAGCACCGAGCCCAGCTCGTACCGGCCGCCGAGGCGACGCGGCTCTTCCATAGCGCTTGCCCTTCCTAAACCGTCCGTGTGGCTGCTCGGGCATACCGTACCCGCCGCCGCGTACCGATCCCGGCCCTGGCCGGTAGCCGATATACGACCGGTATCGCGACGTGCGTTTTAGCGCACATACGGAGATACGGCGTGACCGGCATCACTTGTTCAGCACGGCCTCCATGACGCTCTTGGCGATCGGGGCCGCGAAGCCGCCACCGGAGATGTCGCCGCGGTTCGCGCTCGCGTCCTCGACGACGACCGCGACCGCCACCGGCGAACCGGAGTCCGTCTTGGCGTATGAGATGAACCACGCGTAGGGACTCTCGCTGTTGTCGATGCCGTGCTGGGCCGTACCGGTCTTGCCACCCACGGTGACGCCGGGGATCTGTGCGTTCTTGCCCGTACCGTCGGAGACGACGGTCTCCATCATCTGCTGGAGCTTCTGGGCGTTGTCCGCGCTCAGCGGCTGCGCGAACTCCTTGGGCTTGGTCTGCTCGACGATCGCGTTGCTCGGTGCACGCAGCTGGCTCACCATGTAGGGCTGCATCAGCGTGCCGTCGTTGGCGATCGCGGAGGCCACCATCGCCATTTGCAGCGGGGTGGCGGCGGTCTCGAACTGGCCGATGGAGGACAGCGCCGTCTGCGGCTTGTCCATCGTCTTGGAGAAGTTGCTCGCCGCGGTGCGGACCGGGACGAAGAGCTCCTGGTTGAAGCCGAACTTCTGGGTCTCGTCGAGCATCTTGTCGCGGCCGAGGTCAGCCCCGATCTTGCCGAAGACCGTGTTGCAGGAGTACTGCAGGGCCACCCGGAGCGTGGCGTTCTTGCAGGGGATGTTCCCCTCGTTCTTCAGCTCCGTCTGGGTGTTGGGCAGCGTGTACGGGACCGGGGAGTCCGTCGGGTCGTCGATGTTGCTGTACAGCCCGTTCTGCAGGGCCGCCGCCGCCGTGACCACCTTGAAGGTCGAGCCCGGCGGGTAGGTCTGGCGCAGCGCCCGGTTCAGCATCGGCTCGTCCGGGTTGTTCGCCTTCAGCAGCGAGGACCAGGCCTTGGCGTCCTTCTTCGAGTTGCCGGCGAAGGAGGACGGGTCGTACGACGGCGTGCTGGCCAGCGCGAGGATGGCGCCGGTCTGCGGGTCGATCGCGGCGACCGCGCCCTTCTTGTTGCCGAGGCCCTCGAAGGCGGCCTTCTGCGCCTTGGCGTTCAGCGTGGTGACGACGTCGCCGCCCTGCTTCTGCTTGCCGGACAGGATGTCGACGGTGCGCTTGAAGAAGAGCCGGTCGTCGTCGCCGGTGAGGATCGAGTCGTAGATCGACTCCAGCTGGGTGGAACCGAAGGCCTGGGACGCGTAGCCGGTGACCGGCGCCCAGAGCGGGCCGTCCTTGAAGGTCGCCTTGTACTGGAAGTCGCTGCCGTTGGTCTCGGCGTGTCCGGTCACGGCCTTGCCGTCGACGATTATGTCGCCGCGCGGGGTGGCGTACTGGTTGATCGCGACCCGGCGGTTGTTCGTGTCGGTCCTGAGCTCGTCGGCCTGCACGAACTGGATGTAGTTCACCCTGAGCAGGAGGGCGAGCACGAGCAGCCCGCAGAAGATAGCGACTCGTCGCAGGGGCTTGTTCACTGGACGCGCACCACCTGGGTCGGCTCGGCATCGGGGGACGAGGCGGGGGTCGGCGCCGGGCGGCGCGCGGTGTCGCTGATTCTCAGCAGGATCGCCACCAGCGCCCAGTTGGCGATCACGGAGGATCCTCCCTGGGCCAGGAACGGCATGGTCATACCGGTCAGCGGGATGAGCCCGGTGACACCGCCGGCCACGACGAACACCTGGAGGGCGAAAGCGCCCGACAGGCCGATCGCCAGCAGCTTGCCGAAGGGGTCACGGGCGGCGAGCGCGGTGCGGGCACCGCGCTCCACCAGGAGTGCGTAGAGCAGCAGTATGGCCATCAGGCCGGCCAGGCCCAGTTCCTCGCCGACGGTGGCGAAGATGTAGTCGCTCTTGGCCGCGAAGCCGATCAGCCGGGAGTACCCCTGGCCGAGACCGGAGCCGAAGAGGCCGCCCGACCCGAAGGCCCACATGGCCTGCGCGGGCTGGCTGGCGCCCTGGCCGGCCTCGAGGGTGCGGAACGGGTTGAGCCAGTCCTCCACACGGCTGTGGACGTGCGGCTCGAAGCTGCCGACGATCACGGCGCCGCCCACGGACAGCAGCAGACCGAAGACGATCCAGCTGGTGCGCTCGGTGGCGACGTAGAGCATGATCACGAAGAGGCCGAAGAAGAGCAGCGAGGTGCCCAGGTCGGTCTCGAAGACCAGGATCAGGATGCTGAGGGCCCAGATCACCAGGATCGGGCCGAGGTCACGACCGCGGGGCAGGTACATGCCCATGAAGCGCCGGCTGGCGAGCGCGAGCGCGTCGCGCTTGACCATCAGGTACCCGGCGAAGAACACCGCGATGATGATCTTCACGAACTCGCCCGGCTGAATGGACATGCCGCCGATGGTGATCCAGATCCGGGCGCCGTAGACGGCCGGGAAGAACACGGGGAGGATCAGCAGGACGAGCGCGACCACCATCGAGATGTAGGTGTAGCGCTGCAGGATGCGGTGGTCCTTGAGGAAGATCAGCACGCCCAGGAAGAGCGCGACCCCGAGCGTCGACCACATCAGCTGCGTCGGCGCGGAGGCTCCACCGGGCAGCGAAGGCTCCTGGTCCAGGCGCCAGATGAACACCAGGCCCAGGCCGTTGAGCAGCGTGGCGATCGGCAGCATCAAGGGGTCGGCGTACGGCGCGAACTTGCGCACCACAAGGTGCGCGACGACGGCGATCGCGCCCAGGCCGAGGCCGTAGGCGAGCATGCCCGCGGGCAGCGAGCCGTTCTTCGCCAGGCCCACGTTCGCGTACGCGAAGACCGGGATCAGCACCGCGAAGGCGAGAAGCGCGAGCTCTGTGTTGCGACGGCTCGGCGCGCCGACGGATGTGATGGTCGTGGTGTTCGTGACAACACTCATGCTGGACTGACGGCCCTCCTGCAGACGCTAGCTGCCCGCTGGGCACTGCTGGGCCAGCGCCTGGTCCTCGGCGGTGAGGGTGGGGCTGGTCGACGGACTGGTGGTCGCGCCCGGGGACGGGCTGCTGGGGGGTGTGGTCGCGGTGTCGCCGCCGGCGGTCGGGGTGCCCGAGGGCTGGCCCGTGGCCTTGCCGGAGGCGGTGCCCGCGCCCTTCTGCTGGTTCTTCTTGGCCTTGTCGGCGGCGTCGGCGCGGGCCTTGTCCAGGGACTCCTTGGTCTGGCAGACCTTGGACTGGTGCTCCAGCTCGTCCGCGGTCTTGCGGGCGTCGGCCAGGTCGCCGGCGGCGATGGTGGCCGTCACGTACTTCCGCTGGTTCTGCGGTAGGTACTTGAGTTCGATGCCAGGGCGGTCCTCGTGGACCTTCGACAGGTTCACCCAGGCCAGCTTCTGCTCGATGCCCTGGTAGATCGCCGCGTGGTCGCCCTTGACCCCGACGTAGTACTGCGTCTGCGTCCAACGGTACGCGCCGTACAGGCCGCCCCCGACGACGCCGAGGACGACCAGCAGCACGAGGGACCGCTTGAGCCACCGGCGCGACTTCACCGGCTTGTCGAGTTCCTCGCCCTCGAAGGCGCCGAAGCTGCCCATGGGCGCGCCGACCGCGGAGTCGGCGCTGCCGGGCGGCCCGAAGGAGCCCTCGGGGGCCGGCGGGCGGCCGAGCTCGGAGGCGCGGCCGGCCGGGGTCTGGAGGTGGCGCGGGTCGGACATCGGGAGGTGGTGCCGGCTGTCGGCGACGGCACCCACGACGACCGGGGTGTCGTGCAGCTGCACGGCCAGGGTGTCGCCGTCGTCGATGTCCAGGACGTCCGCGACGATGCAGGTGATGTTGTCGGGGCCGCCGCCGCGCAGGGCGAGCTGGATCAGCTCCTGCACGGTCTCGGCGGGCGCCTGGTACCCGGCGAGGGTGTCCTCCAGCGTCTGGTGGCTGACGACGCCGGACAGACCGTCGGAGCAGATCAGGTAGCGGTCGCCGGCCCGGACCTCGCGGATCGACAGGTCGGGCTCGACCTGGCCGCGGCCGTCCAGGGCGCGCATCAGCAGCGAGCGCTGCGGGTGCGTGCCGGCCTCCTCCTCGGTGATCCGGCCCTCGTCGACCAGCCGCTGCACCCAGGTGTGGTCCTGGGTGATCTGGGTGAGCACGCCGTCGCGCAGCAGATACGCGCGCGAGTCGCCGACGTGCACCAGACCGAGCCGCTGGCCGGTCCAGAGCAGGGCGGTGAGCGTGGTGCCCATGCCCTCCAGCTGGGGGTCCTCCTCGACCATGACGCGCAGCTGGTCGTTGGCCCGCTGCACGGCGGTGGCGAGCGAGGTGAGGATGTCCGAGCCGGGGACGTCGTCGTCGAGCGTGACGAGGGTGGAGATCACCTCGGACGAGGCGACCTCACCGGCGGCCTGGCCGCCCATGCCGTCGGCAATGGCGAGCAGCCGCGGCCCGGCGTAGCCGGAGTCCTCGTTGCCCTCCCGGATCATTCCCTTGTGCGAGCCGGCGGCGAAGCGCAGCGACAGAGTCATGCGCACCTCGCCCGTCGGCTCCGGGTACATCCGCACGCTGCCCACCCTCTCGCTCGCGCTCGCTGGCTGTGCTCGCCCATTGTGCGACTACTTCCGCAGCTCGATGACGGTCTTGCCGATGCGGATCGGGGCCCCGAGCGGAATCGGAGTCGGCGTGGTCAGCCGGTTCCGTTCCATGAAGGTCCCGTTGGTGGATCCCAGGTCCTCGACGATCCAGTTGCCGTCCCGGTCCGGGTAGATCCTGGCATGCCGGCTGGACGCGTAGTCGTCGTCGAGCACGATCGTGGAGTCGTGGGCCCGGCCGAGCGTGATGGTCTGGCCCTGGAGCGCGACCGTGGTGCCCGCGAGCGAGCCCTCGGCGACCACGAGCTTGGTCGGCGCCCCACGACGGGCCCGGTTGTTCTGCGGCTGCTGCCGCTGGGCCGCCGCCTGTGGCTGTTGCTGCCGCTGCTGCGGCGGACGCGCCTGGTCACCCCGGCGCCCGGCGCCGCGCTGGGTCACCCGGGTTCCGAACAGGTCGCTTCGAATGACCTGCACGGCCACGATGACGAACAGCCACAGTACGGCGAGGAAACCCAACCGCATGACCGTCAGGGTCAGCTCTGACATTGCCCCCGCTTCACCCTTCGGCTTGCCGGTACACGATGGTGGTACTGCCCACGACGATCCGTGAACCGTCGCGGAGCGTAGCGCGCTGGGTGTGCTGCCCGTCCACCACGATGCCGTTCGTGGACCCGAGGTCCACGACCGTCGAGGGCGTTCCGACCCTGATCTCGCAGTGCCGGCGGGACACACCGGGGTCGTCGACCCGCACGTCGGCCTCGGTGCTGCGCCCGAGGACGAGGGTGGGCCGGGAGATCTGGTGGCGGCTGCCGTTGATCTCGATCCAGCGGCGTACGTTCGTGCCGGCGCCCGGGGCCGTGCCGGTGCCCGGGAGCCGGGTCACGGGGGCGGCTCCGCCGGGCGGCGGTGCGGCGGGCATAGGGGGTGCCCCGGCGGGGCGCTGCGGGGCCTGCGGCGGATAGCCGTAGCCGCCGCGGCCCTGGGGCGCGCTGCGGTCCTGTGCCGGGGACTGCTGGAGCTGCTGCTGCTGCGACTCGCTGGAGGCCAGCGTGCGACTGCGTACCCGGTACAGGCCGGTGTCGAGGTCGTCGGCCTTCTCCAGGTGGACCTTGATCTGGCCCATGAACGTGTAGCGCTGCTGCTTGGCGTAGTCGCGCACCATGCCGGCCAGCTCGTCGCCGAGCTGGATGGCGTACGGGCTCAGCCGCTCGTGGTCCGAGGTGCTGAGCTCGACGATGAAGTCGTTGGGGACCACCGTGCGGTCCCGGTTCCAGATGGTGGCGTTGTTGTCGCACTCGCGCTGCAGCGCGCCTGCGATCTCCACGGGCTGGACCTCGGACTTGAACACCTTGGCGAAGGTGCCGTTCACGAAGCCCTCGAGACGCTGCTCGAACTTCTTGAGTACTCCCACGATGCACCTCCTTCCTCAAGGCCCTGCGGTTGTCGCGGGCTCACGCCGCGATCCTTCCCCTTCGATCCTTCCGGTACTGCTTACTGATCGTATCCACGCACCGGGAAAACCGGTGGTTCCCCGATCTGTCCCGTCGGAGCGGTGTCAACGCTCACAAGCGCCGCTGCCGCTTCCCCACAGGGATGGTAGAGGCGCCCCAAGCCAGTGTCCCGCAACAGAGGACGGTTCCCGCCCCGTGGGGGTGCCCGGAAACGGATGTGAATCGACCCTGAACAGCGTGCTAGTGTTCTGGGTGTCGGAAGGCGCTGACGCACCGAACGGGAAGCCCCGCAGAGTGTGACAGAATCTAACGGCGACACCCATGCGCGGGTGGCGGAATAGGCAGACGCGCTGGATTCAGGTTCCAGTGCCCGAAAGGGCGTGGGGGTTCAACTCCCCCCTCGCGCACAGATGAAGCGGGTCTCCCCGGTGGCGAAAGTCACTGAGGAGGCCCGCTTCTCGCGTTGATCAAGCGATGTGCAGGTCGGGTTGGCCGATCGTTGCGTCGCTCACACGTCGGAGCCCTCTCGTCGGCCGTCAGTGGCCGGTGAGGGGGCTCCCTTGTGTGGGCGATGTCCTGTGTGCTGCGCGTCACTCCGGTGGCGGGCGTCAAGTGGCCGATCGGGGTTCACGTGCCCAGTGCCTGCCAGTGCTTGGCCCCTTCGTCTGGGGCGAGGGTGATGGCTCTCTGGCGGCAGACCTTGACGGGGCCGGTGTGGCTGGGCTCGGGGTCGACGAGCGGGGCTTGAGCGGGCATGAGGCGGCAAGGCCTGCGGTCGGCGATGCGTGCGGTCCAGGTCTCGCGGGTGACGCGTCCGGCGTGCAGGTCGCCGGTGGCGTAGCCCCGCTCCTACAGCCGGGAGATCGTTTTCAAACCGTTGTACCTGGGACGCTCGTCCGGCTGTCCAGGCAGAGGCCGAGGACGAGTGCAGGAAGGACGTCGGGACCGGGATGCACCGGGGGCTGTCGGCGGCCTGTCCCTCGGTCAGGAGGAGTCTCCCTGATCCGGGTGATCTTGGCTTGGGCGAGGCTGTTCAGCGGTGTCTTGGCGCAACGCATCCCGCAGGCGCAGTAGTTCGCGCCGGCGGTGCCGCGCCCGTACCAGGGTGAGCATCGCGGCGGCGGTGAGGACGACCCCGCCCGCGGCGGTGGCCGCCAGGTCGGCGGTGCTGCCGCGGACTGCGGCCGGCGCCACCCCGGCCAGGGCGGTCACCACGCTCGCCGCCAGTGCGATCCGGGCGGACAGCACCCGGTCCCGGGCGAACAGCGGCCGACGCCTGCTCAGCACCCAGCCGGCGAAGACGGCCCAGGCCGGCCCGATGGCGATCAGTCCGGCGAAGGCGGCCTGGGTACGCGTCGGCAGAGCATTCGGCTCGGTGGCCCACAGCACCGCGATCATGGCCGCGCCGCACCCTCCGGCCAGGCCCAGTGCCACGTGGCGCAGCCGGGACCGCAGTGACACCTCCGTGGCCGGCGCGCGCTCCAGTTGCTCGGGCACGGCCCGCTGCGCTGCGCGGTTCTGCTCGCTCATGCCTCGTATCCCTTCTCGGCAAGGTGGTCGCGCAGCAGCCAGTGGCAGGTCCTCCAGGTGGAAGAGGATCAGCACCTCGCGCTCCAAGGGCGGCAGAGCAGCAAGGCCTGTCTCGATCTGCATCGTGGTGAGCACGCCGCTGAGCTCGTCGTCGGCGACGACAGTCGTGGCCTCCTCCATGGCCGTCTGCGGAGCCTTGTACGTCTGCCGCAGACGGTCGGTGACCGTGCGCCGGGCGATGGTGAACAGCCAGGGGGCGAACCGCGAGGTGCGGCGAGCCGACCATGCCCCGGACATAGCGGCACAGCGGGGGGTGCCACATGGCCACCGGTTCGCGGAACGCCTCCCGCTCCCCGAGCTGGCAGCGCACTACCAGCAACCGTCGTGGCCCACCACACCTCCCTGCTCCGCACCGTCCGTCACACAGACAGTCGGCGCTCCGGGCGGAATGGTTCACGGAATCCTGAGCATCCGGTCGAAACGCCGGTCGCAAGAGGAATGTCACCCCTTGAACGGGACTTCAGACAGGCCCTGGCCGTCCAGCAGATCGAGCAGCGCTCGCATGTAGCGCTCGCCGGCGGGTGAGCCGGGCGGTATGGCCTGTTCGGCAGCGGTCAGGGTGGCCGGTGCGGGGCGGAGGGCGGTTGCGGTCAGCGTCTCGGTGAGCTGGGTCCTGGTGCGGGCCCCGACGAGGGGGACGATGTCGGGGCCCTGGGCGGCCGCCCAGGCGATGGCCAGCTGGGCCACGGTCATCCCGTGTTCGGCGGCCACCCGGCGCAGTGCCTCCACCAGCGCCAGGTTGTGCGTCAGGTTGGTGCCCTGGAACCGGGGCAGGCCGTTGCGGAAGTCCTCGGGTGGCAGGTGTCGTTGCCGCGAAGAGGACCAGTGGCCGGAGAGCAGTCCGCGGGACAGGATGCCGTAGGCCGTCACGGAGATGCCCAGCTCGCGGGCGGTCGGCAGGAGGGCGCGCTCCGGGCCGCGGGAGAAGAGGGAGTACTCCACCTGCACGTCGGCGATCGGATGGGTGGCGTGGGCGCGCCGCAGGGTGTCGGGGCCGACGTCCGTCAGTCCGATGCCGCGGATGTGTCCGCTGCGGACCATCTCGCCCAGGGCGCCGACCGTCTCCTCGATCGGGACGTCCGGGTCGGGGCGCCCGGGCCGGTACAGATCGATGTAGTCCGTTCCGAGGCGGCGCAACGAGTAGGCAAGGGAGTTCTTGACGGCGACCGGCCTGCCGTCCGATCCCGTCCAGCCGCCGCCGGGCTCGCGCAGCGCGCCGAACCGGATGCTGACGCGGACCTCGTCCCGGCGGCGGCCGCGCATCGCTTCCCGCAGCAGCAGTTCGCCGTGGCCCATGCCGTAGGCGTCGCCGGTCTCCAGCAGCCGGACTCCGTGGTCGAGGGCCGCCCGGATGGTGGACAGCGACTCCGTGTCGTCGGCCGGGCCGTACAGCTCGGACATGCCCATGAGGCCGAGCCCCACCTCCCGTTCCGGAGGGGTGCGGTTCATCGTCGGGGTGGTCATGCGATTCCTCTTTCGGATGGGCGCGGGGCGGGCGGGCCGGGCCGGGGCTTCAGCGATGGGGGCGGTCCGATGCCGTCTCAAGGGTGGGAGGGCACCGGACCGCCTGGCGGGGTGGCTCAGTGAGCCAGCACCCGGAGCAGCGCCTCGGCGGCCGGCGCGGACGAGGCCGGGTTCTGACCGGTGACGAAGTTCCGGTCGACGACGACGTGGGGAGCGAACGCCTCGCCCTCCTGGAAGTCGATGCCGAGCTGCACCAAGCGGTCCTGGAGGAGCCACTCGGCGCGCTCGGCGAAGCCCGCGTGGGTCTCCTCGACGTTGGTGAACCCGGTCGCCCGGTACCCGGCGAACGGGGAGGTGCCGTCCTGCGCGGCGGTGGCGAGCAGTGCGGCGGGGCCGTGGCAGACGATGCCGAGCGGCTTGCCGGAGGCGAGCACGGCGTTCAGGAGCCGGCCGGAGGCGGCGTGCGTGGCCAGGTCCTCCATGGGGCCGTGTCCGCCGGTGTAGAACACGGCGTCGTAAGCGTCCGTGTCGGCGGGGTCGATGTCCTCCAGCCGCTTCGGGTGGTTCAGTTCGCCGACGGCGGCCAGCTCGGCCGCGATGCGGTCGGCGTTCTCCTGCCCGCCGTTCACCTCGGGGGACAGGCTCGCGGCGTCCAGCGGCGGTACGACGCCCGCAGGTGTGGCGATGGCGATCTCGTGGCCGGCCGCCCGGAAGATCGCGTACGGGGCGGTCAGCTCCTCCGCCCAGAAACCGGTCGGGTGCTTGGTGCCGTCGGCCAGCGTCCAGTGGTCTGCGCCGGTCACCACGATGAGAATCTTGGACATGTCGGTGGTCTCCTGTTGGCCGCTACGGCCGGTTCGAATGAACTGATCTCGTTGTCATCGGTGAAATGATTTTGACAATTACAGAGACAGGCGGGTACGTCATTGCCTGTAAGGGTCATTTAGACTGTTGGTCATGTCGGCCCGGTAGCGGGCGCCCCGGACGGTGGGGAGTGGACCTATGACGGGAAACGGAAGCGAGCGCGTGACGCGGGTTCCGGCCGCGGCAGGAGCGCTGATGGCCCTGCTCAACTCGCGTCCGCACGCCGTACCGGTGCTGCCGGACAAGCTGGCGGATCCCCGGCAGGCCGCCGAGATCCTCGGGGCCTTCGCTCCGCCGGACCTGGGCGACGCGCCGGACCCGGCTGGTACGTGGCCTACGCGGGAGCCGGCCGTCGAACGGCTCGAACGCGTCCGCGCGCTGCGCTCCGACCTGATGGCCGTGGTGGAGGCGGCGGACGCGGAGGAGACGGCCCGGCGCTGGGAGGCCCTGACGGCTCGCACGTCGGACCACACCTTCGTGCTCACCTTCGCCGGACCGACGCCCGGAGTGCGCCAGGTTTCCGGTGACCCGCTGACCGGCCGGATCCTGGCCTCCGTGGCCGAACTGGTCCGCGACGGCAACTGGTCACGCATCCGGGTCTGCGGCAGCGACGCGTGCCGGGGAGTGTTCTACGACACGACCCGTAACCGCACGCAGCGCTGGCACTCGTACGAACTGTGCGGCAACCGCGCGAATGTCGCCGCCTTCCGCGCCCGCAAGAACCCGGCCTCCACCGCCGCGGCGCGTCCGTCCTGACACCCCGACGCCAGGGCGGGTCAACGTTCCCGGGCTGCCGCCCGGGGCCGTTCCCGGTCGGTCGCCCGCCCAGGAGGCGGACCGGGAACGGCGTTTCGGGGAGTGGGTCGGCGCGTCAGGCAGCGGGGTGCTCCGGAACGAAGACCACCTTGCCGGAACGCTCCGGGCCGGCCGCGTGGGTGAGCGCGTCGCGGTACCGCGCGAGCGGGTACGTCCCCGCGACCGTCGTCTCCAGGACGCCGTCCACGATGAGCTCGGCCAATTCGTTGTAGACGCGCTCCAGTTCAGTCCTGGGGGTCTCGCGCAGCCAGGTCAGGATGAAGAAGGAGCGCAGCGAGATCCCCCGGTAGATGAGGTCGCCCAGCGGCAGCACAGGTGGCTGGGCGGTCGCGGCGGAGAAGGCGACGACACTGCCGCCCGCCTCCACCGAGCCCACCAGCCGGCCGAGTTGGTCGGCGCCGCCGGTGCCTTCCAGAAGCAGGCGCAGCTGCTGGCCGTCGAGCGCCCGGGCGACCTGCTCGGCGAGGTCCTCGCCGTCGATCACCACGGCGTCCGCGCCGCGTTCGCGCACCTGCTGGGCGGCTTCCTCGCGCCGGACCACGGCGAGGGTCCGCAGCCCCGCCCGCTTGGCGAGGGCGATGACATGCTGCCCGACCGCGGAGTTGGCCAGGGTGACGCCCACCCAGTCACCCGGCTTCAGCTCCACGTAGTCGTGCAGCAGGGCCCAGGCGGTGGCGGGGTTGACCGGAAGCATCGCGAGCTGGGCGGCGTCGGCCCGTTCGGTGACCGCGATGACGGCGGCGGCCGGGACCACGACCTGGTCGGCCCAGGTGCCGAACTCGAAGGTCGGCAGGATGATCACGCGCTTGCCGACGAGCGCGGGGTCGACCCCGTCGCCGACCCGGGTGACCCGGCCCGCGCCCTCGGCGCCCATCGCGGCGGGGACCTGCGGGTAGACGCCGAACCACCCTGCCGCGTAGAGGAAGTCGGCGGGGTTCACCGGTGCGGCGTCGACCGCTACCAGCACCTCGTCGGGACCGGGTGCCGATGCCGCGCCTTCGGTGAGCGAGACGGTCTCGCCGAGGTCGCCGCCGACGGTGGAGAGGGTGAGGTTGGTCATGGTGTTCGTACTCCTTGCACGACGATGCCGACGGCCCGTAATGGCCAAAGCAAGTTTCACGATTACTTTCTAACAGAGTTTCCGGGATCTTGTAAAGGTCTACTTGAGATAGGCCATGTCGCGATGACCGAGGCGGGGTCGAGCGGCGTCCGGGCAGCGGACATGCCGATGCCCCCGTGCGGGAGGCACGGGGGCATCGGCGGAACGACCACCACTGTCGGGGACTTCAACGGCGACCGGGGAAGGGCAGCGTGCAACTGACGGCCCCGAAGCACGGATTGGCCGGGGACGCCCCCCAATCGGCGGCTACCAGCCGCGGTGACACCCTGCCCGCCCCGCCCCTGGGGAGGGGGCGGGGCGGGCGCCCGGGGTCAGATGAAGACGAGGTACCGCTCCACCGCGGACACCTTGAAGGGTCCCTTGACGTTGACGAGGCCGCCGGGGACGTCCTTCTGCGGCTTCAGGATGTAGCTGACGGTGGCGCTCGGCCGCCATGGGTCGGAGAAGTTCAGCGCCGGGCCCACGCCGGGGTCGAACCGGTTCATCTTGCGGTGCGCGGCGATGATGCCCGCCCGGCTGAGGTCCTTGTTGGCGCAGGCCTCCTTCAGGTCCTGGACGGCGATCGCCATGGTGTTGTGGCCGTTCTCCACACCCTGGTCCAGCGGCTGCCCGGGGTAGTGCTTCTGATAGTCGGCGACCAGTTTCCCGACCTCGGGGGCGTGGTCGGTCAGCGAGGGGGTGGGGGCGACCAGGTGCAGCATGCTCAACACCGCCGGGGCCGCGGGGCTCTTGAGCATCTCCGGGTGGAAGCCCGCGGCGCTGGCCAGGAACGGGACCATCAGACCTTGCGCGGCGGCGCTCCCCACCGCCGAGGCGGTCTGCTCGGGGCTCGCGGAGACCAGGACGGCCTTGACTCCGGCGGCGGCGAGGTCGTGCACCTGCGCGCTCACGTCGTCCCGGCCGGCCGGTACCTCGCGCGACACGACGCGCAGCCCCTTCTCCTCGGCTACGAACTCGGCCCCGCGCATGGCGTTCTCCCCGTAGTCGCCCTTCAGGTAGAGGTAGCCGATCTTGTCCTTGCGCTTCAGGCCGTAGGTGGACGCCGCCCAGTCCAGGCCGTTGATCATGTCGACGTCGTACGTGGCGCTGATCGTCTGCAGGCCGGGCTGGCCCAGGAGGGCCGAGGAGTAGCCCAGCGCCACCGTCATGAGCTCGTCGGCCCCGAGGGTGCCCAGCAGGGAGTTGATGATGGTCGAGCCGAGCAGCCCGGGCATGGCCGCGATCGACGGCTCCATCCTGGAGTACTGCATGGTCGCCTTGTCCAGGTTGTAGCCGTGGTCGCGGACGATCAGCTGGAGCTTGCGGCCGCACACGCCGCCCGAGGCGTTCACATCGTTCACGTACAGCCGCTCGGCCTGCAGCACCGAGCGGCCCAGCGGGCCGTACGGGCCGGACAGGTCGGTGAGGACGCCGAGCCGGATGGTGGTCGGGGTGATGCCGGGACCGATGGTCACCCCGGCCTTGTCGACGGGTCCGTTGTCGGGACTCTCGCCGATCGCGGGGCCGCCGCAACCGGCCAGGAGGGTGACGAGGGCCGCCGCGAGGACAACGGTGGAACCGAGGGCTTTCCGGGTCACGGGAGGTGCTCCTTGAGGGGGACGGGCGTCGGCGCCGACGCCGCCGGGAGGGCTCGGGACGAGCCGCTCGACCGGAGACTCCATGGGAAGAGATCCCCCGGGGCCCGGGCGAGGGGCGCGACCGTTTCTGGTGGCGGCTCCCAACGGCGGGGGTGCCGGACTGTGCAACGCCACCGCGGCGGGCCGCGGGACGGCGGCGGACGCGCGGGGCGCGCGTGCTCGACAGTGTGTTCGCAGACCTGCGGAGATCCCTGGTGACCTGCGGAGATCCCCGTCGGAATGGGTAAGGGTTGCGTCGGTTCCCTTCCAGGCCCGGTCGCCCGGCGGGTAGAAACGCGTGACGCCCGCGGACCACCACTCCCAGGGCACCGGGAGGAGGACCGGATGACCGCCCCTGCGCCGACGCGCCCCGCACCCGCCGTGGACGGGCACGACCACGAGCACGCCGATCTGCTGCGGGCAGCGGCCCGGGAGGTCCGCAGGCGGGTCGTGCCGCTCGCGGAACGCATCGTGGACCGGATACGCGAACGGCACCCGGCCTACCGGGAACCGGGGCTCGTGCCGCCCGGGTTCCGTGAGGAGGCGGGCGGCGCCGTCGCCGCGGTGCTGGACTCCCTCGCCGACCCTGGACGCTCCACGGTGTCCGCCGAGTACCAGTCGTGGGTGGGCGAGCGCAGGGCCTGGCAGGACTTCCCGCTGCGCTCGATGATCGGCGCCTACCGCACCGGAGGCGACGAGTTGTGGCTGTCCCTGGTGCGCGCCGGTGAGGTCCGCGGGCCGGAGGGCACGAAGCTGATGGCCCGCGCCGCTGCGGAGGTCTGGGACTTGTTCGAACGGGACAGCCGGCTGATGGCGGCCGCCTACGGGCGGGCCCGCGCCGAGGTGACGCACCACCGCCAGCGCGGACGCCGGGCGCTGGAGGCGCTGCTGGCCGGCCGGGTGGGCGGGACCGGCGGGATGAACCCCGCGGAGGCCGCCGAGGCGGCGAGGGCACTGGACCTCCCGGAGAGCGGGCGCTTCGCGGTCGCCGTCGTGCGCAACGCCTCGCTCCGTCCGCGGCCGGGCCCGGCGCGCAGTGGCACACCCGCCGGGGTCCGGGTGCGCCGTACCTTCCCGCTCGGCGGCGAGGTCCTTCTCGCCGAACTGGGCGACCTGCCGCTGGGCGACTTCGCGGCGGCGCTCGGCGTGCCGGACGGGGCGCGGGCCGGCCTGAGCCCCCTGGTGGCGCGGCTCGCCGACGCCGGGCACGCCCGGGACCTCGCCGAACTGGCCCTGCGCACCTGCACCCGCGACGGGGAGGTGGCGCTGCTCGACCGGCGCTGGCCGGCCGCCCTGCTCGCCCGCCGTCCCGAGGCGGCGGCCGAGATCGCCTCCGGCGTGCTGGGCGGGCTGCACGCGGTCGACCCCGGTGAGCGGACCGTCCTGCTGGAGACCCTGGAGGTCTGGCTGGACTCCGACGGCTCCGTCGAGCGGGCCGCGGCCACCCTGTTCTGTCACGCGAACACCTTGCGGCGGCGGTTGCGACGGCTGGAGCAGCTCACCGGCCGCTCGCCGTTCCGGCCGCACGATGTCGTCCATCTGGTGCTCGCCCTGGACGCCGAGCGCATCGTGCCCGCCCCTGGGCAGGGGGCCCGGTGAGCGTTCGCGGCGCGGAGGCGGCCACCGCGCGGGACGAGGCCGCCGCCAGCGCGCTGCTGCGGGCGGCCGCGCTGCGTATGCGGGAAGGGGTGGACGAGCTGGCGGCCCGGGTCACGGCGCGGTTGCGCGTCGAGGTCCCCGGCTTCATGGACCACGCGGGCAACCCCGACTGCTCGCCCGAGGGCTTCGCGACGATCATCAGGATGCACCTGGACCGGCTCGTGGACCCGGGCTGCGACGTCGCCGCCGCTCTCCACATGGCGACGGTGGGACGCCGGCAGGCCGCGTTGGGGATGCCGCCGGAACTGCTGCTGCACGTCCTGTCCGTGGGCGGCGCGGTCCTGTGGCAGGAACTCGTGGACACCGTCGCCGCCCACGACCCGGACCGGCTGTCCCTCATGGTCCGTGTCGCCCCCCGGATGTGGGGATTCCGGGAACGCAACGCCGCGATCCTGGCCGAGGCCTACCGCGAGACGCCGGACGACGGGACGGTCGCCGACGCGCCGCCGGCCGCGACGCTGCTGGTGGCGCTTCTGGACGGCCGTTCCGATGACATGGGCGTGCGCGCCGCCGCCCAGGCCCTCGGCGTCCCCGCGGACGGCCGGTTCGCGGTCGCGGCGACCACGGCCGGGACCACCCTCCGTACAGCTGTTCCCGCGGCCGCGCCCGGCTCCGGCGGCCGGCTGCTACGGGTGCCGTGGGACGGGGCGGGCGAGTTCCTCGTCGTGCTGCTGGGGGAGCGGCCGCTGTCGGCGTTCGCCGGGTCCCTGCGGACGGTGCCGGGGCTGCGGGCGGGGGTCGGGCCGGTGGTGGCGGGCCTGTCGGAGCTGCACCGGTCCCGGGCGCTGGCCGAACTGGCCCTGTCCGCCTGCACGGCCGACGGGGAGGTGGCGCTCTGGGAGGAGCGCATCCCGGACGCCCTGGTCGCCTCGGACCGGCAGTTCGCCGGTGAGCTGGCCGGCCGGGTGCTCGGGCCGCTGCGGGAACTGCCCGACGAGGAACGGGACTCCCTGCTGGGCACGTTCGCGGCCTGGATGGACTGCGACGGGTCGCCGCGCGCCGCCGCGGAGCGCATGGACTGCCACCGCAACACCGTCCTCAACCGGCTGCGCCGCCTCGAACTGCTCACCGGCCGGCGGCTCACCCACCCCCGGGACCTGGTGGATCTGACGCTGGCCCTGGACGTCCTCCGCGTGGACGCCGCCTGAGCGGTGCCTGAGCGGGTACCTGAGCGGCGCCTGGTGAGTGATAGGTTCTCACTTCGCTGTACGGGTATAGCTCACGGTGGCCCCCGGCGGCGTGGCGGACGGAAGGCGGCGGCTCATGGCGGACCCGAGGACGACGACCCCGCGGGAGCGGTACCGCAGCCAGGTCCGCGCGGAGATCAAGGAACGCGCCTGGGAGCAGATCGCCGCGGCGGGGGCGTCGGCGCTCTCCCTCAACGCGATCGCCAAGCAGATGGGCATGAGCGGCCCTGCCCTCTACCGCTACTTCGCCGGCCGTGACGACCTGATCACCGAGCTGATCCGGGACGCCTACCGCAGCCTCGCCGACGCCTTCGCGGCCGCCGCGCGGGCGGAGCCCGGGCTCTTCGGCCTGGCGCACACCCTGCGCCGCTGGGCCCTGGAGGACCCGCAGCGCTACTTCCTCGTGTACGGCACACCCGTGCCGGGCTATCACGCGCCCGACGACGTCACCGGGATCGCCCGGGAGATCATGGCGGCGCTGCTCGACGCCTGTGCGGAACAACCCGCCGGAGCGCCCGCGGGCTCCACCGCCTCCGCCCTGGACGAGCACCTGGCCGCCCACCGGGAGTGGGCCGGCGGCCACTCCGCCCCGGCGGCGGCGCTGAGCCGGGCCCTGACGGTGTGGACGCGGCTGCACGGCGTGCTCTCGCTGGAACTCGCCGGCCACTTCACCGGGATGGGCTTCGATCCCGCCGTACTGTTCGCGGCCGAATTGGAGAGCGTACGGTCGCTGTGACGAGGTCCGCTGCGGCACTCAGGTGAAGCAGCGCGGCGGCCGGGAACCCGCGCGCGGAGCGGCCCGTTGAAGGCATTGGGCAAAGGAATCGTCAAGGGGCGCGGCCCGCGCCGGATTGAGCAGGGAGATCCCATGGGTGTCAGCCTTTCCAAGGGCGGCAATGTCTCGCTGACCAAGGAGGCGCCGGGACTGACCGCAGTCACCGTCGGTCTCGGCTGGGACGTGCGTACGACCACCGGTACCGACTTCGACCTCGACGCGAGCGCGCTGCTGGTCAACGCCGACAACAAGGTCGTCTCGGACAAGCACTTCATCTTCTTCAACAACCTCAAGAGCCCCGAGGGCTCGGTGGAGCACACCGGCGACAACCTCACGGGTGAGGGCGAGGGCGACGACGAGCAGGTGAAGGTGAACCTGACGACGGTCCCCGCCGAGGTCTCCAAGATCGTCTTCCCGGTGTCGATCTACGACGCCGAGAGCCGCCAGCAGTCCTTCGGCCAGGTCCGCAACGCGTTCATCCGCGTGGTGAACCAGGCCGACAACAACGAGCTCGCCCGCTACGACCTCTCGGAGGACGCCTCCACCGAGACCGCGATGGTCTTCGGCGAGCTGTACCGCAACGGTGCGGAGTGGAAGTTCCGCGCCGTCGGCCAGGGGTACGCGTCCGGCCTGCGCGGCATCGCGCAGGACTTCGGCGTCACCCTCTGACGCCTCGCGCCCTTTTCGGGCGCGCACGCACGGACGGATCGACGCGCGCGGGCCCTGGGGCCCGCGGCGATGACGGCGAAGGGCCGCCGGGGGACAGGCCCCCCGCCCCCAGCCCGGGTGGTTATAAAAAAAACGAAGCCCC